>JAIBBD010000106.1 GCA_019694855.1 Dehalococcoidia bacterium
GAAGCCGACCCGCCCGCCTGGATCGCCGCTGGCGCTGTCGCCATCACCGTGCTCGCCGGGTCGAACCTGCTCACCGCCCAAGCTGCCTCGGACCGCATCGAACGGCTCGCCCCGTTCATCGAGGGCATCGTCGTGCTGGCATGGGCGACTGCCACGTTCTGGTTCCCGCTCATGGTGGCCATCGGGATCTGGCGCCACGTCCTCAACCGCGTACCGCTGCGCTACCACCCGTCCTACTGGGCACTCGTTTTCCCCCTCGGCATGTACGGCGCAGCAACGTTCCGCATGCTCGACGCCATCGACCTCGACGGGATGGGATGGATCCCACGAGCCGCCCTCGCCGTTGCCCTGACCGCCTGGTCAGCAGCGTTCGCCGGACTCATCTGGGAAGCCTGCAGAGCGCTCCGCCGCTCGCGGCAGGCCTCATCGGGGTGACTGCCCGCCCTGCCGATCGTGTCGACCGAGACCGTGCAGCTCCACGCTCACATGGTGGGGCCGGTGCCTTGGCCTTCGGTCAGGCGGCAGCGGAGCACGCAGCGGGGCTCGCTCGGGTCCGTCGGAGCGAGATCAGTGACCTCGATGCCGCCGATGGCCTCGGCGACACCTCGAGCGAGCCCGAGGTGCAGCTCGCACACGGTGCGCGCGTCGGCGTGCACGGCGGTCTCGAACGGGCAAGCCCGCAAGGTCACCTGGGCCTCTGTGCCCTCCTGGTGTGCCACCGGGTCGAACCCCTGGCGAGCCATGGCATCGACGAGCGCTGCGGTCGGCTCGTTGCTGATGGCGCGGTGACCGAGACGCAGCCGCAGGCCGGCTCGGCGCCCGACCGCAACCGCAGTATCTCCCGTGCCTGCGAGCTCCGCGAGCAGGACCGACAGGCGCTCGTACGGGCTGGTCACGCCCCATCGGCTGTCGGCTGACGGGTGCACCGAGTACACGAGCCTCGGCCGACCCGGCCCGTCGGCGCGGGCCGTCTCCTCGGTGACCAAGCCGGCAGCCACGAGCTTCGAGAGGTGCTGGCGCACTGCGTTGTGGTTGAGGCCGAACGTCTCGTTGAGCGAGGCCACCCCGATCGGCGCGTGCGCCTCGGCGATCAGGCGGAACAATCGGAACCTCGTGGGGTCACCCAGAGCTCGAGCCTGCACCTGCAGCACCGACGCGTCCTGCGCCGCTGCGCCCTGCCCGGGATCGGGCCGTGCTGGCAGCTGCTCCATGCCGTCAACCTAGCGCAGCACCGGGAGAATAAATCTAGTATAGGCTAGAAATATGATGGAGGCTATTGAAGGTCAAGGTGTGGTCCCTCCCGACCCGGGCGACGCTGCGGTGCGAGCGTTCCGGGTGAGCGTGGTCGTGGGAGTGGTTGTCGCGTTCATGGTGGTGTCCGCCGCGCTGCTCGCTGCTGGCCAGGGGATCGGTGCGTTGTTGGGGCTCGGTGCCTTCGTCGCGTTCTGGGGAGGCCTCGGCTTCGGTGGCATGATCGGCGGTGTGGTGTGGGCGACCCGCTCGGAACAGGCCGAGCGCCAGGCGCTCGCCGCACGCCGAGGCGACGGCACGGCCGATGGCCCGGGCGGCGCGGATCGGGGCGGATCGCCAGCGGCGGCGTGACCTCAGCGTCGGTTCCTCCGTTCGAGGCGCCAACCCACCTGGAGCGCTGTGATCTGGCCGCTTGGACGTTTGTGTAACCGGGGCCAGCTGCGTGTGTGGGTTCGGGAGGTCAGTCCAGTTCCCGCAGCACGTCGTTCATCTCGCGTCGGAAGCGCCGGAGCTCGTCGCGGTGCTGGAACGACAGTCCTTCGAGCTTGGAGTTTCCTTCGGTGGTGAGGTGCACGAGGGTGCGCCTGCGGTCGGCAGCATCGGGCGCCCGCTCGACGAGGCCGTTCGCCTCCGCTCGGGCGACGAGCTCGCCCGCGGAGTGGAGCTGGAGTTGAAGGGCTTCGCCGATCTCGGTCATCGAGGGCGCACTGGGGCCTTCGAACCCCCGCACCGCGAGCAGGAGCTGGTGTTGCGATGGCGTGAGTCCCGCAGTCCGCGCCGCCTCCTCCGAGAATCGCTGGAACCGGCGCAGGGCGTGGCGGAACTGCGCCAGTGATCGGTACTGGGACTCCGTCAGCGGTTCAGCCATCGGTCTCCTCCTCGCTGCTCGATCCGTCGAGACGGCGGCGCTGCGTGTCGATCAGCCCGACGCTCGAGGTCAGGGCCATGCTGACCACGGCTGCGATGAGCGTCGGCGGGAGCACGCCCATCCCGGCCATCTCGGTCACGACGAGCGTGGAGCCGATCGGGGTCTTGGTGACGCCGACGTTGCAAGCTGCCATGAGCCCGGCCGCGAGGATCCACTCGTCTCCTCCTGGCGTGTGCCCGGCGGCGGCACGTGCGAGGCAGAAGCCGACGAAGAAGAGCGGGATGATGAAGCCCCCCTTCCAGCCGGTGATGAGGCTCACCGCCGAGGCCACCAGCTTCACAGCGGCGGCCCCGAGCAACGTGGCGACGGCGACGTGCGACGTTGCCAGGGCGGTGATCTGGGCTTCGCCGTTGGTGAGCGCAAAGGGGCTCACCAACGCAAGCACGACCAGGGCGAGTCCTCCGAGGACGGGGCGGACTGCCTCGGGGACCGGTTTGCACGCCAACCGCAGACCGGCGCACAGGTACGTGAACGCGACCGCCACTGCGGCTCCACCGACCCCGGCGGCCACGCCCCACCCGAGGTCGGCGACGGTCAGGGGCACCGACGTCGGGAAGTCGAAGATCGGCTCGAGGCCCAAGCCGGTCGCAGCGGTGTACACCCCGTAGCCGCACAGAGCGCCGAACACAGAGGGCAGAATCGCCTCGTAGTACTCGAGTCCCCGGCGGTGCAGGATCTCGAGCGCGAAGATCGCGGAGCCGAGCGGTGCACCGAACAGGACCGTGAACCCGGCCGCCATCCCTGCGATGCTCACGATCCGGCGGTCGTCCCGGCCGAGCCGGGAGCGTCTGCCGACCCACGAGCCGAGGGTTCCTGTGGTCGTCACCAACGGCGCTTCGGGACCCAGCGCCCCGCCCGCTCCGATGCACAGCAGCGAGACCGGGATGAGCGATCCGAGGCTGCGGACCTCGTCCGCGCCCCCGAGGACGTGGATGTTGTCCACCAACAGCTCCACATCTGCCGGGCGGCCCAGCAGCCGCGTCGCGAGCGCCACGACACCGCCCACGCCGACGAGCACGAGGACGTGGGCTCCGGGAGCCCACGACTCCGGCCCCAGCACCCCCTCCACGACCTCGAGCAGCGCCAGGTACGTAGCACCCACCAATCCGCCGGCGAGACCCGTGGCCAGCACCATGACCAACAGGCGCCGCCGCGGCTCTTGGAGCAAGACCGCCGCAGGCCTCGGGGTCGCAATGGCTCGGCCGGACACGATTAGATCGTAGTACGATGTATTGGCCGGTGACCAAAGCATGTTGCGTCCAGCGACTGGCTGACTCGATGACGACCCCTCGAACCTGTGAGGTAACGACATGAACGATGACACGACGGAACCCGCGTCCGCTCCGGAGCCCCGCCCGCTCGGCACCGTGGTCGTCGCTGTGAGCCAGTCGGCGAGCAGCCAGCGCGCCGTCGAATGGACCTCGCACCTCGCCGCACCCCTCGGATCGACGGTCGTCGCCGTCCACGTCCTCACCTTCAACGAGGAGTTCCTCAAGGACGGGCTCACCCCCGACACCATGCGGACCTGGCGCCGAGAGCGAGAAGCGCTGCTGCGCGACCACTGGCTCCGCCCGCTCGCCGAGGCAGGCGTCGACCACTCCCACCGGATGGTCGAAGCCAACACCATCGACGAGGGCGTCCTCGCTTGCGCAGCGCAAGCCCACGCCGACGCCATTGTGATCGGCTCCGGTCGAACAGGCGGGTTGCTCGGCCGGGTCACCCACGCCAGCAGCTCCCGTCTCACGCACCACGCACAGCAACCCGTCATCGTCGTCCCCACGGGATGGACTCCGCTGACGCCAGCGCAACGCGCTCGATGAATCTGCTCTCGGCAGCGCTGCTGACCAGCACACCCCTCTGAACTGGGACCGGCGAGGCCGGCGGGGCACCCGCCGCCGCCACCCGAGCTGACCGGCGCGAGCAGCTGGCCCCACGAGGGGAAGTGTGGGAAGCGGTCAGGAGAACCCGACGATCGCCAGAAGGCATGGAGCCGCCGGCGTCGCGGACGCTGCTGGCGATGGCCGCGCAGTCGCTCGTCAACGCGGCCGCTGCCCCGTCCGAACGGCCCGGACGTCTCTACTGTTCCTTCTACTGTGCGGCGCGTGACGGGGGTGTACGGGCTGGCACGACAGGCGTACGATGACCGGCGAAACCCCTGCAAGAGGGCACGATCCGGTACGCAGTGGTACGGGCTGGGCAGCTGCTCATAACCCGAAGGTCGTGGGTTCAAATCCCACCCCCGCCACCAACGACATGGCAGTGATGGCAAGGCCTCCGAGTGATCGGGGGCCCTGTCGCGTCAGGGCCCCGCTACCGGGTGTCTACCGAC
>JAIBBD010000033.1 GCA_019694855.1 Dehalococcoidia bacterium
GCTCGGCCGCTCGCGTCGACGGGTGCACGGCTCGCGCCGAGCATCCAGCCGCGCTTCCAGGCGACGCCCGCGAGCCAGACCAGGGCGGGCGGGCCGAAGGCGACGACGATCGGCGCCGCCACTGCCTTCTTGTACTCGGCGAGGAACGTCCAGTTGTTGCGGTACTGCTCAATGAGGTCGGGGAAGCAGCAGGCGAAGGTGATGGCGAGGAGGACCGCGGCCAGCCAGCTCCTCGGGCGGAGGGCGGCGAGGGTGACCGGCCAGAGCATGTACCAGGGGCGGAACCAGCCGGTGGGAACCAGGATGTAGAGGAAGAGGATCGTGAAGCTCGCGACGGCGAGGTGATCGAAACTGCGGCGGGCCTGCCAGACCAAGGGGAAGTAGAGACAGAGGAAGACGAGGCGCAGCACCGTACGGGCGCGCTCGACGGTGTGGGGGTCCTCGGGCGGGCCGGAGAGCAGGAGGCCGATGAGCAGGGGCGTCGAGGTGATGACCTTGTCCGCCTCAGCTCGGACGGTATCGAAGGTGGCGAGGCCGTCCCAGAGCGGGGCGAAGACGACGATCACGGTCAGTGCGGCGAGGCCGACGGCCTGGGCGGCGACACCGAGCTTCTGACGCGGCGTGCCCTCGGCGTGCGCGAGCAGGTAGATGAGGAGCGGCGGACCGAGGAGCAGGCTGACGTACTTCACGAGGGCGGAGCAGGCGAAGGCGACGAAGGCGTAGTTCCAGCGGCGGCGGAGGGCCAGATCGAGGGCCAGCAAGAGGAACAGCATCATGACGAGGTCGTTGTGGCCGTTGCCCACGACGCGGAGGACGACGAACGGGTTCCAGGCGAAGAGGACGACCGCGAGCGTCTCCTCGCCAGGGCGGGTGTGGGCAATGATGCGCCAGATCATGACGGCGCAGCCGAGGTAGCTCGCGGCGGCGATCAGCTTGAAGCCGTAGAGGCCGAGCAGGTAGTGGTCGCCGGTGAAGAGCACGGCGGGGGCGGCGAGGATCGGCCAGAGCGGACCGTACGGGGCAGGCTGGCCGGCCCAGCTGTAGCCGATGGGGTAGGGAAAGTTCCCGGGGGCGACGGTCAGCGGGTTCTCGCCGTGCACCCAGAGCACGCGTGACGAGGCCTGGTAATGGAACATGTCGACCGCTGTCGGCGGGTACATCGAGAGGAGGATCAGGGCGAAGACGGCCGGCATGCCGAAGAGGAGCCAGCGGGGGATGTCCGTGTGCGATCGCCAGACGGCCGCGAGCGCGCCGAGGTAGAGGGCAAAGGTGATGAGCACGACGTCGACGTACTCGATGGTGGGGCGCTCCCAGCCGGGGCCGAGCATCTTGACGAAGTCGACTGTGATGCCGGCCTCGGGGAAGTAGCGCGCGAGGGGGATGCGCGCCGTTGCGACGGCGTAGACGGCGGAAAGCAGCAGGCCACAGATTGCGAGGGCGATGGAGGCCCCGCCGAGGCGGGGCCGAGTAACGCTGCGTTCGGCCCGCGGGAGGGCGGCGGATGTCATCGCGGGTCGGGGGTGCGGCGAGCGAAGTCGCGCTGGGCGGCGAGGCGTTCGCGGCGGCGATGGGAGAAGACCCAGCCGCGGAGAAGGGAGAAGTTCCAGACCATGCCAACGGCGATGGCGCCAAGCTTGCTCGCGGCGAGTGTGGTGTGGGCGTCGGGCCAGAGCGCGCGGACGACGGAGAAGGCAATCGCGGAGACGATCGCACCCCCAACGGCGACCGAGAGGAACTGACCGACGACCGTGGCGTTGTCCGCGCTGCGACCGAAGCGGAAGGTCACGCGCGAGTTCCAGACGTAGGAGTGCGCCGCGCCGAAGCAGAAGCCGACGACCGAGGCCGCGAGCGGCGCGATCCCGTGCCGCCAGTCGAGGACCGCGACGAGGAACGTAAAGACGGCGGCATCCACGGCGGCGTTGCCGACGCCGATCAACGCGAACAGGACGAATTGCGTGCGCAACGAGCGAGGCGCGTGACCTCGGCTGGACGTCCCCGCTTCGGTGGCGGGCGGCGAGAGAGGGGCGTCGCTCATCGGGCGGCGGCGGGCGAGTGCATGACTGTCATCATGCCCCATTCGCGAAGCGAGGCGGCATCGAGGCACAGCCGCCGATGCGCCCCACGGTAGCAGCCGGGTCGGTTCGGAGCGACCTCGAAGCTCAGTTGGTGTTCTGGAAGGCCCAGTCCATGAGCTTCGCCGCGTCATCGTAGCGGCCATCGTCGTTCAGCAGGACGACGAAGATGCGGCGGCCGTTCTTCGTGGCTGAGGCGACGAGGGTGCGGCCGGCGGCGTCTGTGAAGCCGGTCTTCACGCCGTCGGCGCCGGGGTAACTCGACAGGAAGCCGTTGACGTTCGGAAGGTTGATCGTGCGCGAACCCTTCGCGGTCCACTGCGGGGTGGAGACGACCCTGGCGAAGACGGGAAGGCTCATCCCGTACTTCGCGACCTGGGCGAGGTCATAGGCGGACATGACGTGGCCGGCGGCATCCAGGCCGTGCGGGTTCACGAAGTGGCTGTCCTTGAGGCCGAGGCGGGTGAGGAAGGCGTTCATCTGGTCGACGAAGGCATCGTCCGAACCTGCGATGTGGCGTGCGATGGCCAAGGCGGCGTCGTTGCCGGAGGGAAGCAGCAGGCCGTAGACGAGGTCGCGCAGCTGGAAGCAGTCGCCGGGCAGCAGTCCCATCAGCGAGCTGCCCGCCATCTGGCGGCTGTCGACGTCGGTCTTCACCCAGGCATCGAGGTCTCCCTGCTCGATGGCGAGGATGGCGGTGACCATCTTCGTGAGGCTCGCGGGGGGCAGCGGGAGGTGCGCGTCCTTGTCGAAGAGGGTCTTGCCCGAGGCGCCGTCGAGCACGAGCGCGGTCTTCGCGGCGATCGCCGGGGCGGCGGCGGTGACGGCTGACGCCTCGACCGTGGAGGCTGCGGCATCGGGCCCTCCGGCGCCGCCCTGCGCGGTGGCGCTCGTCGAGAGGGCGGAGGCGGTGGGCCCTTCGCACACGATGAGGACAGCGGTGCCGGCTGGCACCTGGCCCGCCGAGAAGCGGGTGAGCCATGGCTGGTTGACGACGTCCGGCGCGCCATAGATGTAGACGACGAACTCGCCGGTGGGGTTGGTCACCCAGACGGCGGAGAGGTCGCAGCCGCCGGAGGCGGCGGTGGTGGCGATGTCATCCGTTGAGCCGCCGCGCCAGACGACGAGGCCGAAGCCACCGGCCGCTGGCACCTCGCCGCCGGTGAAGCCGCGCGTGGTCGTCGAGACCTGCTGCGCGGGGGCGGCGGTCGAGGCGGGGCAGGCTCCTGTCGAGGCATCGGCGGGCTGGAGGAACTGCTCTGCGGCCCAGCCAACGATGGCGCCCGACTGCACCTTGCGCCACGTATAGCCGTCGGCGGACTGCGTGCCGTCGAGGATCTGGACGACGGCGCCCTCGGGGAGGCAGGTGAGCTGTTTCGCCTTGAGGGCGGGCGCCTCGCGGATGTGGAGGCAGTCCCCGTCGGCCTTCACGGTCGCGCTCGAGCCGGGGGTCAGGGCGGCGACGGGGGCCGGGCCGGCGTCCGGCGTCGGCGGCAGACCGGCGGTGAGGGCCGCGGACGGGGAGGCGAGGAGCAGCGGGACGAGCAGCAACAGAGCGACGACGCGCCGCCTGGCCAACCTCAGCACAGATTGCACCCGCCCCTACCCGCCGAGGATCAGGATAACGATTCCGATGCAGCCCGGAAAGCTCGCTGAGTGGAATTGTGAGGGTTTCCTAGCGGTAGAGGCGGCCTCAGGCGTCCGTGGCTACCTCCGACATCAGTGCGAGGAGGTTCTCGTCCGGATCGCGGAAGAAGGCCATCCACTCCTCGACTCCCGAGTCGTGGCGGTGGATGAGATGCGGGGCGCCTTCGAAGCGGACGCCGCGTGCGTCGAGGGCGTCGTAGGCGGCCTGGATGTCGGCGACGCGGAAGTAGATGACCGACGACTTCTCAGGCGCGCGGTCGTCGTGCGAAGTGACGAAGAGGCGGAGGCCACCACAGTCGAAGAACGCGAGATGGCCCGTGGGGTGGGGGAATGTGAAGAGGTGCGTCAGTCCCAGCGTGTCGCGGAAGAACGTCACCGTGCGGTCGATGTCGGCAGCTTCGAGGCTGACCTGGCCCACGGAGAGCAGGGTGGCGGCGTCGGGTGACATCGAGACTCCTTCCTCGAGACGGCCTGGGGCGGCTCGCGGGCGCCAGAAGCGCAGGGCGGGTCGTCCCGCGAGCGCGAGCTTCGCCGCGATATTGCGGCGATGGAACTTCGCGGCGCCGAGGGTGGTGCCTCGGGCGCGGGCGATCTGGCGGTCGGTGAGGCCGTGCTGGAGCAGGCGCAGGACGCGCCACTCCGCGGGCGTCAGGAGGTCCGGGTGCGCAGGCCTGCCTCGGCGACCGACTGGCTTCGCCATGGCCGGATGGTACGCGCGAGCGTGGCGAATTTCCCTACCCCTCGTGCGCGCGCATTAGAGCGGAAGGACGCGGCCGGCGGTCCGCAACGCCGCCTTGCGCGCGCGGTAGTCGGGCAGGACGCGTTCGACGTGCTCCCAGAAGGCCGGCGAGTGGTTGCGCACGAGGAGATGCGCGAGCTCATGGACGATGACGTAGTCCACGATCCCGGGCTCGAGCATGGCGAGACGCCAGTTGAAACGCAGGGTGCCGTCCGGGGCACAGCTGCCCCAGCGGCTGCGCTGGTCCCGCACGCGGACCGCGGCGGGAGTGCGTCCAACGGCCGCCGCCCACCACTCGATCTGGCCGTCGATGTAGGCGGCGCATTCGCGCCGGAGCCAGGCGGCGAGCGCAGACCGGGCGGCCTCGACACGCGCCGCGGGTTCGAGCTCGTGCGGCAGATCGAGGCGGAGGACCGCGCCGGCTCGATCCGCCGTGGGGTGCCGGCGCGCGGTCTCGACGACCTCGAGGGTGACGTCCCGGCCGCGGCAGGGGATGCGGTCCCCGGTCCGAAACTCGAGCGGCGGCGCCTGCTGTGTCAGCCGCTCACGCTGACGCGCGATCCAATCGGCGCGGCGGCCGACGAGCGCCACGATCTCAGCCTGCGAGGTCCAGACGGGAGCGGACACGCGAACTCTGCCGCCGGCCCCGACTGATAGCTCGATGGTGCGCCGCCGCCGGGGGCTGCGGACCGTCTCGAACTCGATCAGCTGGCCGGCGACGGTGGCCGAGTCGCGCTCCGAGGACATGGCCGTGCGCCCTCCGTCCCGCTGCCGTCCATGGTGAGCGATGAGGGGCGGGTGGTCGAGGCGGGGAATGCAACAGAGGGGAGCCCGAAGGCTCCCCTCTGTTGCGAGCGCCCGTGAAGGGCTAGCGGCTGCGGCGGCTCACGATGCGCGCGCCGAGCAGCATCACAGAAGCAACGGCAACCCAGAGCACGGCCATGCCGGCCGCGCCGGACGTCGAGGCCAGGCCGGCGGAGCCGGTCTTCGGCGCGCTGGGCGTGGTCGCGGCGGTCGCGGTTGCGGTGGCCGACGCCGTGGCGCTTGCCGTCGCGGTCGCGGTCGCGGTGGCGGTGCGAGTCGCCGTAGCCGTCGGGGTGGCGGTGGTCTGCTGGTTCACCGCGCCGGGCTTGCCGGGCAGCACGGTGATGGAGCCGACCATCTTGCCGGCGCCCTGACCCTGGTCGTTGGCGTCCTCGGCCTTGGCGTGGACGGAGCAGTAGTACCAGAAGGTGCCGGGCGTGGTGAAGGTGTTCGTGAAGGTCTGGCCGGAGGCGCGCTGGGGGGCGCCAGAGCTGAACGCGAAGTTGTTGGACTGGACGTCGTGGAACCCGCCGACCCAGGTCCAGGTGACGCTTTCACCGACCGTGATCGCGACGTGGTTCGGCGTGTACTGCAGGCCACCGTCGCCGACGTTCACATTCGCGTTGGCGGCGTGCGCGCTACCGGGACCGCTGGTCGCGAAGAGCACGGCGAGCGCCATGCCGGCCGCGGCTGCGAGCACCATGACGAGCGGCAAGCGGCCTACCCGTCGGCTCCCCCCAAGTGTCATCGAATCTCCTCCTGCCAATACGCTGCTGACCCGTGCACGGCGACGGGTACCTTGTTGTTACTCGCGGGAGGACGCGTGTCGGATCACTGCGGTCCGCGAACCACGCGTGATGTGAGTCGCGTGTGCACGAGAGCCGGCATCGGCCGGTGGGGGCGGCGTAAGTGACGTGTTATCGGGCGTGATCGGAGTCGCGATAGAGAAATTATCGCGGAAAACAGGCCAAACCCTTGTCAGGGCACGGTGAAGATGCTTAAAATCAGGCACAGAAAGACTCGCGGGGAAGAGGCGCCCTCGCGGGTCTTTCTTTTTGCCCTCGATCCGGTCCGCGGTAACGGCGAAACCGAATCGCCTCGCTGACCGGGGGAGGCGCTCCCCGGCCAGCGGTCTGTCGGTGTCCGGGAAGGGCGTGGCCCTTTCCCTACAACAGCAGTTTCTTGCGGCGCTGTCAGCACAACATCGGTACTTTGACATATATGACGATGTACGTCACTCGGCTCGCGTTGCCGGTATCACGATCGTGGTTGGTGTGGCTCGCTAGTGACGATGCCCGTATGTTTCCGAAGTCAGGAGGAGCTCTATGCGCTATCCAATCATTGCGGCGGTGATCGCCCTGATCGCCCTGGCGGTCGTGCCCGCGGTCTACAACGGGTTGGGCGTCGAAGGAGACTCGCGAGGGGCTTCCGCCTCGCTGGCGACGCCGCCGACGCAGGTGGCGGAGTCATCGTCCGGCTCGCGGCCTCGCGCGACGGCTACGGCCGCGAGCGGCGGAGCGGCGCTGGGGCAGCAGATTGCGACGAAGAACGCGTGCCTCGGATGCCACAGCATCAACGGCACGAAGATCGTCGGTCCGACCTGGAAGGGGCTGGCGGGCAGCACTCGAACGCTGCAGGGTGGCGGCACGGCGACGGCCGACGACGCGTACCTGCGCGAGTCGATCGTGTCGCCGAACGCGAAGATCGTCGACGGCTACCCGGCGAGCACGATGCCTCAGGACTTTGGGACGAAGCTGACCGCGGACGAGATCACGGCGCTGATCGACTACATCAAGTCGCTGAAGTAGCGCGGCTCGCGTACACCAATGAAGAAGGGGCCCGTCGGGCCCCTTCTTCGTGTCACCAAGCGGAACGGGTTAGCGGCAGAGCACGAAGGGATTGTGCTCGGGGTGCGCCCCGCCCGCGCCGACGTAGATCTCGTTGGCGGCGATGCGGTGCTTGCCTTCACGGAGGGTGAAGCGGAGCCGCTGGCCGCCGTCGACGTGGAAGTTCACGCCGTCGATGCCGTCATGGGTGCGGAAGGCGACGATCAGCTGGTGCCCCTTGAGCTTCGTGTGGACGAGGTCGGCGCCCTCGAGGCGAATGCGGGAGACATCGGTGAACTTGCCGTCGGTCATGAGCACGGCGGTGAAGGTCTTCCCAGCGGGGACGGGCTTGGTGCTGGCGAGGTGAAAGCCGTCGCCGTCGTTCCAGATGTACCAGCCTTCCGTGCCGCCGGCCTGCAGCTGTGCGGGGCGGCCATCGATGGGCGCGGCCCAGCAGGCGGCGTTCGGCTTCGGGGGCGCCTCGGCGCCCGCGGCGGTGGGCAGGAGGGCGGCAGTGGCGGTCACGGTGACGGCGGCGAGTGCCGCGAGTGAACCGAGCCTGACCCAGCGCAGAGACATCATCGAGCTTCGTCCTTCCTCGAACGTGGGTGGTGCTGTGTTGCACCTCCTACAACGAGGCAGGGCGGGTTTCGTTCGTCGATGCCAACGGTCCGCTTAGCGGAGCGCTTCGACCTCGGTGGTGGAGAGCTCGTTGAGGGCAACGGTGGAGCGACCGGTCTGGAGCGACTGGCGCACCGAGACGGCGACGAGGGTGAGGGCGAAGACGGCCGCTGACAGGAGGACGATGCTCGCCCCGGAGGCGACATCGAGGTAGTAGCTGAGGAACATGCCGGCTCCCGCAACGAGTGCGCCGATCGCACTCGAGAGGAGCAGCATGCGTGCGAAGCGGTCGGTGAGCAGGCGGGCGGTGACGGGCGGAATGACCAGCGAGGCGGCGATGAGGGTGACACCCATGATGCGGATCGAGGCGATGATCGTCGCGGCGAGGACCAGCGCGAACAGCGTATCGATCCAGCCGACGGGCACACCGTAGATCGGCGCGACTTCGGCGTCGAAGGTCAGGAACAGGATCTGCTTGTAGAGAAAGAAGATGACGAGGACGGTGAAGAGCAGGACGCCGGCGATGACCCAGAGGTCGGTGGAGCTGACGCCGAGCAGGTTGCCAAAGAGGGCGGCGTCGAAGTTCCTCGTGACGCTCTTGGCGCGGCTGATGAGGGCGACGCCGAGCGCGAAGCTGGCGGTGGTGACGATGCCGATAGCGGCGTCGGCGCCGATCTGGCGCCGGCGCATGGTCTGGTTGATGAGGAGTGCGGAGCCGAAGCCCCAGAGCCCCGAGGCGAGGTAGAAGTTGAAGCCGGCGACGTAGCCCACGACGGCGCCGCCGAAGACGGCGTGCGACATGCCGTGGCCGATATAGCTCATGCGGCGGAGCACGATGAAGACGCCGACCAGCCCGGTGAGCGCGCCGACCATGGTTGCGGCAAGCAGCGCGTGGCGGAAGAAATCGAACTGGAGCGGCTCGATCATCGATGGGCTCTCTCGTGGCCTGGCGCGGCGGCAGTCGTGCGGAGCTCGTCCATCGCGTGGGGGCGGTCGGCGACGAGGGTCATGCCGTCCTGGTGGACCACGACCATGTCGCCTCCGTAGGTGCGGCGAAGCACCTCGGAGGTGAAGGTCGTCGCCGGAGGGCCGTCCGCGACGACGCCGCCGTTGATGCAGACCACTCGCGGGAGGTGCGCGGCGACGGCGTTCAGCTCGTGGGTCGAGAGGACGAGGGTCACGCCCTGGCGGTTCAGGTCGACGAGCAGGTGGAGGATGTCGTCGCGGGTCTTGATGTCGACGTCGCTCGTCGGCTCGTCGAGGAGGAGCAGGCGCGGATTGCGGATGAGCGCGCGCGCGAGGAAGACGCGGCGCTGCTGGCCACCGGAGAGCCCTCGGATGTGCTGGTGGCGGTACTGCGCGATGCCGAGCAGGTCGAGGAGGCGGAGCATCTCCTCGCGATCGGCCTTACGCGGCCACGGCCAGGGGCCGGAGTGCATCGCGCGGCCGAGGAGCACTACCTCCTCGACGGTGACGGGGAAGTTCCAGTCGATCGTCTCGAGCTGGGGGACGTAGCCGACGGAAGGGCGGCGCTTACCACCGACCTCGAAGCCGTCGACGACGGCGCTGCCACGGTAGATCGGGACGGCGCCGAGAAGGGTGCGGAGGAGCGTGGTCTTGCCGGAGCCGCTGGGCCCGAGGAGGCCGACGAACTCTCCCTCCTCGACGGTCAGGTTGACGCCCTGCAGGACGGGGCGGCCGCTATAGCCGCAGGTCACGTCGCGGAGGTCGATGACCGCACTCATGACGAGGACCGGCCTCGCTCGAAAGTGTTGGCGACCGGGATCTTCGAGGTCTCGTCGGCGTTGCCTCCGAGGGCGGTGAGGATGATCCGCATGTCCTCGACCAGCATGCCGACATATGTGTGCTGCGCGTCGCCGGCCGCCCCCGGGGGCTCGTCGTCGCGCAGGCGGTCCTCGAACTTCGCCCCGGTCTCGCGGGCGATCGACTCCAGGGTCTTGCTGGGGAAGACTTCGCTGCCGAAGACGGCGGGGACGCCTTCCTTCTTGATCTGGGCCACGAGGTTGCCGACCTCCTGCGCGCTCGGCTCCTTGAAGTCGGAGGGCTGCGCCGCACCGATCACCGTCCACCCGTACCGCCTCGCCCAGTAGGCCCAGGAGTCGTGGTAGGTCAGCAGCTTGCGGTTCTGCTGAGGGACGGACGCCTGATCCTGCTGGATGGCGGCGTCGATGCGCTTCAGGACGTCAGCGAACCTCGCGAGGTTCTGCTGGTAGTAGTCGCGGTTGTCGGGGTCGTTCTCACCGAGCCACTGCGCCGTGAGTTCCGCGTAGCGGAGCGCGTACAGCGGGTTCATCCAGAGGTGTGGGTTCGGGTCGCCCTCGCTGCGGGGGAAGCTGAAGTCGTAGAGGAAACCCGAGCGCTCGTCGTCGCCCTGCAGGGTGTTATCGGCGAGGTAGTAAATCTTCTCCGGGTGGGGGAGGTTCTGCTTCGCGATCTTCTCGGTGGTCCCCTCGAGGTGCGCGCCGTTCATGATCAGGAGGTCGGCGCGGGAGAGGACCTTCGCGTCCGAGGGCTTCGGCTCGAACGTGTGGGAGTCGACGCCATCGGGGATGAGCTGATGGATGCGGATGCGGTCACCGCCGACGTTCAGGACGATGCTGGTCAGCGGCGCCACCGTGGTGGCGACTTTCAGGCGGCCGTCATTGCCCTCGAAGCTGCTCTGGACGCCTCGGAGGCCGTCGCCGACGGCTTCGTCGCTCTTTGAGCCGCAGGCGGTGAGCAGCAGCGCGACCACCGCCCCCATCGTCACGGCGAGCGCGGCGAGCCGTCGGGACCTCATGCGCCGTGGTCCCGGCAGTGCGCGCAGCGGCCTTGGATGGCGAGGTGGTCGAGGTAGGCCTCGAAGCCGGTCTCGGCCTCGATACGACCGGCGAGGTCGGCGAGCAAGCGCGGGTCTAGGTCGAGGTCGGCTTCGCATCGCTGGCAGATCAAGTGGTGGTGCGGTTGCTCCGCGACCCACTCGTAGGCGGCGGGGCCGCCGTTGTCCACCTCAGCGACGAGGCGGGCCTCCTTCAGCGTCGCCAGCGTGCGGTAGACCGTCGACAGCGGCATGGAGGCGTGCGGGTCCTGCGCGGCCAGGAGGTCATGGATCTCCTCGGCGGTGCGGTGTCCGCCGCAGTGCCGGAGGGCGGCGGCGACCTTGAGGCGCTGGACGGTAAAGCGGCGTCCGGTGTGGCGGAGCTCCTCGGCGGTGTCGCCCTCACAACTCATCGCGCGCGCTCCCTCTTGCGAATATTCGCAAGTGTAGCGCGAGGCGAACGGGTTGTGGGCTCGCGTCGGTTACCAGGGATTGCGCCAGGTCGACCAGTCGTATGGCTCGTGGCCATGCTCGGTGAGCTGCCAGATGGAGGCCTCGGGACGGCCGTCCACCACGTCGAGGAAGCCGATCGTGCCGAGGCGCGTCGTGTGGTTGCGGGGGAACGTCGGCGAGCCGGGATTCACGCAGAGGATGCCGTGGAGGGTGTCGATGGCCTCGACGTGGGTGTCGCCGTAGACGAGGACATCCAGGTCCATGTGGCCGAAGTGGCGGTCCAGGGCGCGCTCGAGGGTGTAAAGGCCGTAGGCGGGGATCGGCGCGACGTGGAGCATGCCGATGCGGAGCCCACCGAGCTCGATCTCCCACACCTCGCGGAGGCGGGGGTCATCCGGCTGGACGGGGCGGCCGCCGGAGCCGTCGTCGCCGTTGCCGCGCGCGGCGTAGGTGGGGGCGATGCGCTCGAGCTGGTCGATGACGCCGACGTCGTGGATGTCGCCGGCGTGGAGGATGGCCTCGACGCCGCGGAACGCCTCGAAGACCTGGGGCCAGAGCTCGGGCCGAGCCTCAGGGATGTGGGTGTCGGAGATCAGGCCGATGCGCATGCGGGAAGTGTAGCGGGAGCGGACGGCGGCCGGATCAGGCGCCAGCCTTCCAGTCGCACCAGGCGCGGATTGCCGCCTCGAGTTCGGGGCGGGCCGCCTCGACATCCTCGAGGCTTGCGAGGCGCATCGTGCGGACGAGCTTGCCGTCGCCCTCGAGGCGCGGGTGGTGGCCGGGGATCTCCGCGCCGCGGTGGAACATCAGGCTCACGAGCTTCTTCGAGGGGTTGAAGCTCACGATGTTGCCGTGGAACTCGAAGGTCGGCGTGTTCCACTTGATCGACTCGGTGATACGGTCGTCGGTCGCGAGGATGATGTCGCGGGCGCGACGCATGGCGACATCGAGCGGGTGCGCACGCTCCTCAAGCCAGTGATCGACGTCAGGGTTGCGCGTCACCTGGATCCCCTGGTGCGGCCGACTAGCTCATTCGTTGCGAAGTTGGGTCGTCCGGCTGAACGCTTCGACGAAGCGGTCGACGCGGATGAGCACCCCGACGCCCTTGCGTTCCGGGTCCATGTTCAGTTCGGCCTCGATGGTGCGGGACATGATCTGCTCGCGGACGGGGCCTTCGGCGTGCAGCTCGACGTGGCCGAAGGCGCGAATCAGCTTGCCGCGCTCGCGGTTGAAGTAGATGACAGCGATGCCGGGGGTGGCCTGGAGGTTGGTGAAGTTCTGGCCGAGGGCGCGCTCCCAGAACGCGAGGTGCTCGCCGTCGAAGACCATCATCGAGCCCTTGATGCCAATGTCCGGGACGCCCTCGGATCCCTGCGTGGCGACGATGCAGGGGGTGCCGTCGGCGCGGGCGTTGTCGATGGCTTCGGCGAAGTCGGTGAGATCGATGGGCATGCAAGTCCTCCCTCGAAACGTGCTGCCGCGTAAGGTGAGCGCGCGAGATCGCGAGCCGCCCGCGAGTCTAACACCGTGCATCTCGCCGCAGCGCCGTCGCCGAGCCCGCGCCGGGCGCGCGGAAGGCCGGCCACCGGTAGGCCGGCCTTCCATGTGGTCGCCAGTACGCGCCTCTTGTACCGGCTTCCCGATCTGACCGTAGTCCCCCTCCCAAGGCCACTAACCGGAGGCGTTCCGCCGCATGCGAGGTGGAGCATCGGGCGGTGGGTGCCCAGAATGGTGAGTGGGGCGAGGCGGTCCGGACATTGCCCCAGACGCAGGCGCCTGTTTACACCGAGCTGCGATGAGGTTTCCCATCCCGCTGACGCAAGCACGTCCGTCCGTGGCGCTCGCGGCGGGGAGTGTCGATGGTGCCGCGCGCGTCGCTGGTCCGTCGGAGCGCGTTGTGGTCGTCCCCGTGTACGACGAGCGGGCCACGGTCATCGGGGTGCTCGACGATGTCGTGGCGCTGGGGTTCGAGCGGCTGCTCATCGTGGACGACGGGTCGACCGACGGGTCGTCGGAGCTGCTCGACGAGTGGGCCGTGGCGCATCCCTCGGCGCGGGTGATCCACCTGCCCGAAAACCGCGGCAAGGCGGCGGCGTTGCGCGCGGCCTGGGACGTGTTGCGGCGCGACCTCGAGCGGGGCGACCTCGGCCCGGGCACAGCGGTGATCGGGATCGATGCGGACCGGCAGCATGACCTGCGACAGGTAGGGGCGCTGGTCGACCGCCTCGAGACGCTGGGCGTCGACGCGGTGATCGCGCAGCGCGACCTCTCGTACCACCGGCCGTTCAAGCGGTTCGGGAACCACGTGATGGCGGCGATCGGCAGCGTGCTGGGGGGCGGGCGGCTGCACGACGTGGAGAGCGGGTTTCGAGTCGTGCGCCTCGGGCCGCTGCTGCACGCGACCGAGTTCTATCGGGGGCGGCGGTACAGCGAGGCGAGCGAGCTGGTGGTAGTGCTGAAGCGGCTCGGGTATCGAGTCGACAACGACTACGTCGTGCAGGTGCCGGTGGCGCGATCGCGGACGCATCTTTCGGACGCGGCATCGCACATCGTCGCGATGACCGGGGCGTGGTTCCGGGTGGTGTGCTGGAGCACGGTGCCGCAGTCGCTGCGCTGGCGCGTCAACGTGGCGCTGGCGGCGGTGCTGCTGATCGTGTTCGCCGGGTTCCTCGGCATGCTGCTGACGCACCCGGTGTTCCTGGGGGACGACAGCGCGCAGTCCTACGGGCACGTGTGGTTTATCGCCAAGCGTCTCTACGCGGGTGAGTGGCTGCCGCTGCACATGGCAAGCCTCGAATCGGGCCGCGCGTACACGTTGCCGTACGGGGCGCTGCCGTGGATCCCGACGGCGCTATTGCGGCCCCTGCTCGGCGACTGGGCGGTGACGGCGAGCATGGGGGTCGGCGTCGCGCTGTTGTTCCTCGGGATCTGGCGCTGGTTGCCGCGGACCGCGACGCCGCTGATGACCGCGCTGGTGTTGCTGAACTGGCAGTTGTGGAACGGCATCCTGCAGTTTCAGCTGCTCACGATCTGGGCGCTGGCGTTCGCGTGCCTGGCGGCGGCGGAGTACGACCGCAGCCGGCCACGCCGCGGCACCGCGCTGGCGTTCGCGGCGTTCCTCGCCCATCCGCTCATGGGGGGTTGCGCGCTCGCGGTCACCTCGCTCGCGGCGGTCGAGCGCGAGCGGCGCGTGCCCTGGCGCCGGGCGGCATGGCTGTGCCTCGCGGCGGCGCTGGCTGCGCCAGCGATCTGGATGTTCGTGACGACACCTTCGGTGTCTGACGCGGCGAAGTGGTCGCCACTGGTGACGGGCCAGGTGCTCGGGCGACGGTTGAGCATCCTCGCATGGCCGTGGCTGATCCAGCGCGTCCGGCCCGTGACGGTGCGCCTGTACGCGCCGATCTTCGCGCTGGGGAGTGTGTTGCTGGTATTGCATCTCGGCCACGCGAACCCAAGGAACCTGCGGTGGGAATCCCTGCCGCGCTTCCCCGACTACCTCGCGGCCGGCCGGCTCGACCGAACGCAGCGCTACCGGGTGCTGACCACCTCGAACCAGGAAGACGGCATGACGCAGCTGCTGCAGGCGGGCGGATCGCTCGCGCAGGAGTACTTCGATGAGAGCGTGTACCGGCATTCGTTCCGGAACGCCGAGGAGTACCGGTGCTTCCTCGAACGGAAGCGGGCGACCCGCGTGCTCGTGAATGACCTGTGGGTGCGGCTGCACCGGACCAATGAGGTGCAGCTCCTCGACGAGCTGGTGGCGCGCGGGGAGGCACAACAGACGTTCCACGGAAGCCGCGGGACGCTGGAGTACACGATCTCTGCGGTCACGCCGGCCGCCTGTTCGTCGCACTCCTCGTGAGGCGGCTGCTGGCCGCAGCCACGGTGCTGGTGAGTCTCCTGGTCGTCGCCTGTGGCGGGGATACGGATGCGGGAGTGACGCGCGGCCCGGCCTCGGCGCCGCTGGTGGCGCTGACGTTCGACGACGGGCTCAACGGCGAGACGACCCGGCAGGTCGCGGACCTGCTCGAGCAGGCGGGGATGCAGGGGACGTTCTTCGTCGTCGGGCAAACCGTCGAGGAGCAGGCGAGCCTCGCGCGAGCATTGCTCGAGCACGGCCACGTCATCGGCAACCACTCGTACGACCACGAACGGGCACAGGCCGACGACCGCGAGTACGCGGAACTCGGGCGCGCGGAAGCTGAGTTCCGGCGGGTGCTCGGGGTGTGCCCTCGCTATTTCCGGCCACCGTACGGGACGGAGACGCGGTACACGAAGGCGGCGGTCCGCGGCGCGGGCATGCGGACGATCCTGTGGGACGTTGAGGTCGCCGACTGGTCGGAAGATGACGCGGCACGGCTGGCGCAGCACGTCCTCGAGCGAGTGCGCCCGGGGTCGGTCGTGCTGTTGCATGACGGCAGCGACGGCCACCCGGGGGCTGACCGGACGGTGTTGCTGCGGGCACTGCCGACGATCCTCGAGGGGCTGCGGGCGAAGGGGCTGCGGAGCGTGGGGGTGGATGAACTGCTTGGCGAGCGTCCGTACCTCGCCAGCTGCTGAGGACTCAGGGCTGGAAGCGCTCCCAGCCGGGCACGGCCGCGAGGCCCTCGCGGGTCGGTTCGAGCAGGTCTTCCGCCAGGACGTATGCGGACATGATCTTTGTCGCCCGCCACGAGCCTTCGGTGAACTGCCACGTGAGTAGCCATGCGACTCGGATGGGTCGCGGGGCGCCCATCTCTGGCGTCGAGGTGATGATCGCGGTTACCAGGGTCCGATAGGCGCCGGAGTTCGCGAGCGCATACACCCGCATGACGCCGTCGCCGAAGCGGTCAGTGACCTCAGGATGAGAGGTGCCGGCCGCGGTATCGAGGCGTTCGTTCACGCGCTCGATCTCCGCGATGCCGCCGGCGGAGCGCCAGGAGCTGCTTTCGATGCCCTGATACCGCTGCCCCGCCGAAGCGCAGAAAGCTCCATCGGCACGCTGCGGGACATCCTCGGCGCGGCAGACGACCTCGACTGTCTTCCAGCGCGCCGTGATGACCGCGACGCCCCGCGCCTGCAGGCCGGCATCGAGGCGCCGCGCGAAGGCGCGGAAGCCGTCGTCGCCGGGCTGATCGGCGCTGGCCGGGGAGGCCGTCGCTGTGGGCGTCGTCGCGGTGGGAGTGGGCGAGGGTCGCGGCGTTACGGCGGGCGTCGATGACGCAGTCGGCGCAGAGGTGGCAGCCGATGTCGCGGAGGGGGTGGCCGAGGGCCTGTCGTCGCCTGAGCACGCGGCAAGGACGAGTGCGATGGCGAGGAACGCAGGCAGGCGCAGGCGGAGGCGCATCGTGTTCTCTCGTTTCGGCGCCGACGTGCGCGGATTCTACGGCCTCGAGGGAGCATTCACACCGCGGTCGACGCTGATGCGCTCGAATCAGTCGCGCGTCGCCAGAGGAGGGTGAGGAGGACGCCGGCCAGCGCCCCGGCTGCGTGGACGATGCCGATATCGAGGCGAAAACGCGAGACGCCATAGCCGAGCCACAGGGCCAGGAGCGCGAGGAGCAACGCCCTCGTGCGGCCGTGATGCAGGAGCGCGGCGACCGTCAGCACGCCGGCGAGTGCGGCCGATGAACCGGTGTCGGCGACATCGAGGAATCTCCTCGCGTCGCTCGAACCCAGGCCCGCGAGCGTTGCGAGAGCGGCGAGCCTGAGGAACGACGCCAGCCAGTCCGTCATGAAGAACGCGGCGAGCGCGAGCTTCCATCCCGCGCTGCGCTCGACGAGCGCGACGGCGGCCACGCAGCTGCACAGGAGCGCCCAGAAGTCGAGGCCGAGGCCGGGGTCGGACTGCACGACCGTGGCGAACGGCATCGTCCAGAGGCGGAACCGGTACAGCGCATCGAGATCGAAGCCGAGGCGCGCGACCCAACGGGCGTGCTCGGCGGGGGTTAGCGCCTGCATCGCGAGGCCGACGGCCAACAGCAGGGCCCCGATGCTCAGAGCCACAACCGGCAGGCCTCGTATCATCGAAGTACTCGGAGGGTGAGCGTGACGGGCAGCGTGCCTCCTCGGCGTCGGGCCATGAGCCGACGGGTCGCCGCGGTGGTGGTGGCCCTCGCGGCGCTCTCAAACGGGGTGGTGGCGGTCGCCCTCCCTGTAATCGTACGGTTCGGCGCACGCCCGAATCTGCTCGGGACCGTGCTGCCCTTCGGCCTGCACCACTGGGGGCGGCTCCTCACGCCGCTCTTTGGGCTGCTCCTGATCTACCTGGCGTATCACCTGTGGCGTCGCCGTCGGGTTGCGTGGTGGGCAACGCTGGTGGCCGCGGGGATGGCCGCGCTCGCTCATCTCACGAAGGGCGACGCTATTCCACTGGCGCTTGGGCCCCTGCTGCTGGCAGCGATGTTGCTGTACGCCCGGCCGGTATTCACAGTGCACAGCGACCCATGGACAGTCGCTCAGGGCCTCCTGCTGGCAGCCGGGATCTTCGTCGTCGCGTTCGCGTATGGCGTCGCCGGGTTCTATTACCTCGACCGGCGGGACTTCGGCATCACCTTTTCGACGGGGGACGCCGTCCGGCGCAGCGTCCGCCAGTTCGCGCTCCTCGGAAACACGGACCTGCATCCGCGCACGCGGCACGCGCGCTGGTTCCTCGATTCGCTCGATGTTGTGACGCTGGCCAGCGGGGCACTGGTGGCGCTCAGCATCGGGTTGCCGCTGCGCAACCGGTACCGGGTGCGGCCACGCGACCGTGAGGACGTGCGAGCGCTCCTCGAGCGACACGGCGGTACTTCGCTGGACTACTTCAAGCTCTGGCCGGGGAAGACGTATTTCTTCACGCACGAGCGGGACGCCGCGATCGCGTACGGGGTGAATTCCGGGTGCGCGGTCTCGCTTGGCGACCCCGTGGGTGAGTCCTCGCAGCTGGAAGCCGCCATCGAGCAATTCGTAGCGCTGTGCCGCGACAACGCGTGGTCCCCGGCGTTCCACCAGGTGCCGCCTCGTCTGCTGTCGACATACCGCCGGTGCGGGCTGCGTGTGTTGAAGATCGGCGAGGAGGCGAGCGTGCCCCTCGACGCGTTCGCGAGCGACACGGCCCGTAACAAGAGCTTCCGTACCATTCAGCGTCGATTCGAACGTGAGGGGTCCACCTGCACGCGAGAGGAGCCGCCGCTGAGCCCGGGCCTGATCCACGAGCTGCGGACGGTCTCCGACAGCTGGCTTTCACTCCCAGGGCGTCGCGAGCGAGGCTTCACCCTCGGCCGGTGGGATGAGCAACGTCTGCGTGACGACGTCGTGTACGTGGTGCGCTCGCGCGAGGGGGAGGCGTTGGCGTTCGCGAACCTCGTACCGTCGTACCGCGCGGGGGAGGCGACGATCGATCTGATGCGGCACCGGGCACAGGTGATGAACGGGACGATGGACTTCCTGTTTCTCGCGATCATGACGGATTTGCAGGCGCGAGGATTCGAGTGGTTCAGCCTCGGCATGGCGCCCTTCGCGGGGATCGGGGAGGAACCGGACGCCTCGCTGGAGGAGCGGGCGATTCATGAGCTGTTCGAGCGCCTGAATCGCTTCTTCTCTTATCGGGGGCTGCGTGCATACAAGTCGAAGTTCGAGCCTCAGTGGGAAGGCCGTTATCTCGCCTACGCGGGGGGCCCGCTGGGCCTCGGACGAACAACGCTGGCGCTGACGCGTCTGACCGAGGCCGGTGACTGAGGCGCGCCGGCGCGGGCGGGCAGCGCCGCAACTGGCGGTGCTGCTGATGGGGCTCGCGCTGCTCGGCGGGGTGGCGATTGCCCTCGACTGGCACGAGCTGCGGCGGCTGGCCGGCGATACGAACTGGTGGTGGGTGCCACCGGCGCTGGCGATGACTGCGCTCTCGTACCTCGGACTGAGCGCGGGGCTTGTGGCATGCGGCGAGCTCGTGGGACTGCCCGTGCGCCGTGCCGTGATGCTCCGGATCGCATTCGTGTCCATTGCGATGAATCACGTGGTCTCGCTGGGGGGCGCGGCGGGCTACTCGGTGCGAACCGCGTTGATCGGGCGGCACGGAGGGGTGGCGGGGGCCGCCCTCGCGATGTCACTCCTGCATTCGTACCTGAACAACCTGATGCTCATGGCGTTGATCCAGCTCGGCGTGCTGGAGATCGCGCTCGACGCGGGCGCGCCGCCCGTGGTGCGGGGGACCCTGCTGTTCGGCGCCCTGGTGAGCTTCGCCTTCATCGTGCTGTCGACGGCGGCCCTGTTCGCCGGGCGACTGCGCAGGCGCTGTCTCGGCGTGCTGCGACGGCTCGCCCGCGTGTTGCCAGCAGCGTGGGATGCGAGACTGACGCGTATCGTTGCCGAGTTGGAGGCGTCGCTCGATCTGGGGGCACGAGGGGTGCGCGAGTCGCCGCGCCGCGCGGCGCCCCCCCTCGCGTTCGCGGTACTGGACTGGACGGCCACGCTGCTTGCGTTCTGGTGCTGCCTCGCGGCGTTCGGGGAGCGGGTGAGTCCCCAGGTATTGGTCGCGGGAAGCGCGATCGGGATCGGGGCCGGCTTTGCCTCGTTGATCCCCGGGGGGATCGGTACGCAGGAGGGTTCGCTCGCCGTGGTGTTTTCTCTCCTCGGCGTGCAGCTCGAGCATGCGGTGCTGGCGGCGATCCTGTTTCGGCTGGTGTACTACTTCGTGCCGTTCGCAGTCTCGCTGCCGCTGTATCTCGGCGTGACCCGAGCGGCGGAGCGTCGCGGCGAAACGGCGCGAGGTTAAGCGGGCAAGGAGGAAGACGTCATGGGAAGTTCGAGTCCGATCGTGTACTTCCAGATTGGGGCGGCGGACGCGGCGGAGATGACGGAGTTCTGCCGCGACGTCTTCGGATGGGAGATCGGCGCCACGACCGGGCCGGTGACGGCCGTCGATACGGGGGCGCGGCAGGTCGACCCAAACGACATCTTCGTGAGCGGATCGATCCGTCAGCTGGGCGAGGGGGCGACTTCGTTCGTGAGCCTGTACGTGCGGGTGTCCGACCTCGACGGCGCGATCGAACGGGCGCTGGCGCGCGGTGCGCAACTTGTGGTGCCGCGGCGCGACCCCGAGGGCGGCGCCTCCGTCGCGGTGGTGCGCGGACCGGGCGGCGTCGCCTTCGGGATCGTGCAGCTGTAGCGGGCGGGGCGCGGCCCTCGCCAGGCCCGGAACCTCGAAGTCAGCGCTTGCGGACGCCGATCGAGTACTTGCCGGTGCCTGACGTGCGGTCGTAGTGGCGGACCTGGGCGAAGTACTCGCCGGGCATGAGCTGCGTCGCGATGCTCGGGTTGAGGCCGAGTCCGCTGTCATCGTCCTCGTCGATGAGTGCTGTCGGGTTGTTGGGGCCGAAGAGCTTCAGGTAGACGTCGGTCGGCCCGACCGTGTCGATGACGTACGCACCGGGATCGACGACCTGGAAGCGGTAGAGGTCCTCTTCGCCGGGCTTGCCGATGTTGGCCTCGGCGCGCCCGGGACCGATGGTGAGGGTCGCGGCCGCGGGGAGACCGGGCTGGCTCTTCGGGTACATCTTCGAGCCGGCGACGAACTCCCGGTCGAGGTTCGACAGGACGTCGTTCGCGTGCGTCGAGACGCCGTTCAGCGTCCAACTCGCGGGGAAGGCGTACAGCATGATCGAGTCCGGGTCGAACTGGGTGCCGTTGATCTGATCCATCGAGTACTTGAAGAAGACGTTGTGGCGGGTGGTGTCGGGGTCCCAGAAGTTCGGCGGACCGGCGAGCGCGGCGAGGACGACGGGCTCGTTCCACTGCATGCCGCCGAGCGGGCTCGAATGCTCGTGGGCGAGTCCGATGGCGTGGCCGAACTCGTGTCCGGCGGTGCCGCCATCGAGAAACCCGAGGTTCATCGTGGCCTGGTTGGCGGGGATCTGGCGGGCGTCTGTGCCGATCATCGACCAAGCGCCGTCGTTTTCGTCGAAGGTGATGCGGATATCGGCATTGGGATGGCTGCCGAAGTCGAACCTGAGGTTCGCGACGGCCGACCACCAGGCAGCCTGTTCCTTCGCTACGGACTGCTCGGCAGCGGTGCCGCCCATGAAGCGAACCCGCAGGGTGGAGCCGTTCATCCATGCTTTACCCTTCGGGGCGATGGCTCGCACCCGGCCGCCGGGCCCCGGACGGGTCTCGACCGGACGGATGAGGTCGCGGGGGAGGATACGGTCGAAGCAAACGTGTGGTCCTGGCATATGGAACCTCCATCGGTTCGCCGTCCGCTTTGAGGTAGTGCGGGCGGCAGGCGCGATGAGAGGCTAGCACGTACGTGATGACGTGCGAGCGCAAGGTTCGCGCTCGCTGCCTGTCAGGCGACGGGCGATACTGACTCGGATGTACCCGTCACTGGCTGGCAAGCGAGCGGTCGTCCTCGGAGGGTCGCGGGGGATCGGGCGCGCCATCGCGTTGCGGCTCGCGGCCGAAGGTGTGCATGTGGTGGTGAACTACGCACGCTCCTCGGAGGCGGCGGAAGCGACTGCCGAGGAGTGCCGCGCGCTCGGGGTGGAGTCGATCGCCGTGCGGGCCGACGTCGGGGACGGCGACGAGCTGGGGGCGCTGTTCGAGCAGGTGCGGGCGTGGGGCGGCCTCGACGTCCTCGTGAACAACGCGGCGCGTGGCCTGGAGCGGCCGCGGCCAGCCCTGGAGCAGCGGCCGAAGCACCTGCGGGCGACGATGGATGTGAACCTGTTCGGGCCGTGGACGGCCGTCCAGCTGGCGGCGCCCACGATGGAGCAGCGGGGCGGCGGGAGCGTCGTCAATCTGCTCTCGCCCGGCGCGTGGCAATACATGCCCAACTACTCGGCGGTCGGGGTGAGCAAGGCCGCGCTGGCCTCGCTCACGCGGTATCTCGCGGTCGAGCTGGCGCCTCGGAGGATCCGGGTGAACGGCGTGTCAGCGGGCTGGGTCGAAGGCTCGGACGGCGAGCACTCGTACCGCGCGGACATCAGTGCACGGGTGCGTCCACAGGTGCCGGTGGGCCGCAACGTAGCGCCCGAGGACGTGGCGGCGGCGGTCGCGTGGCTGTGCTCGGATGAGTCCTCGATGCTGGTTGGGGAGACCGTGCACCTCGACGGCGGGTTCGGCATCGCGGCGTGGCGGGACGTGCTCGAGGGGTAACTTTCCGTCTCAGAGGTTGTTCGCGCGGACGACGTCCGCGTCGATCAGGATCGAGCCGTTCAGTGTGGTGACGGGCTGCTGAGCGATCCAGACGGCGGCCTTCCCCATGTCCTCGGCGGTTTCGAACTCGAGGGTCGGGTTGCGGGGGTCATTCTCGGCGTAGATGTTGCCCGGCGTGCGGATGCGACCGCTGGGCAGCAGCATGTTGACCGAGATGTTGTGTTGCTGGAGCGCCCACGCCTGCGCCTGTGAGAAGTGCTCGAGGAATGACTCGGTGGGGCCGAACACCACGTCGGCGCCCGGCGATGGTGCGGAGTACGGGCCGGGGCCGGGCAGCGCGGAGCCCGAGCCGGAGACGTTGATGATGTGACCACCGCCGGCCTTGAGGAGCGCGGGGAGGGCGGCCTGCATCATGAGCACGCGGCCGCGCACGTTCACCTCGATGCTCAGGTTGAGGTGGCGGAGGGCGACGCTGCCGAGGTCGCCCGGGATGAAGACAGCGGCGTTCGTGACGAGGATGTCGAGGCGGCCCCACTCCTCGAGGGTGCGGGCGACCGCCGACTGGATGCTCTCCGGGTCGCGGAGATTGAGGACGACGGGCAGGGCTACACCGCCCTCGGCGGCGATTTCTGCGGCGACCGAGTGGATGGTGCCCGGGAG
>JAIBBD010000107.1 GCA_019694855.1 Dehalococcoidia bacterium
GCGACTCGCCATGCTCTCTACGTCGACGGCCGCTGGCACGTCGACTACCGCCGGCTGCGCTTCGTGGCGGTGCGCATCTAGCCCGATCCGCGCTGCCTTGCGTTCGCGTGAGACGATCGAACGCAGTTCATCACCCCGTGCACCGCTCCCCGCTCGCCTGACGAGGACTGACCCCATGCACCCGAACGACCTCGACGACCGTCACGACCGAGGGCTCCAGTACGACCTCGCCACCCTCTACCGGCGTCGCCGCGTGCTCCAACTGTTCGGCGGCGTCGCGCTCGCCGCGATGGTCGGCTGCTCCAACGACGACAACAACGGCGACCGCGCCACCTCCACGGTGGCTCCGGAGTTGACCGCGACCGCCACGGCCGCCGGCACCACCGCTACGAGGGTGGCCACCGCCGCTTCTACGCTCGTCGCGCCGATTCCCGTATCGCCGACGCCGCTCTCGGCCTGCACCCGCATCCCCGCCGAGACGGCTGGCCCCTTCCCGGGCGACGGCTCCAACGGCCCAAACGCTCTCGCCCAGAGCGGCATCGTTCGCTCCGACCTCCGCGCGAGCTTCGGCGCCTCGACGAAGGTCGCCGCTGGCGCACCACTCGAGGTCGAACTCACCGTGGTGGACACAAAGAACGCCTGTCGGCCCCTCGCCGGCGCCGCCCTCTACCTCTGGCACGTCGACGCCGAAGGCCGCTACTCGATGTACTCCGCCGGCGCCACCGCCGAGAACTACCTCCGAGGCGTACAGGTCGCCGACGCCAACGGCGTCGTCCGCTTCACCACCGTGTTTCCCGGTGCCTACACGGGCCGCTGGCCCCACATCCACTTCGAGGTCTATCCGAGCCTCGACGCGGCCACCTCGTCCGCCAACAAGCTGGCCACGTCCCAGCTCGCTCTCCCCGAGGACGTCTGCCGCCAGGTCTACTCTGGCAGCGGCTACCCCGGTAGCCTCGCCAACCTTGCGCAGACGCCGCTCGCGCGCGACACCGTCTTCGCCGACGGCGTCACGCTCCAGATGGCGACCGTCTCCGGCAGCCTGAACGCCGGCTATCGTGCCTCCCTCGTCGTTGGTATCTGAGCGGTAGGCCACGCCCGGCGCAAACAGAACGGCGGCCCGCAGGCCGCCGTTCCTGGCACTGACTCGAACCCGCCGCTACGCCCCGCGGTAGCTGCTGTTCGAACCGCTCGAGCTGCCGCTGCCCTGATCGCCGTTCTGGTCATGTGGGCAGTTGTGGTCCTGCTGCTGTCCGCTCCCACCGTTCGCCGGCGCGGTCGCGCTCGGCGTCGCCTGTGCCGAGGGCGTGGCGGTGCCGCTCGGCGTCTGCGCGAACGCCGCACCCCCGAGCAACGTCAGCCCGGCGATAGCGCCCACTCCGATCGCGATCGCTTTCTGCTTCCCCGTCTGTAACAACTCGGACCCCTCTTCCCGTGGGATCGGCCGCTGGTGACACACTCAAGATCGCACGCACGCTCGCCCGACCTGTCAGCACCCTCGGATCAAAGTGCTAAATCTCTGCGGAGCACGCCGCGCTCCGCTGCCGACCAGGCCGCCGGCGAACCTCGCGGCATCGAGGCGGCCTTGAGGCTCGGTCTCACTGTCGGATTACCCCGCGGCCTCGCCGCCCACCTCGCGAGGTGACCTTCGTCCGGAGCGCCCAGTCGCCACGCCGTGTACCTTACGTACGAGCTGCCGCTCCCGCCGGCGAGTGCCTCCGCCGCACTCCAGACCTGATTCGAGGTGTTCTCGATGCGACCGATCCGCAAGGCCGTCATCCCCGCGGCTGGCATGGGCACCCGCTTCCTTCCCCAGACCAAGGCCATGCCCAAAGAGATGCTCCCGATCGTCGACAAGCCCGTCATCCAGTACGTCGTCGAGGAGGCAGTCGCCTCCGGAATCGAGGACGTCGTCATCGTCACCGGCGCACAGAAGCGCGCCATCGAAGACCACTTCGACAGCATTACCGCCGAACTCCAGCGCAACCTCGAGGTGGGCGGCAAGCACCAGATGATCAAGGAGATGGAGCGCATCGCCGAGCTGGCAAACTTCGTCTACGTCCGCCAGCGCGGCCCGTACGGCAACGGCACTCCGGTCCTCTGTGCCGAGTCAGTGATCGAGGACGAACCCTTCGCCGTCCTCTGGGGGGACGAGTTCATCTACGCCGACCCGCCCCGCCTCAAGCAGATGATGCAGGTCCATCAGGAGCTGGGTGGCATCGTCATCTCCGGCGTCCGCATCGAGCGCCAGGAAGACCTCCGACGCTACGGCATCGCCGACGTCACCCACGTCCGCAACAACGTCTACCAGATCAACGCCATCGTCGAGAAGCCCGACCCCGACATGGCCCCCTCCAACCTCGCCACGCACGGCGCCTATATCCTCCCGCCCGAGATCTTCGGTGCGCTGCGCAACCTCGGGCCCGGTCAGGGCGGCGAAGTCTGGCTCGTCGACGCCATCAACGTCCTCCACG
The DNA here is from genome assembly GCA_019694855.1 of Dehalococcoidia bacterium. Lineage (GTDB taxonomy): Bacteria > Chloroflexota > Dehalococcoidia > UBA2979 > UBA2979 > JAIBBD01. The sequence continues at coordinate 2,472 of JAIBBD010000107.1, forward strand.
AGCACGGCGTCCCGCTCTACGCCGTCGAGGTCGAAGGCGGCAAGTACTACGACACCGGCAACAAGCTCGAGTACATGAAGACCGTCGTCGAGCTCGCCCTCGAACACCCCGAGATCGGCCCGGACTTCCGCGCCTTCCTGCGGGATCTCGACTTCTAGTCGTTCGTCGCGCCGAGCGGGCTTCGAACCCGAACGGCGGCCCGGCGGTCATCGCCAAGAGCGCCAGGCAGCCGCAAGGCGGCTCCCTACTCCATCAGGAACGCCTCGGCGAAGGCGACGAACGCGATCATGCCCGGGAATGCGCCCAGGGGTAGCCACAGCCACGCCCAGCGTTCGTGCCGGGCCAGGGCGAGGATGGCGAGGACAAGCGCGGCGAGCGAACCGGCGATAGCCACGGCCGGGACGATTACCAGCAGCGCCCCGACCCAATTGTCCTCAACTGCGCTCTCGTGCTCGGAAGCGTAGGCGAGAATGACGGCGGCAACGGACACCACGAACGCGATCCCGCATCCGCTGGCAATCCTGACCGCCCACCGGGCGACCCCGCTGTGAGTGGGACCCGTACTGGACGCAGGCAAGGGACTCGAGACGGGCGTAACTCTCACGACGCTCGACCTCCCTCCCTTCAAGTATCGCGCCGCCATCTCCGGTCCGCATGCGTAACGCGGATACGCGCCCCTCGAGGCGCCATTACCTCGATGAAGTCCGCAGGCAACGCCCCACCGAGGTGACGCGCCGCCAGCTCTTCCACTAGGGTGGGCATGTGACGCCTCCTCCTCTCACCACCAAACTGGCGAGATTATATGCGTGGTAGCGAGCTACCGGGCGAACGCGAGCAGATCGCTCACGCCGAGGCGCCCCCCGCCCTCACCCCTGCCCGGGTGCGCCGCATCCGCACGGCATTCCTCGGCTGGTACGACGCCAACGGCAACGACTTTCCCTGGCGCGACGCGCGCGACCCGTACGCCGCGCTCGTCGCCGCCGTCTGCTCCCAGCAGACCCAGATGTCGCGCGTCCTCCCCCTCTGGGAGCGCTGGATGGCCGCCTTCCCCACCCTCGAGGCCGCCGCCGAGGCCGACCGCGCCGAGGTGCTGCGTGTCTGGGCCGGCGCCGGCTACCCCCGCCGCGCGCTCGCCCTCCGCGATACCGCCCGCCGCTGCCTCGAGGAGCACCGCGGCACGCTGCCGCGCGACCCCGAGGCGCTCCTCGCGCTGCCCGGCGTCGGGCCGTTCACCGCCGCCGTCGTGCGCTGCTTCGGCTGGGCCGACCCAGCCCCTGCCATCGACACCAACGTCGTACGCGTCCTCGGCCGCCTCGTCCACGGCGACCTCCAGCCCGCGAAAGAGACCCCCTCGTCCGAGGTCGTCGCCACCGCCGAGGCGCTCCTCCCGCCCGCCGACGTCGTGCGCTGGAACCCCGCGCTCATGGACTACGGCGCGAAGGTCTGCCTCCCCCGCCCCCGCTGCGAGGCCTGCGTTGTCGCCGACGAGTGTGCCGCCCGACCGCGCTTCGCCCGCGGCGAGACCGCCGACCCGGTCCGTGCCCAGGCCCGCTTCGAGGACTCCAACCGCCAGTGGCGTGGCCGCATCCTCCGCGCCCTCCGCGAACACGAGGGCGCCATGCGCGTCTCCACCCTGGTACGCGGGCTCGCGCGCAGCCCCGGCGAAGAGCCCAAGCTACGCGCGCTCCTCGACGGCCTCTGCAGCGAGGGCATGGCCTGGCGCCACGGAGCCTGGTGCGGCCTCGGCGACCGCCCGGCGCCCCCACCCCGAGGCGCATCGAGAGCTCGACGGCCCGCCTCCGGAGTCTGATACGCTGCCCCCGACCCCCGCAACGACGACACGAGGAGGTGCGTCCATGGCCCGCGTCTACGAGGACGAACACGTCGCCATCGACATGCTTGGCCCGCTCGGCCCCTTCGCCAACAACGCCTACATCGTCAGCCCGCTCGACGGCGCCGGCCCGGTCGTCGTCGTCGACGCCCCCGAAGGCGCCGAGGAGATCGTGC
>JAIBBD010000108.1 GCA_019694855.1 Dehalococcoidia bacterium
CTCACGCGGCCCATGGAGTATCTCGTCCTCAACAACCGCCTCACGCTCTACGCCCGCAAGGACGCCACCGACCAGCTGCGCGCCAGCCGCGGCATCAGCGTCGAGATCACCGGGCGCGAGTTCCTCGGCGATGCTGGCCTCTACGTCGTGACCGCGAGGGCGGTGGCGAAGGACGGCCGCAGCGACGAGTCCGTAGGCGCCGTGAGCGTGAAGGGGCTCGGGGGCGAGAACCTCGCCAACGCCCTCATGAAGGCCGAGACGAAGGCGAAGCGCAGGGTCACCTTGAGCGTCGCCGGCCTCGGCTGGCTGGACGAGACCGAGGTCGCCTCGGTCAACGACGCCCGGGCTGTGAACGTCGACCTGGAGACGGGCGAGGTGGTCGAGCCACGCCGGCCAGTGGCGGGCCCGGTGGCGGACCGGGATGGCCGCGTCAACTGGTCGGCGTTCTGGGGCGAGGCGAAGCGGCTGGGGTTCGACGCGAAGGCAGTCCATGCGCTCGCCGGCACGAAGAGCCTCGCCCACCTGGAGCCCGACGTGATCGACGAGCTGCTCGCCGTCATGCGCGACCGGGCGGAACAGGCCGCCGCGGGCATGCTGCCGCTGGAGGTGGGGTGATGCGCTGCATCTGCGGCCACCCCCGCAGCTGGCACCGGACGACGGAGCTGGTCCGCCTGGTCCGGCGCTGCCACTCCTGGGGGTGTCTCTGCGACCACTACTGGCCCGACCACGACGCCGAGGAGCCCGAGACGCGCCCCTTCGGCCGCGGCCGGGGCACGCCGGGCACGGGGTCGATCGCATGAGCAAGGACGCCGCCATCGTCGACTACTGCCGGGCCTACCTCGCCAGCCACGGCTACCCGCCCACGCGGCGCGAGATCGCCTCGGCCTGCGGGCTGAGCTCGCTCTCGGTGGTGACCTACCGGCTGGGGAAGCTGCGCGAGGCCGGCGTCCTGGAGTTCGACGCCGGCGTGGCGCGGGCCATCCGCATCCTCGACGGAGTGGCGTGATGCCGCGCGTGCGCCTGCTCAAGCCCAGCTTCTTCACAAACGACGCGCTGGGGGAGGTCGAGCCGCTTGGCCGCCTCCTCTTCGCCGGCCTCTGGTGCATCGCCGACCGCGAGGGACGTCTCCACGACCGGCCCCGCCGCATCAAGGCGGAGGTCTTCCCCTACGACGACGTCGACGTGAACCGCCTGCTCGACGAACTCGCGGCTCGGTCGCTCATCGTCCGCTACGAGGTCGAGGGTCGCCGGTACATCCAGGTGACGACGTTCAGCAAGCACCAGCGTCCGCACGCCCGGGAAGTGCCAAGCACGATCCCGGGCATCGCCCAAGCCCAACCCGGGCTGTCTCCAGACCGGGAAGTGGAACAGCCTCGACACGATCGCGACACGGCCCCGGCGCAACCCGGGCGTGGCGTCGCCCTCACCGAGGATAGTTCGGCGCCGCTCCTGGGCGGTGACGACGAGGACCATCCAGATTCGGATGGTGGCCCGGACGCCCGGGCACGGCCGAGGCACAACCTTGACGACGCCCGGGACGCGCCTGGAACGCCTTTAACCTTTAACCAGATCCAGATCCAGATCCAAGAACCAGATCCAGATCCAGCAGCTGCCGCGGGCGTGCGCGCGCCCGCGCGCGAGCCGGCTGGTCCTCCCGGCGACGGCCCGCTATCGGAGCTGCTCCGCCACTGGGAGCGAACGACCGGTGCTGCCGTCACTCCGGCGGTCTCGCAGTGGCTGTCCGGCGAGCTTGCGACGGGCCTGCCTGTCGATTGGCTGCACGACGCCATCAGCGAGACGGGCGCCAACGGCTCGAAGGCCTGGAAGTACACGAAGGCGATTGTCGAGCGCTGGCGCAGCCAGGGCCGCGCGCCGCGGGGAGGGAACGATGGCCGAGGACGACACCGCACCGAAGCCGAGCGGCGGCTCTACGGCCCTTGCCGCGCTACTGGCCGGCCTCACGCCTGGACGGAGCTCGACGGATGGTGCCCCCGCTGCCAGGAGCAAGAGCCCATCACCGAGGACATGCTCCGCCGGCGCGGACTCCTCGTGGAGTGACGATGCCACCTGCCCTTCGTGCCGCGCCCGGCTCCCGTTCGACGACGACGGGCGCGCCGTCGCCCATCGCTGCTGCGCCTGCGAGGACAAGGGCTTTGTGCGCTACGACCGCCGGCGCGGCGAGGAGGGCTTCGGCCGGGCGGTGCCCTGCCCCGCTTGCGCCGCCCGCCGGGCCCCGGAGGCAGACATCGAGCGCGAGCTGCGGCGGCTGGGCATCCCCGCGAAGTTCCGCGAGGCGCGCATCAACACCTGGCTCCCGGACAACGGCCGTCCCCGGCTGGCGGCCCAGGCCTACGTCCTCCACTGGCCGCCGGAGAAGCCGATCTTCCTGCTCTCCGGGCCGAAGGGCGTGGGCAAGACGCACCTCGCCTGCGGCATCGTCCGCGAGCTGTTGGAGCGGCACGGCCAGCGCGGCCAGTTCTGGCCCGTGGTCGACCTCCTGGACCGCTACCGGGCCACGTTCGACGAGGACCGCGCCACGGAGACGGTCGAGGCCGTGGACGCACAGCTGCGGCGGCTGGCCGTGCTCGTCCTCGACGACCTCGGGACGCACAAGTCGACCGAGTGGGCGGAGGAGCGCCTCTTCCGGCTCATCGACGAGCGCTACCGCGAGATGCAGCCGCTGGTCGTGACCACCAACGTCGGCCTCATGGAGCTGCCGGACCGGCTCAAGAGCCGGCTCTCCGATGGCTCCTGCGGCACGCAGATCAACGTCGCCGGCATCGACCGGCGCACGACGCACTGACCCTCGCTGGCCGGCCCGGTCAGCGAGTACATTCCAATGAGGGCCGGCAGCCCGGGAGGTGACCATGCGCGCGATCATCTACGCCCGCGTCTCGACGGACGCCCAGGAGCGGGACGGCACATCCCTCGACACGCAGCTCCGGGCCTGCACCGACTACGCCACCTCCGCCGGCTGGACGGTGGTCGCGACGGTCCGCGACGCGGCCAGCGGCTTCTCGCTGGAGCGGCCGGGCATGACGCGCGTCCGCGACGGCATGCGGCTGGGCGAATTCGACGTCGTCCTCGCCTACGCTGTCGACCGCCTCTCGCGCCACCAGAACCACATCGGCGTGCTCTTCGACGAGGCCGAGGGCTGGGGCGTGAAGTTCGAGTTCGTGACCGAGCGCTTCGAGGACACGGCCATCGGCCGGTTCATCCTCGCCGCGCGGGCGTTCACGGCCGAGGTCGAGCGAGAGAAGATCGCCGAGCGCACGATGCGCGGCAAAGCCGAGCGAGCCCGCGCCGGCAAGATCCCGCAGGCTACCGGGAAGGGGATCTACGGCTACCGGTACAACCCCGCGACGGGCCGGCGCGAGATCGACGTGGTGCAAGCCGCTGTCGTCCAGCGTGTGTTCGAGCGGTTCGTGGGGGGCGGCTCGATCGTGGGCATCGTGAACGAGCTCAATGCTGACGGCATCCCTACGCTGCAGGGAAAGCTCTGGGCGCCGCCGACGGTCTTTCACATGCTTCATCGCGAGACCTACACCGGCCGGACCGTGTACCGGCAGACCAAGGCGATAGCCGTCCGCGACCCTCGAAGCGGAAAGCGCCGCCGCCGTATCGCGATCCGCGATGCCGAGGATTGGATCGAGGTTCCCGACGCCACACCGGCGATCATCACGCCGGAGATGTTCGCAGCGGCACAGGCGCGATTCGCCGACCCCGAGCGATTGCGGCAAGGCAAGCACACCGGCGAGTACCCGCTGCGCGGCCGGCTGAAGTGCCTCCAATGCGGCTCCTCGATGGTCGGCCAGACGCTCAAGGGCCGTTTCCGGTACTACCGCTGTCGGCGCGCCTTCTCGGGGCCGCGCCACGATCGCTGCGAGTCACGCTATGTCCGCGGCGACGCCGTCGAGGCGACCATCCTCGAAGAGGCCGCCTCGCTCCTGTCGCGTCCCGACGTCGTGTACGCCCAGCTTCAGAAGCAAACCGCGGCGCCCGCGTCGGACAGCGACGGCGCGGCTATCCAGCAGCGCCTGGACACGCTGGCGAAGCAACGCGAACGCATCCTGCGCCTGTTCCAGATAGGCGAGGTCGACGAGGAGTACGTGGCCCGGGAGTCAGCGTCGATCCGTGCCGAGCAGGAGCGGCTTCGGGCGGCCAGGACGCCGGCCCCAGCGACCGAGACGCCCCTGCCCGAGCGCGCCACGCTCGACCAAGCGTGCGATGTGGTGCGCGCCTGGCTGCTTTCGCTCGGGCCCGCCGAGGTCGACCTCGTGGCCGAGGCGCTCCAGCTGACGATTACGGCCCGGACGGACGAGGCGGAGATGAGCGGCCTGATCCCCGAGGGGTACACAGGGGATTTTCGTGATGCCGATGTT
>JAIBBD010000109.1 GCA_019694855.1 Dehalococcoidia bacterium
GCGCTAGCTCGCGGCGGCGACGGCCTTGCGGGCCGCCTCGGCGAAGCCGTCCGCGCGGATGAGGTCGAGGCCGGACTCATCGAGGATGCGCATGCCCTCGGAGACGTTCGTGCCCGCCAGACGGACGACGGTCGGCTGCGGCAGCAGGCCGCCCTTGATGGCGTCCACGAGGCCCTGCGCGATCACGTCCGTACGCGCGAGGCCACCGAAGATGTTGATGAGGACCGCCTTCACGTCCGGGTCCGCGCCGATGATCTTCAGCGCGGCGGAGACGGCCGCCGGGTCGTTCTGGGTGCCGATGTCGAGGAAGTTCGCGGGCATGCCGCCCTCGAACTGGATCGCGTCCATGGTGGCCATGGCGAGGCCGGCGCCGTTCACCAGGCAGCCGATGTTGCCGTCGAGCTTCACGTAGTTCTCGATGCCGGCGTCCTTCGCCTCCACCTCGAGGGCGTCTTCCTGGCTGCGGTCGGCGAGCTCGAAGAGGGCCTTGTGGCGGAAGTCGGCGTTGTCATCGGCGGAGAACTTGGCGTCGACGGCGAGCACGCGGCCGTCCTTCGTGACGGCGAGCGGGTTGATCTCGGCGAGCGAGCCGTCGTTCTCGAGGAAGGCCTTCGCGAGCGCGGTGATGAGCGAGACCGCCGGGCGGTTCAGGTCGCCATCGAGGCCCGTCGCGAAGGCGAGCGAGCGCGCCTGGAATCCCTGGAACCCGATGGTCGGGTCGATGGCCTGACGGAAGATCTTCTCCGGGGTCTTCTCGGCGACTTCCTCGATGTCCATGCCGCCCGAGGCGGAGGCGATGACGATGGGCATGCCTGCGGAGTTGTCGATGATGACGCCCATGTACAGCTCGCGTTCGATCTCGAACTGCTCCTCGACGAGGACGGCGTTGACGGGCTGGCCCTGCGGGCCCGACTGGTGCGTCACCAGGCGGGTGCCGAGGAGCGCCTCGGCGGCCGCGCGAGCCTCGGCGGCGCTGCTCGCGAGCTTCACGCCGCCGGCTTTGCCGCGGCCTCCCGCGTGCACCTGCGCCTTGACGACGACCTTGCCGCCGAGCTCGTTGGCGGCGGCTTCGGCCTCGTCCGGCGTGCGGGCGACCTTGCCGTTCGGCACGGGGACGCCGTAGCGCGCGAGGAGTTCCTTCGCCTGATATTCGTGCAGTTTCATGCTGTACCCCCGAGGTGCAGTCGATGTCCGCGGTGAAGACGGAGGCCGCGTAGGCGGCTGGGGCCGATTCGAAGCCCGCGCGATAGTAGCACGGCGGGAGGTGCACTCAAGGCGGACCAGAAGCGCCGAAGGCGGGCCGAGGGGCCCTCGGATGCTTCGACCGTTAGTGAGCCGCCCGGTACGCTGCTGGCGTCAGCCGGCACGCCCGTTCCTCGTACGACGGCGGGCGGCGCCGCGGGATGGACTGGGGAGAAGGGAAGCCAACGATGCGCGTGCGGACGTGGCGTCGAGTGATGCTGATGGGCGGCCTGCTGGCACTTGCGGCCCTCGTGGCGATGGGCTGTGGCGACAGCAAGGGCACGGTGCAAGTGCGTCCGACGAAGGACGGCCTGACCGTCATCGGCGCGGCCGGTGACACGACCGCCGTGGAAGTCCTGAACGACAGCGACAGCAATCTGCAGGTGCAGGTCATCGCCCTCGGCGGGCGCTCCGTCGCCGAGCTCAAGGCGGCGGGCAGCAGCCTGCCGTCCTGGGCGAAGCCGGTGGCAACGATCGACGTCGAGGCCGGCAAGTACGCGGCCGACGACGTGAAGACCGACCAGAAGGGCGGCTACGCCATCGTCGCGACGGGTGGCAGCCAGCCGCTGGTCGCGGAGCTGAGCCGCCAGAAGGTCGAAGCCCCCGTCGCCGGCGGCAAGGGCGGAGCGACCGGGAGCGCGACGGCGGCGGCGCTGCCGACGGTACCGGCGGCAGGGCCGGTCGGGTCGAACAGCGCGACGATCAACGTCAGCCTGAAGGAGTTCGCGGTCGCAGCGCAGCCGGCGAGCACGGGCTCCGGGCAGATCACGTTCAACGTGAAGAATGACGGCGCGGTCATCCACGAGCTGGTGGTTATCCGCACCGAGGTCGATGCCGCAGGCCTGCCGCAGAGCGGCGGCAAGGTCGACGAGACGAGCGGCGCCCTCGAGGTGAAAGGCAAGGCGCAAAACATCGCCGGCGGTGGGTCGGGCAAAGTCGACGCCACCGGGCTGCCCGCGGGCAAGTACGTGCTGATCTGCAACGTGCCCGGTCACTACCAGGCCGGGATGCGTGTCGGGTTCACGGTGCAGTAAGGCCGCGAGTACGCAGATATGAACGAAGGAGCCGCTCCGGGGGAGCGGCTCCTTCTTCTTTGCGCCTGGCTTCTGCGGGCGCACCTGCGGGGAGCTTGAACGCGATGGTGCGCATCGTCGTGGATGGCATGAACGTGATCGGCGCCCGACCCGACGGGTGGTGGCGTGACCGCGACGGCGCCGCGCGGCGGCTACACCAGCGGCTCGAGGCCTATGCGCGACGGCGCGGGCTCGACCTCACGCTGGTGCTCGATGGGGCGGCGAGGTCCGACTGGCACCTCGAAGGGCTCGTTGAGGTGCGCTTCGCACGGGACGCGGGGTTCCGCACGGCCGACGACGCGATCGTCGCCCTCATCGAGCGGGAGCTCGAGCCCGGAGCGATCGAGGTCGTGACGTCGGACCGCGAGCTGGCGGGGCGAGTCCGGGCGCTGGGAGCGACGGTGAGTGGGCCGCGCGCGCTCCTCGAAGCGCTGGACGAGGGGACGCGGGGCTAAGAGCCACGACCGCGGGCAACGGCGACGGGAATCGTCGCGAGCAGGGTGTAGCCGACCCACACGGTCGCGGCCGTGAACGCCGAACCCAAAGGAGCCGGATGGGGAGACCGATCGGGAGGTTAGACGAGACGTGCTGATGGAACCTATCGCAACGGGACGAGACGGGCTCGTTCGTGCGCGCCCGGAGCGAGCACGGTACACGCGGACCACACCCGCCCCGGTGCGCCAGCCGATGTCGCCGACGCCTTCGTAGCGGGCGCCCTGGCGGGTCAGGCTGGCGGACCGGCCCAACGTTTCACGGTCACGCCGGCAGCCAACCCGTGGGCGCGAGCGTCACCGTCGACTCAGGCGCTCAGCTCGCGGCGCATCTGGTCCAGGCCCATCGGGCCGAGGTCGAAGGCGCGCATATGGAACGCCTTGAGGTCGAAGGCCGCGCCATCGCGCTGGCGGGCGCGGTCGCGCGCCTCGAGCCAGGCGCGCTCGCCGACTTTGTAGCTGATGGCCTGCCCGGGCATGCCGAGGTAGCGGGTGACCTCGGAGGCCAGGAAGTTGGCGGGAAAGTAGGTGCGCCGGAGCAAGAACTCGTGCGCCAACTCGGGGGTCCACGGTTCACCGGGGTGGTAGCGCTCGTCTGCCGGGATCGACCGCTCGAGGTGGAGACCGATGTCGACCACGACCCGAGCCGCCCGCAGGGCCTGCCCGCGCAACATGCCGAGGTAGTAGTCGGGGTTCTCGAGGTAGCCGAGGTCGGCCATGAGACGCTCGGCGTACAACGCCCAGCCCTCGGCGTAGCCGGACGTCGTGCCGAGGAGACGCTGCCACCTCGAGAGGCGGTCCGAGAGGTGGGTGACGTGGCCGATCTGGAGGTGATGGCCGGGGACGCCTTCGTGGTAGGCGATGGAGACTTCGCCCCAGAGGGGGAAGCGTGTCTTGCCGCCCGTGGGGTACCAGGTGCGTCCGGGGCGGCTGAAGTCCTCGGATGGCCCGGTGTAGTACATGGCGAGCGCGCCGCCGGCGGGGGCGATCATCGCCTCGATGCGTTTCACCGGCTGCGGGATGTCGAAATGGACGCCGTCCAGATCGGCGATCGTCCGCTCGTGGAGATCCTGCATCCAGCGCTGGAAGGCCTCGACGCCCTCAATGGCGCGAGCGGGGTCGGACTCGAGGAGCCGCTGCACCTCGTCGACGGAGCCGCCGGGCAGGATGCGCTCGCAGGTCGCGAGGACCTCGGCCTCGATGCGGTGCAGCTCCTCCCAGCCCCAACGATAGGTCTCATCAAGGTCCAGCTCGATGCCGTTGTAGCTGCGAGCGGAACGCGCGTAGCGCTCCGGGCCGACGGCGTCGCGAGGTTCCGCCGAGGGCAGGTATTCCTCGGCGAGGAATCGCCCCATCTCGGCGTAGGCGTCCGCCGCGCGCCTCGCGCCGTCCTCCAACTCGCGCCGCAGCGCTTCGTTAC
>JAIBBD010000110.1 GCA_019694855.1 Dehalococcoidia bacterium
GGTCGAGCGTGAACTGCAACCGGTCGAGGTGCCCCGTCGCCGTCTGCCAGTACTCGCGCAGCGCCGCCCGGCCCGACACCACGGGGCTCCCGGTCACCTCTTCCGCCCGAGGACTGAAGAACTGCGCGTCCTCCGTGAAGTGCCCCACCACCGCCTCGATGTCACGCGCGTTCCACGCCGCCACCCACTCCCGCGCGAACCCCTCCGCGTCGAATTCCGCCACGACTGCCTCCTCCCGGGACATCGAGGCGCCCGGGCGGTCCCCCACCCGAGCGCCTCGCTCGGTCACCCGAGTCTGGACGAATCGACCTCGCTCCGCTACGCCTCCGGCAGTTGGAACACGCCCTCGTCCGCCAGCGGGAGTGCCTGGTCGAGCGAGATGATGGGGGTCGTGTATCCCGTGCCGATCGAGTTCAGCGGCCCGAGTCCGCGCAGCAGCGGGCCGATCTCCTCCGCCTCCACCGTGATGTAGAACGTGTGGTCCATCGGCGACACGTACCCGGTGAGCACCTTCAGGTCCGGGTTGGCCTTCAGCTCCGCCCACCACTTCGCCAGCCGGTCGCCAAGCTCATCGCTCGCACCCGGGCAGTGCTCATTCGTGTGCTCGTGCCGTACCTGGAACAACATCGCAGTTCCTCCTCCTGTGCGCGTCGGTCCCCAGATCGCGCCTGTCGACGCCGCCAAATCGGCGTCGAGGAGATTGAACATGCTTGAGATGAACGAACGCTTACAGGCCCACGAACACGACCCACGAGAGGCACCCGTGCGCCGCATCGAGGCGAACGCGAATGTGGTACCCCTACTCCATGTCAGTCACCATCGGCATCACCGAACTCAGCCGGCACGCGCGCCGCTACCTCGACCGCGTCCGTGCCGGCGAGACCGTCGTCGTCACCGACCACGGCGAACCGGTCGCCGAGTTGCGCCCCGTCCCGACCCCGCCCCAACCTTCCGAGGGCGTCCTCTCCCACCTGATCGCCGAAGGCCGCGCCCGCCCCGCCACCGGCACCATCGAGGACTTCCTCGCCGGCTACGAACCCCCCTCCACCGAACCCGGCGAGCCTTCATTGGTCGACCTTGTGATTCAGGACCGCGCCGATGAGCGCGAATGATTGATCCTCTACGTCGACACGTCCGCGCTTGCCAAGCTCCTGCCGCCAGAACACGAATCGGCGGCGATCCGTGATGCGCTCCGGCGCCAGCCGTTGACATCCTCGGTGCTGCTGCGCGTGGAGTTGATGCGCGCGATCCGCAGGCGCCGACCCGTGTTCGCTCCCGCCGCCCTCCGATTGCTGTCCCGTGTCGTGGAGATCGACCTGGATCGGTCAATCCTCGAGGCAGCTGCCACCCTCCAGCCGGCCTCGGTCCGCACCCTGGACGCCATCCACCTCGCAATCGCCGCTACCCTCGGCAGCGACCTTGATGCCCTCGTCACGTATGACGCGCGCATGGTCGCCGCGGCCCGCGAGGCGGGCCTCCCCGTCGCATCCCCCGAGTAGAGACGCCGTCCATCACACCGCCGGAGGCAGCGGCTCCTCCCGCTCCCGCCGCCGCAGCGCCCACTGCGCGAACCGCCACGAGGGCTCGTCCTGCGTCCCCGCCAGCCGGATCGCGTCGATGATCCACTGGTGCGGCCACCGCTCCGCCGCCTCGTTCAGCGCATGGATCACCGCGGGCGTGCTCACCCCGATCGAGTCCTCGTACGCCTCATACAGCCGGGGGAACGGATACCGATTGCGCACGCCCACACCTCGCGAGGTGGTCTCGGCCCCAGTATCGCAGGCGCTGTCCAGCGCCGACCCGCCGCCTTTGGCCCTCGAACCTGCCTCCGCGACGAGGAAGCCCATCAGACGAACGGGTTCATTACCCTCACGCCGTCGTAATCCCGCCCGCCGCTGAGATCCTCGGACAGCACCTCAGCACAGCCGAGCAACCGCGCCGCCTCCAGGATCGCGGCGTCCCAGTACGACAGCCCGAAGCGCGCCCGCGCCCTGATCGCGCGCTGCATCAGCTCGGTCGTCGTCGGCTGCACCGTGAATCGCGTGAATGACGTGACAAGGTCCGCGGCCTGCTCGTGCGTCAGAGCGTCCGCCCGCGAGGGCCGCGTTGCCTGTACGTAGAACTCCTGCAGTACCTGCACCGACAGCCCGAGGTCATGCGCGCCGAGGAGCTCGTCCGCGACCCCGCGCTTGGCCCGCTCCACCGGATCCGTCGAGATCGCGTACAGCAGGACGTTCGTGTCAACGAACCGCACGGTCGTGCAGCTCGTCTCGACCGACGCGGTCACCGGCCCGGAACCGCGTCACTCCCGCCTGCACGCGGTGCTGCAACGCCTCGAGCCTCGCGAACTCCGCATCGTGCCCCGACAGCCCCTCGAGGAACTCCGCCACCAGCGCACTCACCGAGCGCCCCTGCTCCGCCGCCCGGATCCGCGCCACCCGATACACCTCGTCCGGCACGGAAACGGTGATGTTCTTCATGCCCGGCAGGCTAGCACAGTCTCACAATCACTGTGTAACTGTGAAAAAGTTACGCATCGCCCGGATCCGCCCCACACACCCCCGGACGCCGCAGCACGCACTGCGCGACGCGGCACGAGGCCTTGTCCTGCCTCCCCGCCGGCCGCATCGCCTCGAGGGTCCATCCCGCTCGGCCGCAGCGTTCAGCGCATGGACCACTGCGGCCGTGCTCACCCCGATCAGTCCTCGTACGCCTCATACAACCGAGGGTAACAATATGGTTGACGAGTCACACTAGCTTACTGATGATGACACGAACACCAACAGCCATGAGACTAATGCCAAGAATCGCGAAGCATCCGCCTCGAATACGACGGTGCAGAGTACCGACACGAGCAGGATCGACCGGCCCCGCCACGAACCACGAAAGAGTGCTCTTGTCCAAGCCGTACGGGCGCGCGATCAGATAGACTCCCAGCCACGCCGAGAGTGAGCCGACAACGAGGCCCGCCAGTGCGTTAGCCATCGCTTCTAGGGTTCTTTCTCCGATCCTCGCGAATCGCCTTGTTGGACGCCTGCATCTCCGCTAGGCGCTGATCTACCTTCTCGCGGGGAGCTCTCAGCGCGACGCGCATGGCGTCCCCAAAATCGGACAGGATAATATCGCCTCGAGCGCCACCCTCAGCGATTCCATCGCCTCGTCGGTCGTGAAGTGCACGTTTACGCGGTGGACAACGTCATTGCGGCCTTGATTAACCTTGCGTGCCCACTTCTCGTGAAGATCTAGAGGATTCAGACTGGCTATCGCTTGCCACGGCGCGTTTGGAGTTGAGACGGATGCCTGTGGCGAGAACCACTTATTTGCAGCGTCTCGTAGCTCGTATTGAACGTAACTACCGACCGCGATTTCTCGAGTATCGTAGACAACTCGGTCCGATGCGAAGAACCCGCAGTTGCCGGGTAGCCCTCGATCCAGTCCTTCCCGAATTAGCTGCAGTCGGCCACTACGAGCTCCACAGTCTGGGCATTCGCGAATCGAATTGTCCGAGTATACGGCGCCGTATTCGAGAAGCACTTGCCCACCACAGGCCACGCAATTGCCAACAGGGAAACTCGGCAATGATCGCGCAGACTGATAATACAGTGGCGACTCCGAGTCACCTACCAACGCACCACCACTTTCAGCGCTCCTTCAACCCACCTCTCCGGCGTTGAATTCCTGAATGCTTCGCGATCCAGATTGTAGAAGTGCTTCGGCCCCCCTACGAACACCCGCTCGTAGCGCCGCAGTTCATGCACTTGAGACACGTCCCGTTGCGCACCATCATCAGCTGCCCGCACTCATCGCACGGGTCGCCTTCGAACCCCTTCTGGCGCGCCTGGATCACCCGCACCTCCTGCGTCGTGCGTACATCGATCACCGTCGCCGCCGCCAGCCCGGCGCCCAGCCGCGGCGCCTCCGAGGCCACGGCCGCCGTCGAGGCCTGCGCGGGCGTCGAGGCCACCGCCTCCGGAGCCGCCCCTGGTGCGTCCCCCGCCTCGAAGGCGTAGGCCTTGCCGGCCACCACCGCCGGCGGGAACGCCGCCGCGTCCTCGATGCCGCCGTCCTCGTCCTCGTCCGCCGGCCCGAAGTGCGCCAGGTCGTCCCGCCCGAGGTACGACACCGCCAGCT
>JAIBBD010000034.1 GCA_019694855.1 Dehalococcoidia bacterium
GGTGTCCATCATCGCTCCTCGCCGCCTCCAGGTCCGTGTCCCGACCAGTATCTGCGCTCTCAGGGACAGCGGCTCCCTCGGGGCTCATGACAGCCGTGCTGCCCGCTCCTACACTGCCGCCAACATCTCAGGGCTCCGCCGCGAGGAGGCCAGCCATGCTCGACACCATGCCACTCGAAGGGGTGCGCGTCCTCGACCTGACCCGGCACACCGTGGGACCGTTCGCGACCCGGTTGCTCGGGGACTACGGGGCGGACGTCATCAAGATCGAGGCGCCCGGGGGAGACCCGGCACGGATGTTGCCGCCGTTCGCGGGGGATGAGCCGGGGATCGAGCGGAGCGGGACGTTCCTGTTCCTGAACACGAACAAGCGGAGCGTGGTGCTCGACCTGAAGAGCGAAGACGGGCGGGAGCGGTTCCTGCAGCTCGCTCGGAGCGCGGACGCAGTCGTCGAGAACTTCCGACCGGGGACGATGGAGCGGCTGGGGCTGGGGTACGAGGTGCTGGCGGGGCTGCACCCTCGGATCGTTGTCACCTCGATCAGCAACTTCGGACAGGACGGGCCGTACCGAGACTGGGAGGGGACGGACCTCACCATCTACGCGATGGGCGGACCGATGATCTCGACGGGGGACGTCGACCACGAGCCGCTGAAGGTCGCGGGGCGGTGGGCGGGGCACCAGGCAGGGTTCGTGGCGGCACTGGCGACCGCGGTCGGACTGTGGGGGGCGCGGCTGCGCGGCGAGGGCGAGCACCTCGACGTGAGCATCCTGGAGGCGCTCACGCACAACATCGATGGGCGGCTGATCTCGCTGCTGCAGTACCAGTACACGGGCCGGCCGGCCGTGCGGCGGCCTCGAGCGGCGGGGGCGGGGAACGGGGTGTTCCCGTGCGCCGACGGGTGGTGCCTGCTCACCGGCGGCGGGCTGGCGAATATGTCCGCGTTCATGCGGATGATCGGGCAGGAGCAGCTCCTCGAATCGCCCGAGTGGCGGGACCCGGGCGCGTTCGCGGACCCGGACCGGATCGAAGAGTTCAACGCGTACGTCCTTGGATGGTCGGTCATGAAGACGAAGGCCGAGGTGCGGGACGCGTGCGAGCAGTTCGGGGTGATGGGCGCGCCGCTGAACACGGTCGCCGACATGCTCACGGACAAGTCGCTGGTCTACCGGAAGTTCTTCGAGGAGATCGACCACCCCTCGACGGGGCCGGTGCAGTACCCGGGCTACCACTTTCGGCTGCACGGCGAGCACGGGCCGGAGATGCCGCCTCGACGCCGGGCGCCGCTGCTGGGGGAGCACACGGACGAGGTGCTGGCGGAGCTGGAGCAGGCGACGGCGGCGGTTGTCGCGCCTCGGGCCCCGTCTTCGGCGAGGCGGGACGAAGCAGGGTACCGGCCGCCACTGGAGGGGATCCGGATCCTCGACCTCACGCTGGTCCTCGCGGGACCGTTCGCGACGATGCACCTCGCGGACTGGGGTGCGGAGGTCATCCGCATTGAGTCGCTGCAACACCCACAGCCGTTCACGCGGGGGATGCCGTTCGTGCGGCCGACGCTCGACATGGTGCGGCGGCAGATGGTGCCGCCGTACTTCCCGGACGACGACCCGGGCGAGCGGGCGTGGAACAAGCCGGCGAACTTCACGCACCACGCGCGCGGGAAGAAGTCGATGACGCTCGACCTGTCGCGGCCGGAGGGGCAGGAGGTGTTCGAGCGGCTGGTGGCACAGGCGGACGGGGTGATTGAAAACAACCTGCCGCCTCACATCGAGAAGCTGGGGATCACCTGGGAGCGGCTCTCAAAGATCAACCCGCGGCTCGTGCTGCTGCGGCAGCCGGCGTTTGGCCTCGACGGACCCTACCGGGCGTACCGGACGTTCGGCAACCACATGGAGGCGATCGCGGCGCACCCGGTGATCCGGGCGTACCCCGATCTGTCGCTGGACTACGCGCCGCAGGGGATCCCCGCCGACGCGGCCTCGGGGATCGCGGGGGCGTACGCGTTTCTCATGGGCCTCTACCAGCGAGAGCGCACCGGGAAGGGGGTGATGCTGGAGCTGGCGTCGGCGGAGAACATCATCCCATTCATGGGCGAGTTCGTGATGGATTACACCCTCAACGGGCGCTCATGGGAGCACATGGGGAACGCCCATTTCTTCCTCGCGCCGCACAACGTGTACCGCTGCGCGGACGGGGACCGCTGGGTCGCCATCGTGGCGCGGAACGAAGACGAATGGCGGCGGCTGTGCGAGGTGATGCGGCGGCCCGAGCTGGCAAACGACCCGCGGTTCGCCTCGATGGAGGCGCGGTACGCGAACCGGCGCGAACTCGACGCGGCGATCGCGGAGTGGACGGTGCTCCGCGACGCGAGCTGGGTCATGCAGCGCCTGCAGGCGGAGGGAATCGCGGCGGGAGTGGTGATGAACGACCGAGACGTCCTCGATGACCCGCAGCATCGAGCGCGCGAGTTCTTCGTGGAGATCGAGGGGCCGGACACGGGGCGGCGCCAGTACGTACGGCGCGCATGGCGGGCGAGCCAGACGCCGTGGCGCGAGATGCGGCACCCGGTGCTGCTCGGTGAAGACAACGAGTATGTGTACCGACAGCTGCTGGGCTTCAGCGACGAGGAGTACCGACGCTTCGAGGAGCTAGGGCACATCGGGACGGAGTACCCGGCCGGTATCCCCTAACGGGCGCACCGGCCGGAGGCGCGTTCGTCGGCGATGGGGCGCGCTGATACGATCGGCGTCCCGAGCAACACCCAGGGCAATGCCCCGGTACCGGCAGGAGCCAACGTGCACGAGCGATCCGTCCGCGACGCCTCGTGACGGCCACGTCCTCGATCGAGCACAGCGGGAAGCGGGCGGCGGAGCCCGTCGAGACGCCGCTGCTGGAGCGGCTGCGGGCGCACTGGCCGCTGGGGGCGGTGCTCGGCGCGTTCGTGCTGTCGATGTTCATCGTCCCGACGCTGGCGCACGTCGCGATCAGCGACGACTGGGTGTTCATGTGGTCGGCGGAGCGCCTGGTAGACACGGGCAAGCTGGAGGTGCATCCCCTGGTCAGCCCGCACCTGGTGTTCCAGGCGGCGTGGGGGGCACTGTTCGGCGTGCTGTTCGGGGTCACGCCAGGGGTGCTGCGTGTCTCGGTGATCGTGCTGTGGCTGTTCAGCGGGATCGCGTTCTACGGGATCGTCTGGGAGCTGACGGGGAAACGCGCGTTGAGCGC
The DNA here is from genome assembly GCA_019694855.1 of Dehalococcoidia bacterium. GTDB lineage: Bacteria > Chloroflexota > Dehalococcoidia > UBA2979 > UBA2979 > JAIBBD01. The sequence continues at coordinate 3,226 of JAIBBD010000034.1, forward strand.
ACTCGGGGCGACGGCGTACCTGTTCAACCCGCTCGGGTACGCCCTCGCGTTCACGTTCATGACGGACGTCCCGCTCACCTCACTGTCGGTGATCGCGCTGTACTGCGCGGTGCGCGCGGTACGCGACGGGATCGATGACCGCTGGATCCTCGGGAGCGCGCTGGCGAGCGCGTGCGCGCTGCTCGTGCGGCAGCCGGGCATCTTCCTGCCGGTGGGCGTGCTGGCGGCGTTGCTGCTCAGCCGGCGGCTGCCGCTGCGCCTGACGACGCGCGCCGTGATCGTGGCGCTCGAGGTCGGGGCGATCCCCCTGATCGCGTACGGCGCGTACCGATGGTGGCTGCTGCACGTCAACGGGGTGCCGGCAGTGCAATCGCTGATGCAGGAACAGCTGCTCGGCGGAGGATGGGGCGCCCTCGGGACGCAGGCGGAACGGCTCGCAGCGATCGAGGCGGGGTACATCGGGCTGTTCGTGCTGCCGCTGACGGCCGGCGCGCTGCTCGCCCTGCGCCGCCTGGGGCCCGAGACGCCCGCGCGTACCTGGGTTGCGTTCGTCATCTGGATGACCGCTGTGGTGTCGGGCATGGCGGCGCTGCGGGCGCTCGGGATGCGGATGCCATACGTGCCGCACTTCCTGAGCATGGCTGGCCTCGGACCGAACGACCTGCTCGTGGCAAGGTCACCGCTGGCGGGGCTGTGGTTCTTCACGGCCCTGACGCTGGCGTGCGCCGTCTCGGCCGTCGTGGCAGGGTTCCTCGTGATTCGGGCGGTGAGCGCGCGGCTCCCGAGCGCGAACGTGACGATGGTGCTGGTCGCGTTCGGCATCCAGGCGGTGCTCGTCGTGATCGTGTCGACGCACTTCCGCTACTGGACGGTGGCGGGGCTGCCCGCCCCCTCGCTGGACCGCTACCTGCTGCCGCTGTTGCCGCTCGCGCTCGCGCTGGTGCTGTGGTCGGTGCGGGACGTCGACGTGCACCTGCCGCTCACCTGGTACGTGGTCGGAGTACTGGCGGTGTTTGCCGTGGTCGGGACGCGCGACAACCTCGCGTTCCACCAGGCGCAGTGGGCGCTGGCGCAGGAGGCGGTGGACTCGGGGATCCCGCTGACGCAGCTCGATGGCGGGGGGTCGTGGACGGGCTATTACCTCGGCGAGCGTTCGTACGCGGAGCGAGGCATCCACAACAACGGCGACGCGCGGTGGTGGCTCACGCTGTACGGCTCGATCATCGACCCGGAGTACGCCATCGCGACCAAGGAGCTGCCCGGGTACACGACCGTTTCGACGTATCCGTACGACCTCTGGCTCGATACACGACCGACCGCGCTCTACCTGCTGCATCGAAACGGGACGCCCTGACCTCCACGGCGCGGTGAACGGGTTGCGGGCGACTCGCAGGGGCGGATACTGTCGCCGGAGCAGAAAGGGCGGTGCCGTGCGACGCCCCCCGCGCCTCACGGCCCTTCTTCACGCCCGCCTCGTGCGGTTTGCCGGCGTGGGCTTCATCGCGACGGCGACCGACTTCCTCGTGTTCAACGCGGCGTTGGCAGGCAACACCCACCCGGGGCCGATCCACGTCATCCTCGCCAACACCTCGGCGTTCGCGGTCGCGACGCTCGTGGGGTACGCGCTCAACGCGCGGCTGACCTGGGGGATGTCGCACCGCCGACAGTTGCTCCTGCGGTACGCGGGCGTCGCGTTGCTCGGCGCGCTGGTCTACGACGCCGTGCTCGTCGGGTTGCTGGAGGCGACACAGGCCGACGGCTACCTGGCGCTGAACGCGATCAAGATCGCGGCGGTCGCGGTTTCGGCGACCTGGAACTTCATCGGGTTCAACTTCTTCGTGTTCCGTGACCCCGAGGCGCGGCAGCCGGCGGCGGCAAGCGAGGCGGGCTCGTGAGCTCGAGCCTGACGGTGATCATCCCGGCGTGGAACGAATCGCAGCGCATCGGCGCGACGCTCGACCACCTGATTGACCGCTGCCAGGGCCTCGACATCGCCGAGGTGATCGTGGTGAACGACGGGAGCTCGGATGACACGGCTGAACTCGTTCGTGCGCGAGCGCAGCGGGCGACAGGCCCGTGCATCCGGCTGATCGAGCACGAGCGGAACCAGGGCAAGGGGGCCGCGCTGCGGACCGGCCTCGCGGCCGCGCGAACGGAGCTGATCGGGTACCTCGACGCGGACCTGTCCGTGGGGCCCGAGCCGTTCAAGGACGCCACCCGGGAAATCGAGGCCGGCGCGGACGTCATCGTGGGAGTGCGCATCTCACACACGGGCCGCGCTGACGGCGCGGGCCAGCCGTGGCTGCGCGGGCAGCTGAGCCGGCTGTTCAAGCGCTTCCAGCGGCGGCTGATCGGGTTGCCGCTGCAGGACACGCAATGCCCGTTCAAGCTCTTCACGAGCGATGCCGTTGCCCGGACGCTGCCGCGTTGCACCTCGGACGGCTGGGGCTTTGACGTCGAGGTGTTGCTGGTGGCGGACCGGAGCGGGCTGCGGGTGCGGGAGATCCCGGTGCCGTGGCACTTCGTGGGGGGGTCCACGGTGCGGGCGAACCCACTGACGGCGTGGCGCACGTTGCGCGAGGTGCTGGCGATCCGCCGCCGGCATGGGTCGGTCTGAGCATGGACGCGACGGAGCACCAGCGGCTCGCGGACTTCGAAGAGTGGTACTGGTGGCACCGCGCCCGGCAGTCGATCGTCACGCGGCTGCTGCGACGGTACGTCGGCACGCTGCCGGGGCGGATCCTCGACGTGGGGTGCGGGACCGGGGCGACCTCGGCGGCGATCGCCGAGGGCGGGGCGCTGCTGGGCGTGGACCTGGGACCGGAGGCCGTGGCATCGGCACGCGCGCGCGGTCTCGAGGTGGCCCAGATGGACGCGACCTCGATCGGGGCACGTTCGGAAAGCTTTGACCTCGTGGTGGCGCTCGACGTGCTCGAGCACCTCGGCAATCCGATCGCGGCGGCGCGGGAGTTCCGGCGGACGCTGCGGCCCGGGGGGCGGCTGCTGGTGACGGTGCCGGCGTACCAGTGGCTGTGGAGCAGTCACGACGTGGCGCTGGGACATCATCGACGGTACACACGTGCGCCGCTGCGGCGGCTGCTGGCGGAGGCCGGATTCGAGATCGATGTCTGTTCTTATGTCATGTCAGCCGCACTGCCTCCAGCGGCGCTCTTCCGGCTGCTCGAGCGACTGCCGGGCCGACGGCCCCACGAGGATGACGCCGAGAGCGGCTACGTCGCCGTGCCCGGATGGCTGAATGCAATCCTGTCTCGCCTCGTGGCGTTCGACGGGCACCTGGTCGGGCGCGTCCCGATTCCCGGCGGGTTGACGGTGGTGGCGCTCGCGCATCGGACGTGACTCACGCAGTCGCCCCAGCGCCCCGGTCGCGAGACGCCCGCCCGCGCAACTAGAGCGGTGCGCCGAACGCGGGCGGCCGGCGGCGGACGCGGTAGGCGACGACGTGAGCGGCGAGCAGCAGGCTGCACGTGATGGCGGCGAGCCTGACCGGACCATACACGAGCCGTGGGGCGCCGCCGCGCCGCAGCGCGCGGGTCAGCGTCCAGCCGGCGACGCTCCCGCCGGCGGCCATCGCAACGCAGCGGGGGCAGGCGCCGAGCTTCGCACTGACGAGGCTCCTCACGCCGGTCATCGAGCAGGGACAGGGCACGGAGGCCTCCTTCCAGCGACCGGACCGGCCGGCTGAGACTAGCCCGGCGGCCGAGTTGCCTCGAGGAGGGCGAACAGGTCCTCGGGAGCGGGTGACGCCGGCAGCGCGCGCACGATCGTCTGGTCCAGGAGCGCCTCGTAGGGGGCGAGCTGGGCATCGAAGGAGCCGGGCGGGCCGGCCACGCCGACCTGGTCGACGGGCACGCCGTTGGCCTCGAAGTGCGCGGAGCGGGTGGCGGCGTAGCGGGCGGCCTCCTGGCCGACGCGCTCGCGGCCGCCCGGGTCGAGGGCGGCGCGGACGTACATCAGGAGCTGCGCGCGGCTGGCGGAGCCGGCGAGGCTGCGGGCATTCTCGATGGTGTTTGGCGTGAGCCAGTTCAGGTGCACGCCTTCGGCGAGGTCCGCGGCGAGGCGGGTCATGCGTGGGCCCATGGCCGCGACGGCGATGGCAACGCCGGGGAGCGCCTCGCGGAGCGGCGGGATCGCCTCGCGGACGAGGGCGAGAGGACGGTCGCTGGCGCCCGAGCCGATGCCGAGCCAGAGGCGGTCGAGGGGGAGACCGAGGGCGCGCACCTGCTCGACGATGGCCGCCGGGGGACGGCGGTCGAGGGGCAGTACGCCGACGCCGAGGCGAATACGCGTGGTGCCGCTCGCGAAGGCGGCGAGGTCCGCGAGGCCATCGGCGCGCGGGGTGTCCGTGGTCCAGATGCTGGTGTAGCCGGCAGCCTCGGCCCGCCGCGCGAGCTCGGAGGCCACCTCTGCTGGCAGGCCGGCGTCGACGCCGAATCCTCGTCCCATTGTTCGACTCCCCCTACCCGACCGGGACCACGGCGGGCTCGCCGAGATCCATCGGCTGCTCGGACCAGACGACACCGCCCGCGCGAAGCGCGGCGACCTCGGCGTCCGAGTAGCCGCATTCCGCGAGGAGGGCGTCGGTGTGCTGGCCCGCGAGCACGCCCGCACGCGGGTGAGGGGGCGTGTCGCTGAAGCGCCAGACAGCGCCCCAGCGTCGGTAAGCGCCCCACTGGGCGTGGGTGGCGTCGACGAGCAGCTCGTTCGCCCGGGCATGCGGGTCTTCGAGGAGGAACTGCCCCGCGTTCACGTAGCCGTCAGCGCGGACGCAGCCGACGCCGGCCGCGATCAACGTGGACTCCCAGTCATCGGCGTCGCGGGTGGCGAAGAGTGCCTCGAGGACCCCGGTCAGGGCTTCGGCGTGGGTGGCACGCGCCTCGGCCGTGGCGAAACGCGGGTCCGCGCCCATGACGTCGGCGCTGGCGGCGAGGCAGAGCGCTCGCCAGCCATCGTCGCTATCGGCCGCGAGCATGACCCAGCCGAGCCGAGCACGGTAGAGGCGGTGGAGGGGGCCGGTGCCATGGAGCCCAGCGTCAATCGTGGGGCGGTCGGGCTTGCCCTCGTAGGCGAGGAAGTCCTCGGCGTTCGCGTATCCGTTCGCGCCGAGCATGCTGATGAAGATCGGCTGGCCCTGGCCGGTGCGCTGGCGGGCGACGAGGCCGAGGAGCGCCGAGGAGGCGACAACCATCGAGGTGTTGGGGTCAGGGTTGGCCTCGTTGGCGCGAGAGAACCAGCGCGACGCTTCGCGGAGGCCAACGAGGGAGGCGTCGCCGGGAGGCGGCCAGCCGCGGCCGGACTGCATGAGCGCGCCGCCGCATACCGCGCCGGGGATCGGGTGGGCCGAGGGGCGGTGCGCGCTCGGGCCGTCGGGCCCGTAGCCGTTCACGCTGACCCAGACGATGTCGGGGCGGACGGCGCACGCCTGCTCGTAGCCGATCCCGAGGCGTTCCGGGACGCCGGGGCGGTAGTTGTGAATAATGACGTCCGCTTCTCGCATGAGTCGGCGGACGATCTCGCGGCCTTCCTCGGACTTCAGGTCTACGCAGATGCTCTCCTTGGAGGCGGTCGTCTTGGACGCGCCGAACATGGCTCCAAGTCCGACGCCGAGGCCGCGCATCGGATCGCCGCCGTCGACGGGCTCGACCTTGATGACGCGCGCGCCCAGGTCGCCGAGCAACGATGCGCCGAGGGGCGCGGCGATGATGGTGGCGAACTCGAGCACCGTGACGCCCTCAAGCGGATGGCGGGGCGGCGTGAGGGGCAGGCCGGCCGGCGCCTGCCAGGCGTCGCGGGGCGCTTCGACGAGGACTTCGGCAGTGTGCGCACCCGGGCCGGGAGCGGGTTCACCGACCTCGCCCGGCGTCTTCGTGAGGCGGGCGAGCAGACCGAGCTGGCGGACGTTGCCAAGGCGCGGGTCGAGGCGGTCGACGACCTCGTGGTTGGCTTCCATGTCGGGGTGGTGCAGCGCTTCCTGCGCGGTGCCCACGACTTCGGCGGCCACGTTGCCGTTCTCATGAAAGCGTTGCATCCACTCCGCGGCGGGGCGCTCACGCATGCGCTCGATGATGAGGTTGCGCACCTCTTCCTTCGCCACCTCGTCGATGTTGTTGGGAGCGCCCGCGTAGCGGGGGTTGCCCAGGACGTCCTCGACGAGGTCCATGGCCATCAGGCTGGAGTGGACGAGGTGCTCGAGGAGGTTGGCGAACTGGATCCAGCGGCCGTCCTGGGTCTGGACCGGCTGGTAGCCGAGCATCGGCATGGTGTCGGGGGCGAAGGCGGCGTAGGGGTCATTGCCAAGCTGCGCGGGGTAGCGCGGCGTGAGCTGGGCCGAGAGCAACGTGCGGAAGTCGTAGGGAAGCTGGGCGCGCAGCAGGCTGGTCTCGACGAGCTGTCCTCGGCCGGTGCGTTCCCGGACGAGGAGCGCGGCGAGGGTACCGGCGATGGCGGACTGCGTGGCGGCGTGATGGCCGTTGCGGACGGCCACGTACGCCGGACCGTCACGGCGGATGACGCCGGAGAGGGCCTGCATACGGCCTGACTTCGCGGCGACGAGGGCCTCGTCCGCGGGATAAGCGGCATAGGGGCCCTCGAGGCCCCAGGCCGTGACGGACGTGTAGATGAGGCCGGGGTTCAGCGCGCCGAGGGTCGCATAGTCGGCGCCCTGCGCGGCGGCACGATCCTGGAGGTCGGAGGAGACGACCACGTCGGCGCCCCGAACGAGGTCGTGGAGGCGGTCGCGCCCCTCGGCGGTGGCGAGGTCGAGTGTGAGGCTGCGCTTGCCTCGGAGCCACATGGGGGCCGCGGGCTCGGCGCGGGCGGGGTCGCCAGCGGACGGCTCGACTTTGACGACGTCTGCGCCGAAGTCGGCGAGCACCATGGTGGCGAGGCCTGCGGCCTGGCCGCTGCTGAGGTCGATTACGCGGATTCCCGCGAGTGGTCCGGCCATGTGCGTTCGCCCTCCCTCGGTGCGCACCACAGCGGCGGGGTACAGGGGGCGAGCATAGCGCCTCGCGACGCGGCGCGACGCCCGCCCGTCAGGCCCGAAGCGTGAACTCGACGGCGGTGGATACGATGAGGCCCGCGAAGAGGCCGGCGCCGCTGCCGAGGTAGCGGAAGCGTACCCGGTAGCGGCCCGGCGGCGTCCAGGCGGGAAGGAAGCCGGGGAACTCGGCGACGCGCACCTCGCCCACACCAAGGCGCTCGACCGGGGGCACCGCCGGTGGCACCGGCGGTGGCGGCAGGAGCACCAGCTCGCCGGCCGCGTCGACCACCTCGAGGGCGAGGGAGGGTGACGAGAGCGGCGCCGCGTTGATGGCGGCTTCCTCGTCGCCGACGTTGTGGAGCTCGCAGCGCACGGTAAAGTCCCCGGGGGCGGTGGCCTCGGCGGGTTCGACCGTCAGGCGCGCCGCAAGCTCGATCACCGTCAGCAGCTCGCACCAACGTCGGCGGTGGAGCAGCTGTGGCCCAGCAGAGCGGCCGCGCCGGCGCGAACCAGGTCGTAATGCCTCGCAGCAGGCGGATTCGCAGGGTTGTTCATGATGGCGCCCCCGGGCTGCCGACCTGACCCATAGTTGACTCCGTTTACCGTGAAGTACTCGTCGAGCGCGCCGAGCATGTGACCGAACTCATGTGACACATCGATGGTGTCGGCGGCGCCCCAGTGGCTCATGTTTGTCGTCGATGTGCCGACGTTGACGACCTGGTGCTCGCCCGAGTTCACGAACTCGATGTCACAGACGATGTCCATGCCGGAGGGGCAGCAGCAGTCGCAGCAGAGTTTGAAGCGATGGTTCCAGGCAGCCTCGATCGCGGCTTCCCACGCGGTGCGCTGGGCCGGGGTGATCGTGCCGACGAGGCGGACCCGGACGCGCGCCGTGACGCGGCAGTTCGGCTCATCGGCGATCAGCAGGAAACGGGCGTGCCATCCGTAGGTGCCGTTCCAGGCCTCGGAGCCGGGCGGGGCGTCCGAGATCGTCTCCGAGCGCGCCTGGTCAATCTCCTGCTGGAGGACGCGATCGCAGCGGCGCAGGAACACCCAGCGGAGGAGCAGGCACCAGACCCAGCAGCGCAGCCGTACGACGTAGAGCCACACCGGGCCAAGCAGCCGCGGGAGTGGGAGGAGGGGTTTCTCCTCGGGACCTTCGGGGCCGGGTTTGAGGCCGGGGATCGCGAGGCCCGGGGGCAGGTCCCGTTGTGCGCGGACAGTGAACGTCTGCCAATCGCTGCGCAGGGGGTCGTCGCGCGAGCCGCCGAGGGCGGGAAACTCGCCGAAGTAGCGCACTCGATATTCGCCGGGCGGCAAGCCGCGGTCGAGGAATCCGACGTAGGTGAGGGAGAGACTCCCACCGGGGACGATGGGCTCACCCGGAGCGAGGTCGGCTGCGTCCGGCGCGGAGGGCGGGGGCAGCAGGACCGGGCGGTCGCTCGCGTCGCGGACATCGAGGACGAGCGCGGGATGTTCGGCCTGATGCGTATTGAGGGAAGCGGGAGTCGAGCTCCGGTTGGTGAAGACCACCGTCAGCGTGAACTCGCCGGGTACGACCTCCTCTGGCTTCTCGACACGGATCGCGGCTTCCAGCTGCGGCATTGTGACCTCCCTGCCCGCTTTCGCCTCGAAACGCTGCCCCTTCGACGTGCCCCGTAGGCGGTGAGGATACGCCTTTGCATGGCCGGCGGTGCGGGGGATGCGCGCGAAGGAGCCGGCGGAATGCCGGCTCCTTCGGATGTGGTGCGGGAAGCTTCAGCGTCACTAGGCGCCGCCGTCGCCCGCCTCGGCGAGGACCGCCGGAGTGCGTGTCGACTGCGCCGCCGGCCGCCGCCCCTCGATCTCGAGGTTGGGGAGCCAGGCGAGCCAGCCGGGGAAGTACCAGTTCCAGTCACCGAGCAGCTCCATCGTGGCCGGGACGAGCACCGAGCGGACGATGGTGGCATCGACGATGACAGCGACGGCGAGTCCGAAGCCCATCTGCTGGAACATCGCCAGGTCGCCGAGGGCGAAGCCGCCGAAGACGGAGACCATGATCAGCGCGGCACCGGTGATGATGGAGCCCGTCGAGCGGAGGCCGTGCTCAACTGCGTGGCGGTTGTCGCCGGTCTCGTCGTAGCGCTCCTTGATCCGGCTGAGCAGGAAGACGTGGTAGTCCATCGAGAGGCCGAACAGGATGGAGAAGAGGAACAGGGGCAGCCACGACTCGATGACGGGCATCTGGTGGAAGCCGAGGCGCTCAGCGCCGATGCCCTTCTGGAAGACCAGGACGATCATGCCGTAGGCGGCACCGACGGAGAGCAGGTTCATCGCGACGGCCTTCAGCGGGACCACGATCGAGCGGAAGACCATCGTGAGGAGCAGGAAGCTGAAGCCGAGCACGACGCCGAAGACGATCGGGGTGTAGTGGCGGATCTCGGCGACCGAGTCCACCTCGGTGGCGGTGGCGCCGCCGACGAGGACGGTCGCGCCTGAACCACTGAACGCCTGCGGGATGTAGTCGTCGCGGACGCGGTCTAGGGCGTCGCGAGCCTGGGCGCTCGCCGGGTCGTCGAGCACGGGGAGGCTCAGGAGCGCGAGCTCACCGGCGGCGTCCGTCCTGAGTTGCGGCGCGCCGTAGAACGAGTCAGCGGCCGCGAGCCCCTCAAAGCGCTCGATGGCGGACTGCACCGCGGGGTCGTGGACATCGCGGGCCTGGATAACGAGGTCAGCCGTGATGACGGCGGCGCTGTCGAAGCGGCTGGTCAGCACCTCGAAGGCGTGGCGGCCGTTGCTGGTCTCGGGCAGGGAGCTGATGCCGTTGCTCCCGAGCTGCATCCAGCCCACCGCGGAGGCGGCGCCGAGCAACAGACCGCCGGCGACAATGACGCTGAACACCGGGCGGGCGGTGACGAGGCGGGTCGTGAAGCCCCAGACGCCGCCTTCGTTCTCGGGGGAGCGCCGACGGCCAATCACCGGCAGGGTCAGCCAGTTCACGCGGTCACCGAGCAGCCGCAGGACTGCCGGCAGCAGCGTGAGAGCGGCGAGGACCGCGGCAATGACAACGAGGATGGCACCGATGCCGAAGGCACGGAAAGTGGCGTCCGGCATGATGAGCAGGCCGCTCAGGGCGATCACCACCGCGATGCCCGAGACGAAGACGGCACGAGTCGCGGTGGCCGCGGCAGTGCGAATCGCCTCGTCGCGGGCCAGACCGAGCGAGCGCTCCTCGCGGAAGCGCTGGACGATGAAGAGCGAGTAGTCGATGCCGACAGCGAGGCCGATCATCGTGATGATGTTGGTCACGAAGGTGGAGAGGTCGAGCGCCCGGCCAACCAGGGCGGTCGTGCCGAGGGCGAGGACGATGGAGGCGAGCGCCAGCAAGACGGGGAGTCCGGCAGCGACCGCCGCGCCGAAGACGACCAGCAGAATCACCAGGCCGATCCCGAGGCCAACCATCTCACCGCGTTCGAGGGTCTGCTTCGCGAGGTCCTCGAACTCCGCGTTGACGCTGCCCTCACCGACCGTGGTGATGCGGTAGCCGTCGGCGGCGGTGTCGGCGGAGGCGACAGTGGCCACGACGGGCTCGGCCAGCGTCTTCGCCTCGTTGGAGTCTCCGTTGATGTCGACGATGAGCATGGCCACCTGGCCGTCGTCGGTGATGAAGCCTGCCTCACCATCGAGGTAGGTGTGGACCGCGCGGACGTTCGCGGTGCCGCGCAGCTGTTCCGCCACGCTCGCCACGGTCTGCCGCATCGAATCGGCGCTCGCGTGGCCCTGTGCCTCGACGAGGACGTACTCGTGCGCGCCCGGGGCGTTCGGGTCGGCGAGCGGGCCGTCGATGAGGCGCTGCGCGCGAGCCGCCTCGGACGAGCCAGACACATTGTTGTTGTCGCTAAGGACGTCGCCCAGGCTGCCGGCGGAGACAAACGCCGCGCCCAGCAGCATGACCCACAGCAGGACGGTGAGCCAGGGATGGCGGACCGCTCCGCCGGCGACCGCCCGAGTAGACAGGAACCGTCTCATCGCTTTCCTCCTCTGCCCGCTTCTTGATGCCGGGCTCTGCGCGAGACCGTCCCGCTATCGCTGCGGTCTCGGGAGGAGCATCCCGCGCGACCGTGGGTGCCCGCGTCCTTCGGAGGGGGTCACTTCGCGCGCCAGCGGAGGTCGTAGGCGGAAGCGCCGGGGCGTCGGCCGGCGGTTGGAGTAGCGGGTCATCCGAACGAGGTACGAGGAGCGGCGGCGATCTAGTTATGTCGCGCGGGGACGGCAGGCGGGGCCGCTGTCGGCAGATACGCCGGATGGGGGCGGCGCGCAGCCCGCCCGGGCGTCAGTGGAGAGAGGGGCGGTACAGCAGCTCCTGTGTGCGACCGTCCAGGGTCCGGCTCCCGATGAGCTCGAGGTCGAAGTCGGCTGCCCCCTCGAAGATGCGGTCGACGCCGGAGCGGCCACTGATCACGGGAAAGACGGTCACCTGCACCACGTCGACGAGCCCGGCGGCCATCAGCGCCCAGTTCAGCGTGAGGCTGCCGTGAGAGCGCAGCGGGAGATCTGATTCCTGCTTGAGCCGACCGACGACCTCGACGGGGTCGCCGCTGACGACCGTGGCGTTCGGCCAATCGAAGGGGCCGGCGAGTGTCGTCGAGAGGACGGTCGCGGGCAGATCCCGCATTCGCAGGCCCCACGCGTCCACGTCCGAGAGATCGGCGCTCGAGCCGAGCATGCGCGCGAAGTCGCGGAAGGTGTTCGCGCCGAAGACCATTCGCTGCGCCTGCTCGTACTGCGCGAGGCGGTGCTGCAGTAGCTCGGGGCCCTGCTTACCCCAGTAGCCGCCCCAGTCGCCCTCGGGGCCGTACGACCCGTAGCCGTCGAGGGTGGCGAAGACATCGAACGTGTAGGTAGCGCGCATGTCATCTCCGGCGTGTCGTCCGGACCTCGGCCCCATTTTCACACTATTTGCCAAGGCCCGCGGCAATTCGGGCGGCTAGGCGGTGAGGCCTGCCTCGAAGGCGGCGATGACGAGCTGCACGCGGTCGCGTAGATCGAGCTTGGCGAGGATGCGGCTGATGTGGGTCTTCACGGTGGCATGACTGAGGACGAGCCGCTCGGCGATTTCGGCGTTCGAGAGGCCTTCCGCGACGAGCCCCGCGATCTCGACCTCGCGAGCGGTCAGTTCGCTGAAGGCGGCGGCGGGGAGGTGAGCGGGTGGATCCGGGCGGCGGATGAACTCCTCGATCAGGGTGCGGGTGACGGAGGGGGCGAGCAGCGCCTCGCCGGAGGCGACCACGCGAATGGCGTTGCGCAGCTCGGCGATAGGGGCGTCTTTGAGCAGGAAGCCGCTGGCGCCGGCGCGGAGGGCGGCGAAGACGTACTCGTCGAGGTGGAACGTGGTCAGGATGAGGACGTGCGTGTCCTGCAGCGAGGCGTCGCCACGGATGCGGCGTGTCGCCTCGAGACCGTCCATGATGGGCATGCGGATGTCCATGACCACGACGTCCGGGCGCAGCTCGCGCGCAAGGCGGACGCCTTCGTCGCCATCAGCGGCAGCGCCGATGACGGCGAGATCGGGCTCGACATCGATGAGACCACGGAAACCCTCCCGGATGAGGTCCTGGTCATCGACGATGAGGACGGTGGTCACGAGGGCGGATCCAGGGGCAGCGTGGCCCGCACGCGGAAGCCGCCGGAGGGAGTCCGGCCGGCCTCGAAGTTGCCGGCCAGCAGGGCGACGCGCTCGCGCATGCCGATGAGGCCCTGCCCGCCGCCAGCCGTGGTCGGCGGCGAGGACGGGGCCGGACCGTCATCGACGACCTCGACCGTGACCTGGTGGGCATCGCGGGCGAGATGGACGTCGACGCGGCTGCCGGGGGCGTACTTGAGCGCGTTTGTGAGCGACTCCTGCACGATGCGGTAGGCAGCGAGCTCGAGTGCCGGCGGCAGGCCGCTGAGGTCGCCCTCGATGGCAGCCGAGACGTTGAGGCCGCCGTCGCGGGCGCGGGCGTAGAGCCGTTCGAGGTCGCCGAGGGAGGGCGAGGGGTCGAGCGCGCCGCGATCTTCGCCAGCCTGACGCAGCACGCCGAGGATTTGGCGCATCTCGCGAAGGGCGCCGCGGCCCATCGACTCCACCTGTCCGATGGCGCGACGAGCGGCGGGCGGATCGACCTCGAGGCGGTCCTGCGCGAGGGCGGACTGGACGACGATGGCGCTCATGTGATGGGCGACGACGTCGTGCAGCTCACGGGCGATGCGTAGGCGCTCCTGGGTCACGGCCTGTTCCGCGAGCTCCATGCGCGCCTCGCGGAGCGCCTCGGCCTGGGCAGCTAGGCGTTCGCCGTAGATGCGGCGGACGCGAGCCGCGTCGCCGAAGAGCCAGATGCCCGCGATGATCAGCACCGTTGCGACGAAGTTACCCAGCGGCTCGTCGAACGGCGGATCGGCGATGAACACGCCGAGCAGCACGACGGCGGCCGCCGGGACGGAGACGCGCCGGGGGCGGTGAGCAGCGACCGTGTACATCGCGACGATTGGACCGAAGAAGTCCACGTTCACGCCGGCGTAGTCGCGGAGGTTGAAGGCGATGTGCCCCGCGAGCGCGACGCCGAGGACCTCGACGGGCCAGCGCCGACGGACGGCCAACGGCAGGGTCATCACGGCGCCGAGCAGGTAGGCGAAGGCGTCCGGCTCGCGCGTGCCGAACTCGACGCCGGGCGAGGACGTGGCGAGCGCGACCATGGCGTCCGCGAAGAGGGCGAGGGCGATGGTCACGTCCGCGACGACACCCGCCTGCCGGAGGATGCGGCGTGGCACGCCCACGCGCTCAGCGAGCGTGCGTTCCAGGCGGGCCATCAAGCCCCGCGAACGCACGTCCTCGGCGGGTGCGACGGGGGCCGCCTTGGTCGATCGACGTCGTCGGCTTTCGAGCATGGCGTCATCATGGCCCAGGCGGGGCCGGTTTGCGCCCCTCGCAAGGTGTGTCCGGGCATACATCTGAAGATGTACGTGTGCGTGCTTGCCTGCCGGAGCTAGAATCGGCGCGGGCATCACGCCACACGTAATCGCGCAGGTGGAAACGGCTGGAGGAGATCATGGACTGGAGCGACTCGCCCCAGCAGGCGGAATTCCGCGCCTCGGCGCGCTCGTTCATCAGCGAACGGCTGCCAGACTACTACCGGGGCCGCAGCCGAGTGCATGGCGGCGAGGACGACTGGCAGCAGGACTTCGCGAACGGGACGGATGAGGCGAAGGCGGCAGCCAAGCGCTGGGCAGAGGCGCTGGCGGAACGCGGCTGGGGCGCGCCGCAGTGGCCAAAGGAGTACGGCGGTGGCGGCCTGTCAGCCCTCGAGCAGTACATCCTGGCGGAGGAGATGGCGCAGCAGAACGCGCCGGTGATCGGCGGAGCGGGCGTGACGCACATCGGCCCGACGCTCCTGGTCCACGGGACGGACGAACAACGGAAGCAGTTCATGGGACCGACGCTGCGGGGCGAGATCCTGTGGGCGCAGGGGTTTTCGGAGCCGGGAGCGGGCTCGGACCTCGGATCGCTGCAGTGTCGAGCGGTGCGCGACGGCGACGAATACGTGATCAACGGCCAGAAGCTGTGGACCTCGGCGGGGCACAAGGCGAACTGGATCTTCGGGTTGTTCCGCACGGACCCGGAGGCGCCGAAGCACCGCGGCATCTCGTTCCTGCTGCTGGACGCGCGCACCGAGGGCGTCAGCGTACGCCCGATCATCTCAATGGCGTACGAGCACGCGACCAACGAGACGTTCTACGAGAACGTGCGCGTGCCCGCGGGACAGCTGGTGGGCGAGGAGAACCGCGGCTGGTACGTCGGCATGACACTGCTCGACTTCGAGCGGTCAGGCATCGCGCAGGCGGTGTTCCTGCGGGGGAACATCGAGGAGCTGGTAACCCACCTGCGGAGCGACGAACGCTCGCGCAGCCGTCCGGCGTTCCCGCGCTCAGACGTCGCAGACCGGTACATCGAGGCGAACGTCCTCCTGAACCTCTCGCGGCGCATCGCCTCGATGCAGGCAGCAGGCCTCGTGCCGAACTACGAGGCGTCGATGGGGAAGATCTTCCGCTCGGAGCTGGCCCAGCGCATCTCGCGGACGGGGACAAAGGCGTTCGGGCTGCACGGGATGCTGTGGGACGGCGACGAAGCGCCGCTGAACGGGGAGCACGCGAAGGACTACTGCCGGTCGGTGGTCGGGACGATCGCGGCGGGGTCGAACGAAATCCAGCGCAACATTATCGCGGGGCGCGGCCTGGGGCTGCCTCGCGGGTAGTCGCCCAGCATCAGGCGGTCGTCAGGAAGGGGCGAGGCCGACGGTCTCGCCCCTTTTCTGTCATTCGGTGACGGGCGGGGCGGGCACGAAGTCGTGCCAGTCGCCGCATTCGAGGCAGAAGCCCCGTTCAGCGGGGGCGCCGTCGCCGTCGAGTTCGCGCACTTCGTGATCGCGGTCGGCGTGACCGCAGGCGTCGCACACCTCGGTGGGTGCGCCCGCGAACTCCTCGTCGTCGCGGCGTTCGGTCGTCATCGATGCTTCCTCCTCGTCGAGCGCTGGCAGGGGGGCGCGGGCGCTAGAGGGCCTTGCCGCGGCTGCGATCGCGGGCGCGGGGCTTCGCGGTCAGGATATCGAGACCACGCTGCCAGTGCCGGCTGAGCAGGTATTGCGCGGCGAGGGCGGCTGCGCTGGCGACGCCCACGCCCGCCCACCCGACTCGTGAGACGGGAGTGAAGGCGAAGAACTCGCGCAGGCTTTCCTGGGACACGATCACGGCGAGCGCAGCGAGGAGGATGGCAGCGAGGCCGACGCTGAGGATCGGACGCCAGGGGCGCTGCCAGTTCACGCCCTCGAAGCCGAGCACCTCGACGACGAAGGCGACGCCCACGACGACGATGGTGATCGAGACGAGGGTGCGAGCTTCCTCGATGGTCCGCGCGAGCAGGCCTTCGGTCGCGAACTGGAGGAGGATCGCGGAGACGGCGAGGGCGACCCCGGCGGGCAGGGCGAAGCGCAGCACGTCGCGGGCGAAGCCTCGCGTGGGCGCCTTCGGAGGCGTACCGATGGCGACGAAGACGGCGGGGATACCGAGCGTCAGCGCGGACATGACGCCGCCCTGACGGGGCAGGAAGGGGAACTCGAGGCCGAGCAGATTCGTGGCGAGGATGAGCAGGAAGGCATAGACGCTCTTGGCGAGGAAGAGCTTGGAGAGCCGGCCCACGTTGCCGAGCACGAACGTCGCCTCGCGCGTGCCTCGAATGAGCGCCGCGAAGGAGTCATCGAGCAGGACGATGCCGGCGACGCCGCGGGTGATGGGCGCGCCGGAGGCCATGGCCACACCGACATCGGCGGCGCGGAGGGCCTGCACGTCGTTCACGCCGTCGCCCACCATGGCGACGAAGTGATCGCGGGCGATCAGGGCCTCGACGATACGGGCCTTGAGTTCGGGCGTGACGCGACCGAAGACCGTGGTCGCCTCGACCACGGCGGCGAGATCGGCGTCTGAGAGCGCCTCGAGATCAACTCCGGAGCGGGGCGCGCCAGCGGGGGTGACGCCGACCTGCTTCAGCAGGGCGGCCACCGTATCGGGGTGATCGCCGGAGATGACCCTGGGCGCGATGGCGAGCGTCCGCATCAGGGCGAACGCATCAGCCACCTCGGCGCGCAACTCGTCAGCGAGGATGACCAGGCCGAGCGGGCGCAGGCGGGGCAGCGCACCGGCGTCCGAGGGCAGTGCGTCTGCCTCGGCGAAGGCGACGCCGCGCAGGCCACCGGCGGAGGCCTCGGCGTAGCGACTGACGAGGGCCGCCTCGGGAGGCAGGCCGGCGAGGACCGCCTCGGGCGCGCCGAGGACGAAGACGCGACGGACGCCGCCGCGTTCCAGTTCGAGCGCGCTCCAACGGCGGGCGGAGCTGAAGGGAACGCGCCCCACGACCGTGGCCTCAGCGCCGGCGGAGGCGAGCGCGGCGGCGATGGCGCCGACGGTACGACTCTCCTCGCGGGCCGCGGCGCTGAAGGCGGCGAGCCAGGGTGCTTCCCCGGCGGAGTCCTCCGCCCAGACCACGTCGCGCACCTCGAGGCGGTTGGAGGTGATGGTGCCGGTCTTGTCGAACGCGATGACATCGACGTAGTTGAGCGCCTCGACGGCGTGCATGTCCTGGACGATCGCGCCGGCGCGGGAGACGCGCAGCGCGCCGACCGCGGTGACAACCGTGATGCCGAGCAGCATGCCCACGGGGACGACGGTGGTGACGGTCGCCGTGGTTGCCTTGAGGGACTCGGCGAAGCCGCGGTCCTGGATGTTGAACTGGATGAAGAGCAAGGCGGCGAGGACACCCGTGGCCGTGAGGAGGACACGGAGCAGGCGGCGAAACTGGATCATGAGAGGTGTCTCGTGGCGCACGCGCTCGCGGGCCTGAGCGGTGAGCTGATGGGCGTAGGCGCGCGCCCCCACCTCCTCGGCGGCGTAGACGGCGGCGCCGGCGACGCAATAGCTGCCGGAGCGGACGGCCTCGCCCTCGGCGCGACGGATGGTAGAGGACTCGCCGGTGAGGAGCGCCTCGTCGAGTTCGCAGGCGCCCCCGAGGAGATG
>JAIBBD010000035.1 GCA_019694855.1 Dehalococcoidia bacterium
CGGCTGACGTACGCGCTGGCGCAGGACGGCCTGTTGCCCTCGATGTTCGGGCGGCTGCACGGGCGGTACCGGACACCATGGGCCAATCTGCTGGTGCAGGCGGTGTGGGCGCTGGTATTCAGCACACTGTTTGACCTGCGGAGCCTGCTTTCGACGGCGGTGCTGTTCCTCAGCATCACCTACCTGCTGACCGCACTATCGGCCATGCGCCTCGTGCGGCGGCATCCGGAGCAGCGGCTGCACCTGCCAGCGGTGCAGATATGGCTGAGCCTGGCGGCGGCGGCGAGCGTGTACCTCGCGGCACAGGGGTCGCCGCGGCAGATGGCCGTGGCCGGCGGGGTGCTGGGGGGCGGGTGCGTGTTGTACCTCGTGCGGCGGCGCAGGCCGGGCATGGCCGTGGCGCCGCCGGGAGGCATGACGGTGCGAGCGCACCACGAACCACACGGATGGCTCTGGCGTTCGTGGCGGCGCTCGCGGCGGCCACGAGCGGACTCGCGGGGGTAGGATGACGGGGTGGGTGGGCCGAGGCGCGCAGGGATGGCGGCTCGGCCGATGATCCGAGGTTGGTGACCGTGCGAGATATGGTGAGAGGGCCTGATGCGCTCGCGGTGCGGCTGCGAGCGGGTGACGCCTCCGCCCTCGAGGAGTTGTTCGAGCGCGACGGAGGGCCGGCGTTCCGCCTCGCATACCGGGTGTTGCGGGATGCGCCAGCGGCCGAGGATGCCGTCCAGGAAGCGTTCGCGCAGCTCTGGGAGCGAGCGCCGAGCCTGAACACCTCGGGGAGCCTACGGTCGTTGCTGATGACGATGGTGCACCGGCGAGCGCTGGACCAGGTACGCAGCCGGCGGCGCTGGCCTTCGGCGCCGGTGGAGGGTGAAGCGCTGCTGCGCATCGATGAGCGTGCGACCGAGCTGCTGGAGCGCGTGATCGAGGAGGTGTCCTCGGAGGCGCTGCGCCTGCGGCTGCGGGGGGCGCTGCTGGCGCTGCCGCCCGAGCAGCGCACGGTCGTGGAGCTGAGTCACGGCGGAGGGCTGTCGTTGCCGGAGATCGCGTCGCAGGAGGGCGTGTCGCTGGGCACGGTAAAGAGCCGGCTGCGGCTGGCGATGCAGAAGCTGTCGCTCGCGCTCAAGGACGAGGCGCTGCCATGACCTGCGACGAGCTGCTCGAGGTGCTGCCGGCGTACGCCCTCGGCGTGCTGGAGCCGGAGGAGCAGGCCGCCGCGGAGGCGCACCTGGCAGAGTGCGGGGAGCACGACTCGGAGCTGGTGGAACTGCGCGCGACGAGCCTGGCGCTCGACCTGCTGCGCGAGGATGAGCCCGCACCCGAGAGCCTGCGGGCGCGGGTGGCGGCGATCCCTGCGGGCCACGGCGCGCCCCGCCGGGTGGGGGCGTCCCGACACTGGTGGCTGGCAGCGGCAGCCGTAGTGGCGCTGCTGGCCGTGTTCGCGGCGGGCTGGGGGACACACGCGGTCCTCGATGGGGGCGGGGGGACCTCGGGGGTGCCGGCCTCGGCGGTGCAGTACGCCTACGCACTCCAGGGGGCGAACGGGGAGTTCGTGAGCTTCACGGGTGTGGAGGGCGCGAGCACGGTGACCGTGAAGATGGCGGGGCTCTCGCGACTGCCGAGCGGGCAGCTCTACCGGTTGTGGGCGATCCGCGACGGGCAGTGGGTGAAGATCGGGCAGTGCAATACGAACGCGCAGGGCGGGTGGCTGGGCGACTTCGCGTTCGCGTTGAATAGCGGGGAGGCGCTGGCGGTGACCGTGGAGTCGACCTCGGCGGACCCGCAGGCGCCGGGAGCGCCGATCCTGCGGACACAAGGGTAGGGGCGGCCTCGAGGCCCGGGGCGACTCGGCAACCTCTTTACCACACCAGCAGCTACAATCGGCCCTCGATGGCGGCCCCGTACCGCCTCGGCACGCGACCTTCTCCCCCTCGATTCGGACGCCGGCGGTGGGTTTGAATCTCTGGCTTTCCTCCCTGATCGTCGTCGCGGCGGTCGCGATCGCGATCACGCTGATGCTGAGCATCCGGCGGCGCGCACCAGCAGGTGGCTTCTTCTCGGACAGCGACCGTGCGGCCGGGGTGTTCGGCGTGGTGGGCACGGCGTTCTCGGTGCTGCTGGCGTTCGTGATCTTCCTGGCGTTCGAGACGTACACGAGCGCGGACGAGCAGTCAGCACGCGAAGCGGACTCGGTGATCGACCAGTTCGAGATTGCCGAGCTGTTCGCGCCGGCGGACCGCGACCTCGTGCAGAGCGAGCTCGTGTGCTACGGGCGAAGCGTGGTGCGCGACGAGTGGGGCCGGATGCGCGATGGGGACCAGAGCGACGTGGTGGAGGGCTGGACGATCCAGCTCGACCAGGCGGTGGAGGCGGCGCAGCTGAGCAGCGCGCGCCAGGAGACGGCCTTCGACAAGTTCTTCGACGAGACCATCGAACGAGAGGCGGGCCGACGGGGCCGCCTCGAGGAGGCGCACGGGGTGGTTCCGGCGCCGATGTGGTTCATCCTGATCCTCGGCGCGGGGTGTGTCCTTGGCTACATCCTGCTGTTCGCGGACAGCTCCGAGCGGCTGGTGGCCCAGGCGGCGCTGATCGGGATCGTGACGGCGCTGACGGTGACGTCGTTGCTGCTGGTGGACTTCCTCGACCATCCCTACCGCAACAAGACGGGGAGCATCCGGCCGACGAGCATGGAGCGGGCGCTGGCGACGATGGACCGAGGGCGGCACGGAGACGCCGGGCTGTGCGACCAGGCGGGGGCGCCGGTCGCGGCTCGGAGCACGTCGAGGTAGGGCGTCGCGAAGCATCCGCTTCCTGTACCCGGGCACCGGAGGGGATCCCTTCCCGCATCTTCCCCCGAAATGGGGGAGGAATTTCGAAGCTTATGGGGGTTACAGATCCGGAGCGAGCAACGAGATGCAGAGAGCCGCCGGTGAACCGGCGGCTCTCTGTCCGAGTGCGGGGTTGAGCAGGCGCGGTTAGCGCTTGGTGTACTGCGGAGCCTTGCGGGCGCGCTTGAGGCCGAACTTCTTGCGTTCCTTCTCGCGGGGGTCGCGGGTGAGGAGACCGAACTGGCGGAGCGGGCGGCGGTTGGCTTCGTCGGCGGCGACCAGGGCGCGGGCGATGCCGAGGCGCATGGCGCCCGACCAGCCCTCGATACCGCCGCCGTCGACCTTCACCTGGACGTTGAAGCGCTTCAGGTTGTCGGTGACGGCGAGGGGCCGGAGGAGCTCCTGGCGCGAGGAGGCGCGGAAGACGACGTTCTCGAGAGGAGCGCCGTTGACGACGACGGTGCCGGTACCGGGGTAGAGCCGGACGCGGGCGACCGCGCTCTTGCGGCGGCCGAGGCCGTAGTAATAGTGCTCTGAGGTCATACGCTACTCGTCCTGCTCTGCTGCGTTGTCGGCGGTCTCGGTGGCGGCAGTGGCCTCGGGAGCCACAACCGGGGTTTCGTCCTCGGCGGGGGGCGCGGGCGCGGCCTCGGCGACCGGGGCGGCGGCTGCCGCAGCCGGGGCGGGGCTGACGCGCTTCGTGCGGGTGCTCATACCGGCGCGCACCTGTGCCTCGTGGGGGTGCGTGGGACCGGCGTACACCTTGAGGTGGCGGAAGAGCTCGCGGCCGAGCGAGCTGCTCGGAAGCATGCCTTTGACGGCGCGCTCGATGACGCGGCGGGGGTCCTTCTCCATCTGCTCACGGAGCGTGCGCTGGTGCAGGCCGCCCGGGTAGCCCGAGTGGCGGTAGTACACCTTCTGGAGGGACTTGTTGCCGGTGACGGCGACGTCGCGGGCGTTGACGATGATGACGAAGTCACCCATCGGCAGATGCCGCTCGTAGGTGGGCTTGTGCTTGCCCATCAGGAGCTGCGCGGCCTCGGAGGCGACGCGGCCGAGCGGGCGCCCGCGGGCGTCAATCACGTGCCATGGTCGCTCCATCGCTTTCGCGCTGAGGCGGAACGTCTTCGTTGTCATCCCAGTCCACCGTTTCCGTGTCGAGCGCGTCCCAGTCGAGGAGCCCCGACGGGTAGCGCACGGCGATCAAGGTCAGTCCCTGCGGCGGGGCGACCGGTCCGGCAGAGGCCGGGGGCGCCTCGACGAGGCGAGCGAAGGCGGCGGGCGTCAGCCGGCCCGAGCCCACGCGTTCGAGCGCGCCGACCGTACGGCGCACCTGGTGCGGCAGGAAGGCATCGGCCTCCATCCACACCTCGATCCGATGTGGTGAGCAGCGGCGCACCTCGCAGCGCAAGAGTGTGCGCAGCGTGGAGCGCCCCGCGGGCAGCCGACCGGCGAAGGCCGACCAGTCGCGTTGCGTCCGCGGCAAGAGCGACGCCGCCTCGGCCATCGACTGCGCGTCGAGCAGGTCGTCGCGCTGCCAGGCAGCGTGCCGCGTCAGCGGCGAGCGCGGCCGGCCATCCTCGATGACGTAGCGGTAGCGACGCGAAGTCGCGTGCCGCCTGGGCTCGAAGTCCGAAGGCGCCTCGCAGGCCGAGCGCACGGCCACGTCCGGTGGGAGGAAGTGGTTGAGCGCACGGCGGAACCGCGCCGGCGAATGCGGAGTCCGCGTATCGAGCGTCACGACCTGACCGAGGGCGTGCACTCCCGCGTCCGTCCGTCCGGCGAAGCGAACACGCTGCGTCTCGCCCGTGAAGGCCTCGATGGCCGCCTCGAGCGTCTGTTGCACCGTGCGTCGACTCACAGGCTGGGCCTGCGAGCCAGCGAAGGCCGTCCCGTCGTACTCGACGAGCAGCGCGAGCCGCCTCGATGCGGACACTGCGGAGGTCAGACGAGCTCAAGCTGCGCCATCATTGCGCCGTCGCCTTTGCGCGGCCCGATCTTCATCACGCGGGTGTAGCCACCGGGTCGGGTGGTGTAGCGCGGGGCGATCTCCTCGAAGAGCCGCTCGACGACATCGGGCTCGTAGACGTAGGCGAGGGCCTGCCGGCGGGCGTGGAGCGTGCCGCGCTTGCCCAGCGTGACCATCTTGTCGACGAGGGGCTTCACTTCCTTGGCGCGCGCCTCGGTGGTCTGGATGGAGTCGTGCTTGAGGACCTGCGTGACCAGGCTGCGGAACATCGCGATGCGCTGGTCGGTCGGCATGTCAAAGCGGCGACCGGAGACTCCGTGTTTCATTCCTCGTCGTCCTCCACGAGCTCAGAGGGGTCTTCGCCAGCCTCGCGGAGGGCCTGGATGAGGGCCGCGCCGAGTGAGCCGACGTCGTCGGGGGTGTCATGGTCGTCCTCGAGAGCGGGCGGCGGAGCGCCGTTGCCAGAGGAGATGCCGGAGGCGACGGGCTGGCGCCGGGAGTCGACGCGGGGCGCGGGGAAGCCGCGCGAAACCAGCTTGTCGCGGAGCTCGAGATAGGACTTCTCGCCGAAGTTGCGGAGGGCGAGCAGCTCTTCCTCGGAGCGTTCGAGGATGGCGCCGACCGTGACGAGGCCGGAGCGCTTGAGGCAGTTGTAGGCGCGGACGGAGAGGTCCAGGTCCTCGATGGGGGTGTCGTAGCCATCGAAGGTCTTGCTGGGCTCCTGGAGCGCGTTGGACATAGAGGTCTCGGGGCGACTCAGGCGCTGGAAGCCAAGGAACTGCTCGCGCAGGATCTCGGCGGCCAGCGAGACGGCCTCAGGGCCGGTGATGGTGCCGTCGGTCCAGATCTCCATCTCGAGACGGTCGAAGTTGGTGTCCTGGCCGACGCGGGTGTGCGCGACGTGGTAGTTGACGCGGCGGACGGGCGTGAAGACGGCATCGACCGGGATGACACCGATGGGCAGGCCCTCGGTGGCGCCGGCGGGGATGTAGCCGCGTCCACTCTCGACGTTCACATCCACGACGAGGGAGGCGTCGCGACCGGTGAGCGTCGCGAGACGGAGCTCGGGGTTCACGACCTCGTAGTCAGCGGTGGACTGGATGTCCCCGGCGGTGACGACGGACTCGCCGGACGCCTCGAGGAAGAGGCGGGCGGGGCGATCGGCGTAGGCGCGGAGGCGGACCTCCTTGAGGTTGAGGAGGAACTCGGTGATGTCCTCCTGCATGTGCTCGAGGGTGGAGAACTCGTGCTCGACGCCCTCGATGCGCACGGAGGTGATGGCGGCGCCGGGGAGTGAGGAGAGCATGACGCGGCGCAGGGCATTGCCGAGCGTGGTGCCGAAGCCGGCCTCGAGGGGCTCGGCGACGATGCGCGCGTAGTCGGCCTCCTCGGCCTCGACGCGGATTTCGGGGATGTGCAGATCAGCCAAAAAACACCTCGCTCTGGTGAGCGGCCGCCGGCGGGATGCCGGCGGCGTGGATCACCGTGAGTAGTATTCGACGATGGCGTTGGGGTTGAAGTGACCTTCGATGTCACCGGGCCCGGGTTCGGCCACCATGCGTCCGGTCAGCGCTTCGCGGTTCAGTTCGAGCCAGCCCGGCACGTCACGCGACTTGATCTCCTCGGCGAGGATCTTGGCGTACTCGGAGCGCTTGCCGCGGTCGGTGAAGCCGATGCTGGAGCCGACTTTGACGTGAGCGCTGGGGACGTCCAGTTTGCGGTCGTCGACGGAGACGAGGCCGTGGGCGACGAGCTGGCGGGCCTGGGCGCGCGTGGAGGCGAACCCGAGGCGGTAGACGACGTTGTCGAGACGCTCTTCGAGGGCGCGCATGAGGAGTTCGCCGGTGACGCCAGGGCGGCGGACGGCGTACTCGTAGTAGTCGCGGAACTGCTTCTCCATGAGGCCGTAGGCGAAGCGAACCTTCTGCTTCTCGATGAGCTGCTGGCCGCGGTCAGAGATCTTGCGGCGGCGCAGCGAGCGCGGTCCGGGCGGGTTAGGCCGCCGGATGAGGGCGCACTTCGCCGTACCGCAGAGGGAAATCCCGTAGCGGCGGCACTTACGGCATTTGGGACCGGTGTAACGGGCCATCGATCCTCCTGATTACTGCCGCGGCCGGCGGCGCGGCCGGCAGCCGTTGTGCGGGATGGGGGTGACGTCGCGGATGGAGAGCACACGGACGCCGGAGGACTGGAGGGCGCGTACGGCGGCCTCGCGGCCGGCCCCGGGGCCCTTCACGAAGACCTCGACCTCGCGCAGGCCGTGCTCGATGGCGCGCTGCGCGGCACCTTCGGCGGCGATCTGCGCGGCGTACGGGGTGCTCTTGCGAGAGCCCTTGAAGCCGGCGGTGCCACCCGAGCCCCACGCGAGCACGTTCCCATTGGGATCCGTGAGCGTGATGATCGTGTTGTTGAAGGTGGACGACACGAAGGCCTTCCCTCGCGGGACGGACTTGCGTTCGCGCCGCCTGACGCGGCCGCCTCGTTGTGCTCGACCCATACGTACTCCCTGTCGCGCGGGGCGCCGGCCGGAGCCGGCAGGACCGCTGCCGAATGCTTACTTCTTGCGCGTGGCCTTGCGCTTCCCGGAGACCGTGCGGCGCACGCCTCGACGGGTGCGGGCATTGGTCTTGGTGCGCTGGCCGCGAACGGGCAGGCCACGGCGGTGGCGGTAGCCGCGGTAGCAGTTGATCTCGATGAGGCGCTGGATGTTCTGACGCACCTCGCGGCGGAGGTCACCCTCGACGACGTACTCGCCCTCGACGACGTTGCGGAGGCGCAGGACCTCGTCGTCCGTGAGGTCGCGAACCTTCGTGGTGGGCTCGATCTGCGTCTGCGCGAGGATCTGCGAGGCGCGGGTGCGTCCGATGCCGTAGATGTACGGCAGGGAGAACAGCACCTGCTTCTCGCGGGGGATGTCGACGCCGGCGATACGTGCCACTGGAGTCTCCTAACCCTGTCGCTGCTTGTGACGCGGGACGACGCAGATCACGCGGAGCCGCCCGTGGCGGCGGATGATCTGGCAGCGTTCGCAGCGCTTCTTGATCGACGCAGATACTTTCATCGTTCGTTCCTCGTGCTTTGCCTCGGGCTACCGGAAGCGGTAGGTGATGCGTCCGCGGGTGAGGTCGTAGGGACTGAGTTCCACGAGCACGCGGTCTCCGAGCAGGATGCGGATGTAGTGCATCTTCATGCGCCCGGAGACGTGCGCGAGAACGTGGTGCCCGTTGGCCAGTTCGACATCGAACATGGCATTGGGCAGCGCGTCCTTGATCACGCCCTCGACCTCGATGACCTCTTTCTTCTGTTTCGGCTGTCGCGTTGTCTTTTGCTGTCTACGGTCTGGCACAGGCGTTCCTCGCTCACCCGCTAGCCGATGCGGGTGAGCACCTCCGGGCCATCTTCGGTGATGGCGATGGTCTCCTCGAAGTGCGCGGAGAGGCTGCCGTCGCGCATCCGCACGGTCCAGTGGTCTGACATCTCCTCGGTGTCCGGGTTGCCGAGAGCGAACATCGGCTCGAGGGCCAGGACCATGCCGGCCTTGAGCCGGTGCCCGACGCCGGGACGGCCGAAGTTCAATACGTGGGGCGGCTCGTGCATTTCGCGGCCGACGCCGTGCCCGCCGTACTCGGCGATGATGCCGTAGCCGGCGCGCTCGCCCCAGGCGCCGATGGCGGCGCTGATGTCGCCCAGGTAGTTGCCGACGCGCGCCTGATCGATGCCGGCCCAAAGGGAGGCCTCGGTGACGCGCAACAGCTCGGCGGTCTCCTCGGGGACGTCGCCGACGGCGCAGGTGAACGCGGCGTCCGAGACGTAGCCGCGGTAGGTGACGCCGAGGTCGATGCTGACGATGTCACCCTCCTGGAGGGCGCGCTTGCCGGGAATGCCGTGGACCAGCTCGTCGTTCACGGAGTAGCAGATGGCGCCCGGGTATGGCGGACGACCGCCGGGGGCATAGCCCACGAAGGTCGGCTCCGCGCCGCGCTTGGCGATTTCGTCCTTGGCCAGGCGGTCCAGTTCGAGCCCCGTCACTCCAGGCCGCACGGCATCGCGAAGGATGGCGCGCACCTCAGCGTTGCGGCGTCCAGCCTCACGCATGATGGCGAGCTCGTCCTTCGACTTGATGGTGACGGCCGTCATTACCGACATCGATCTATGTTACGCCTTCTCACCGGCCGCGGACACCGCGTCGATTTCGGCGGTGAGGCGGGCAGTGACCTGGTCGGGCTCGCCCGCGCCATCGACGGCGTGGAGTTTGCCCTGCTTCTCGTAGTAGTCAGCGAGGGCCTCGGTCCAGGTGCGGTTGGTGTCGAGGCGGGCGCGGACGGTGTCGGGCCGGTCGTCGGCGCGCTGGGTGAGATCGGCGCCGCAGCGGTCGCACTTGCCCTTCGCGGCGGGCGGGCTCGTCAACTCGTGGTAGATGGCGCCGCAGTTGGGGCACGACCAGCGGCCGGTGAGGCGGGCCATCAGCAGATCCTCGGGGACCTTGATGTAGAGCACCGCGTCGATGGCGCGGTTCTGGTTGGCGAGGGCGGCGTCGAGCGCCTCGGCCTGCGGGATGGTGCGCGGGAAGCCGTCCAGCATGATGCCGGCAGCCGCGTCCGGGCGCTGGATGCGGTCGAGGAGCATACCGATGGTGACCTCGTCAGGGACGAGCTCGCCGCGGGACATGTACTCCTGGGCGCGCTTGCCGAGGTCGGTGCCCTCGGCGGCGGCCTGACGGAACATGTCGCCGGTGGAGATGTGGAGGAGACCCTGGCGCTGCGCGAGGAGCTGTGCCTGGGTGCCCTTACCGGCGCCGGGGAGTCCGAGCAGGATGAGCTGCATCAGGAAATGAACCCTTCGTAGTTGCGCATCATCATCTGGGCCTCGATCTGACGCATGGTGTCGAGGACGACGCCGACGACGATCAGCATGCCGGCCGCGCTAATCGTGAGCGCCTGCACGTTCGTGAGCCTCGTGGCGAGGAACGGGATGACGGCGACGAGGCCGAGGAAGATGGCACCACCCCAGGTGATGCGAATGAGGACGCGGGTGATGTACTCCTGGGTCGGCCGTCCGGGGCGGATGCCGGGGATAAAGCCACCCTGGCGCTGCAGGTTCTCGGCAAGGTTCTGCTGCTGGAAGACGACCACCGTGTAGAAGAACGAGAAGATGACGACGAGGAAGAACACGGCCGTCCAGTAGACCACGCCGGTGGGCGAGAAGGCCGTCTGCATCCAGCCGGCAAGGTCAGCGATCCAGCCGACATCCACGGTTTCGGCCACGAACTGGGAGAACGTGGGCGGGAAGATCATGATGGACGTGGCGAAGATGAGCGGGATCATGCCGGCCGAGTTCACGCGCAGGGGGATGTGCGTCTGGCCCTGCTGCCGGTACATGCGGCCACCTCGGAAGGTGGAGCGGGCGTACTGGACGGGAATGCGTCGCTGCGCCTCCTGGACGAAGACGATGGCGGCGACGATCGCGATCGCGATGAGGGTCAGGAGGAGCAGGCCGCCGATGGCCGCGCCAGTGCCCGTGAGGACGCCACGGCCGAGCAGGCGGGGCATGCCGGCGACGATGCCGCCGAAGATGAGCAGCGAGACGCCGTTGCCGATGCCCTTCTCGGAGATGAGTTCGCCGAGCCAGACGAGGAACATCGTGCCGGCGACCATCGAGAAGATGGTGGCGATGGTGGGCAGGGCGTCGCCACCGGTGAAGCCGATGTTGGAGACGCCGCCGAGCTTCTGGATGAGGAGCAGCTGGGCGTAGCCCTGCAGGGCGGCGAGCGGCACGGTGATCCAGTGGGTGTAGATCTGGATGCGCTGGCGGCCGGACTCGCCTTCCTTGGAGAGGGACTGCAGCCTCGGCACCAGGGGGACGGCGAGCTGCATGATGATCGAGGCCGTGATGTAGGGATAGACGCCGAGGGCGGCTACGGAGAGGTTCTGTAGCGCGCCACCGGAGAAGATGTTCATGAAGCCAAGGATGGCGTTGTTGTCGAAGGTCTGGCGCAGCTGCGCGGAGTCGACACCGGGCACGGGGATGTGCGCGACGAAGCGAAAGATGATGAGCATGGCGACGGCGAAGAGGATCTTCTGCCGCAGTTCCGTCTGATGGAACGCGTCGATACCCGCCTGCAGCAGCTGCGGGCGGGGGCGACGGCTGGCTGCCTGCTCTCGCGACATCAGGCGTTGGCCTCCTGAGCCGGGGCGGCGGTGGCGCCACGGCGGTGAATGCGGTTGCGGACGCGCTTCTCGGCCGGCGCGGTTTCAGTGAAGGAGCCGCCGGCGGCGGAGATGGCCTGCTTCGCGGCCTCGGAGAGTCGCGGGGCAGACACGGTCAGCGCGCGATCGATCGTACCCGAGGCGAGCACCTTGTACGGCGCGTTCGGGTGGTCGATCAGACCGGCAGCGGCGAGGGCGGGGCCATCGACAGTGGCACCGGACTCGAAACGACGACCGAGGTCGCGCAGGCTAACGGCCTGGAACTCGATGCGGTTGAAGTTGCGGAAGCCGCGCTTGTGGCCGAGACGCCGGACGAGGGGCATCTGACCGCCCTCGAACTGAGCGCGGACGGCGCCGCGGGCCTTCTGGCCTTTGCGGCCACGGCCGGCGTAGGTGCCCTGGCCGGCGCCGGGGCCGCGGCCGACACGCTTGGAGACGTGCTTGGCGCCCTTCGCCTGGCGGAGCGTGTGCTGTTCCACTAGTCGACTTCTTCCACCGTCACGAGGTGACGGACCTTGTTGGTCATGCCGCGGACGCTGCGGTTGTCGGGCTGCTCCACGGTGTCGTGGAGGCGCTTGAGGCCGAGCGCGCGGATGGTGGCCTTCTGGTCATGGGCGTAGCCAATGCCGGACTTCACCCAGGTGATGCGGAGGGTGGCCATTGTTAGCTCGCTCCCACCATGGCGCGACGCTGGAGGACGACTTCCTCGGGCTGACGCAGGCCCTTCAGGCCGTCGAGCGTGGCGCGGACGACGTTGACCGGGTTGTTGGAGCCGAGGGACTTCGTGAGGACGTCGGTGACGCCGGCAGCCTCCATCACGGCGCGCACGGCGCCGCCGGCGATGAGGCCGGTACCGGCGGACGCGGGCCGCATGATGACCTTCGAGGCCTTGAACTGCGACATGGTGTCGTGGGAGATGGTGCCGTGGCGCATCGGGACCTGGATCATCGAGCGGCGCGCGATGACGCCGCCCTTGCGGATGGCCTCGGGGACCTCGTTGGCGCGGCCCATGCCGAAGCCGACGCGGCCGTGGCCGTCGCCGACGACGACGATGGCGGTGAAGGAGAAGCGGCGACCGCCCTTGACCACCTTGGCGACGCGGTTGATGAAGACGACCTTCTCGATGTAGTCGCTCTGCTCATCATCGTCGCGCCGGCGTTCGCGGCGGGGGCCGCGCTCGCCTCGTTCACGTTGCACCATCAGAACACCAGCCCTTCGGCCCGGGCCGCATCGGCGAGGGCCTTGACGCGACCGGCGTAGGCGAAGCCGCCGCGGTCGAAGACGACTGTTTCGAGGCCGGCTTCTTTCGCGCGGCGCGCGACGAGTTCGCCGACCTGGCGAGCGCGATCGGTCTTGGTGCCGCCGCCGTCGCGCAGGGCTGCCTCGAGATCCGAGGCCTGTGCGAGGGTGCGGCCGGCGCGGTCATCGATGACCTGCGCGTAGATGTGCTGGCCGGAGCGGAACACGGCCAGCCGTGGCTGCTCGGGCGTGCCGGCGACCTTCTTGCGGATGCGCACGTGCCGGCGGATGCGGGCGACGCGGGTGGTGTCGGTAGCTGACATCGCCTCTCCTACCGTCCAGACTTCCCGGCCTTGCGGCGGACGACCTCACCGGCGTAGCGGATGCCCTTGCCCCGGTAGGGCTCGGGAGGCCGCTGCTTGCGGATGAGGGCGGCCTGCTGGCCGACGACCTGCTTGTCGATGCCGACAACGTGTACACGGGTCGGCGTCTCCACCTCGAAGGCCGCGCCCTCGAGGGGCTGCAGCTCGACGGGGTGGGAGTAGCCGACGTTGAGCACGAGGTTGGAGCCACGCAGCTCGGCGCGGTAACCGGTGCCCTGGATCTCGAGGGACTTACGGAAGCCGTCCGAGACGCCGGTCACCATGTTGGCGAGAAGGGCGCGGGTAAGCCCGTGGAGCGCGCGGTGGGTGGGCGCGTTCGAGGGGCGGGTGACCACGACCGTGCCCTCATCGAGGGAGACGGCGATGGAGGGGTGGACGTCGTGTTCGAGCTGGCCACGCGGCCCCTTAACGCGGGCGCGCTGGCCCTCGAGCGTGACTTCGACGCCCGCGGGGATGGGAATAGGCAGCCGGCCTACGCGCGACATGGCGGTCCCTTACCAGACGTAGCAGAGCACTTCGCCGCCGACCTTGGCCCGCCAGGCTTCCTGGCCGGACATGACGCCGTGCGACGTGCTCATGATGGCGACTCCGAGGCCACCGTAGACCCTCGGAATCTCTCCCTTGTTGACGTAGACGCGCAGCCCGGGACGCGAGACACGGCGGATGCCGGAGAGCGTGGAGCGGCGGTCGGGGCGGTAGTTGAGGCGGAGACGGAGGTACTGGCGAGCACCTTCGGCCTCCTCAGTGTAGCCGGCGATGTAGCCCTCGCGCTGGAGCACGTCCGCGACGGCGCGCTTCACCTTGGAATGAGGGACGCGCACGGTCTCGTGGCGCGCGGCCACGGCGTTGCGGATGCGTGTGCACATGTCAGCGAGCGGGTCAGACATGCTCATCGGTCTCGTCCTGCCTTCTCTCTGGCCTCGGTCAGCCGACTACCAGGAGGATTTCTTGACGCCGGGCAGCTTGCCCTGGTTGGCGAGCGTACGGAAGCAAATGCGGCACATGCCGAACTGGCGCATGTAGCCGCGCGGACGTCCGCAGGGCCGGTTCGCCCAGACGACCGGGCAGCGGTTGACGTGCCGGTTGGCGAACTTTGGTTTGCGGTTGGACTTCACGATCTGCGACATCTTCGCCATCGTGGGTATCCCCTTACTCCTCGCTCGTGGCGAGTCTTCTTGGTGCCGCGACTAGCTCTTGGTGAACGGCATGCCGAGGAGCTCGAGCAGCCGCTTGCCTTCTTCGTCGGTGCGTGCGGTGGTGATGACGTTGATCTGCATCCCACGGACGCGTTCGACCTGGTCGAACGTGATCTCGGGGAAGATGATCTGCTCGGTGAGGCCGAGTGCGTAGTTGCCGCGGCCATCGAAGGCGTTGGCATTGACTCCTCGGAAGTCGCGGACACGGGGGAGCGCGACGTTCATGAGGCGGTCGAGGAACTCCCACATGCGGTCGCCGCGCAGGGTGAGCGAGACGCCGATGGGGTTGCCCTCGCGGAGCTTGAAGTTGGAGATGGCCTTCTTGGCGCGGTTCACGACGGGGCGCTGGCCGGTGATGGTGGCCAGGTCCTGCTGGGCCGACTCGATGGCGCGACCGTTCGTGAGGGCCTCACCGAGGCCGATGTTGATCGAGACCTTCTGGAGGGTCGGCACCTGCATCGGGTTCGTGTAGCCGAACTCACGAGTGAGGACGGCGACGACCTCGTCGCGGTAGCGCTGCTTGAGCGCGGGGAGGGTAGTGGTCTCGGGCATTAGTCGATGGCCTCGTTGCAGTTCTTGCAGACGCGCACCTTGCGGCCGTCGTCGAGGAACTTGAACCCGACGCGGACGGCCTCATTGCAGGAGCGGCAGACGACCTTGACGTTGGAGACGTGCAGGGGCGCCTCGAGCGTGATGATGGCGGAGGCTTCCTGCGGGTTTCGCTGGCGGCGGTGGCGCTTGACCATGTTGAGGCCGGCGACGACGACGCGCTGCTCGGCGGGGAGGACGCGACGAACCTCGCCCCGCTTCCCACGGTCCTTGCCAGTGGTCACCTCGACGGTGTCGTTGCGCCGGACTTTGGCGGCCATGGCTACAGCACCTCCGGGGCAAGCGAGACGATGCGCATGTACTCGCGGTCGCGCAGCTCGCGAGCGACGGGGCCGAAGATGCGCGTGCCGCGCGGGTTGCCGGCCTTGTCGGCGAGGAGCACGGCGGCGTTCTCGTCGAAGCGGATGGCGGAGCCGTCCGGGCGCTGGTAGGTGTGCGCGGTGCGCACGACGACCGCGCGGACGACGTCACCCTTCTTGACGTTGCTGTTGGGCTGAGCTTCTTTGACGCTCGCGATGATGGTGTCACCGACGCGGGCGTAACGGCGGCCGGATCCCCCAAGCACGCGAATGCAGAGCAGTTCGCGCGCGCCGGAGTTGTCGGCGACCTTGAGCCGGCTTTGCTGCTGAATCATTGC
Source organism: Dehalococcoidia bacterium (assembly GCA_019694855.1). Taxonomy (GTDB): domain Bacteria; phylum Chloroflexota; class Dehalococcoidia; order UBA2979; family UBA2979; genus JAIBBD01. The sequence goes on from JAIBBD010000035.1 coordinate 15,071, forward strand.
TGTTCCGACTCCGTCTCGGTCTCGGGAGCCGCCTCGGCAGCGGGCTCCTCGGCGGCCGAAGCCGGAGCCGCTGACTCAGCGGTGTGGGCAGCGGCGCGCTGGACCTCGCTGACGAGAGAGGCGTCGATGGCCTCGGCGCGGACCTGGGCGACCTCGCGCTGCTGGACGATCTCGACGAGCCGCCAACGCTTGGTCTTGCTGATGGGCCGGCATTCCTCGATGCGGACGACGTCACCGACGCTGGCGGCGTTCAGCGGGTCGTGCACGGGGTAGCGCCGGGTACGCCGGATTACCTTGCGGTAGAGGCGGTGGGGCGCGGCGCGCTCGATGGCGACGATGATCGTCTGGTCGCCGCGGTCAGAGACCACGGTGCCGGTACGAGCCTTGCGGTTGACGACCCGCCCCTCGGTGGTTGCCGCCTCGACCATACGAAACTCCTCGTTACCCGTTTACTCGGACTGCGCGGCAGCGGAGCGGGCGGCCTCGACTTCAGCGAGGATGGCCCGCTCGCGCAGCAGCGTCCTGGCGCGTGCGACGCGGCGACGCGCCTTGGCGATCTGGCTCACGTCCGCCAGCTGACGCGTGGCGGCCTGGAAGCGCAGGTTGAACAGCGCGTGATGCGCCGCTTCAAGGTCGGCCTGCAGCTGGGCGTCATCACGCCCACGCAGCTCGACGGTCTCCTTCTTTGACGGCATCAGGCACCGCCCTCTTCGCGGCCGATCACTTTCGTGTCGACCGGCAGCTTGTGGTGCGCGCGGCGGAAGGCCTCGCGCACGGCGACCTCGGAGACGCCGGCGACCTCGAACATGACGCGGCCGCGCTTGACGACCGCGACCCAGTGGTCCGGGGGCCCTTTGCCCTTACCCATACGAGTCTCGACCGGCTTCTTGGTGACCGGCTTGTCCGGGAAGATGCGAATCCACACCTTTCCGCCACGGCGCAACGAACCAGTGATCGCGCGACGGGCGGACTCGATCTGGCGGGAGTCGACCCAGGCGGTGGTCTGGGCCTGCAGGCCCCACTCGCCGAAGGCGACGGTGTTGCCGCTCATCGCGGCGCCGGCGCGGCGGCCACGATGTTGCTTGCGGTACTTGACGCGACGGGGCATCAGCATGGCGCTACTCCGTCCCGCCCTCGGCGCCAGCGAGCGCGAACGGGGTCTGGTCGGGGGCGATGTCGCCCTTGTAGATCCAGGCCTTCACGCCGATGCGTCCGAAGGTGGTGTGCGCCTCTGCCTGCCCGAAGTCGATGTCGGCGCGAAGGGTGTGCAGCGGCACGCGGCCCTGCATTTCCTGCTCCGACCGCGACATCTCGGAACCGCCGAGGCGACCGCTGATCTTGACGCGGCAGCCGAGGGCGCCGCGCTGCATGGTGCGCTGGACCGCCTGCTTCATGGCGCGGCGGAAGGCGACGCGGCGCTCGAGCTGGTCGGCGACGGAGCGGGCGACGAGCTGGGCGTCGAGCTCAGGGACGCGAATCTCCTCGATATTGAGGCGGACGCGCTTGTCGGTGGCGCCTTCGAGGGCGCCGCGGAGCTGCTCGACGTTCTGGCCGCCGCGGCCGATGACGATGCCGGGCTTGGCGGTGCGGACCGTGAGGCTGAGCTGGTTCGCGTTGCGGTCGATGGTGATGGCGGAGATGCCGGCGTCCGGCAGCATGCGCATCACGAGGCGACGCAGACGCATGTCCTCCGCAAGGAGGGTGGCGTACTCACGCTCGCTGAACCAGCGAGACTGCCAGTCCTTGGTGATCCCGACGCGGAAGCCGTAGGGGTGAACTTTACGCCCCATTTAGAACCCCTCGTCTCCTTCGACCACGATCTCGATGTGCGACGTGCGCTTGAGGACCGGGGCCGCGCGGCCGCGCGAGCGAGCGCGGAAGCGCTTGAGCGTGCGCGACTCCCCGGCGCTGGCCCGCTTCACGGTGAGCCGGTCCGGGTCCAGGTTGTAGTTGTTCTCCGCGTTGGCGGCGGCGGACTTGACCGTCTTCCAGACGATGCGCGCCGACGGCTGCGGGAGGAACTCAAGGATAGTGAGGGCCTCAGCCACGCCCAGGCCTCGGATGCGGTCGAGGACGAGCCGCACCTTGCGGGCGGAGACGGGCTGATCGGCCGCGAGAGCACGTACTTCCATCAGCGCGACCTCGAGGACGTCTCGGAGCGGCCCTTGTGGCCGCGGAAGGTGCGGGTGAAAGCGAACTCGCCGAGCTTATGGCCGACCATGTTCTCAGTGCAGAAGACCGGCACGTGGCGGCGGCCATCGTGGACGGCGATGGTGAGGCCCACCATCTCCGGCATGATCGTCGAGGCGCGCGACCAGGTGCGGATGGCCTGCTTGGCGCCGGAGCGCTGCACGGCCTCGACCTTGCGCATGAGGCTTTCCTCGATGAAGGGGCCCTTTTTGGTCGATCGTGACATCGGTTACCTCCGCCCGCCGCCACGCCGGCGCTGGATATCGCGGTCGGTGCGCTTGTTGTTCCTGGTGCGGTAGCCGAGGGCGGGCTTGCCCCACGGGGTCTTCGGTCCGGGCATGCCGACGGACGCCTTGCCCTCGCCACCGCCGTGCGGGTGGTCGACGGGGTTCATGACGGAACCGCGGACCTGCGGGCGCCGCCCGCGGTGGCGGGTGCGGCCGGCCTTGCCGAGCTTGAGCAGCGCGTGCTCCGCGTTGCCGACGACACCGACCGTGGCCAGGCAGGCCTCGGGCACGTAGCGCATCTCCCCGGACGGGAGACGCAGCAGTGCGCGACCGTTGTCCTTCGCCATCAGCTGAACAGAGGCGCCGGCGGAGCGGGCGAGCTGCGCGCCACGGCCGGGCTGAAGCTCGACGTTGTGCACCGTGGTGCCCGGGGGCAGCGCGGACAGCGGCAGGGTATTGCCGGGCGCGATCGTCGCGGTTGAGCCGGAAACGATCTGCTGGCCGACGGTGACACCGTTGGGGGCGACGATGTAGCGCTTCTCGCCGTCCACATAGTGGACGAGGGCGATGCGGGCGCTGCGCCCGGGGTCGTACTCGATGGCCGCGACCTTGCCGGGCACGCCGGCCTTGTCACGCTTGAAGTCGATGATGCGGATCTTGCGCTTGGCGCCACCGCCGCGGTGGCGGACGGTAATGCGGCCACTGCTGCCGCGACCCGCGCGCTGCTTCTTGCTCGCGAGCAGGCTCTTCTCAGGAGACGACTTCGTGATCTCCTCGAAGGTGAAGCCTGCAGCGCCACGGCGTCCGGGCGAGGTCGGCTTGAAATTGCGTACCGGCATCGCCTAGATCCCCTCGAAGACCTGAATTTGCTCGCCCGGGCGGAGGGTCACAACGGCCTTCTTCCAAGAGGCCTGGTGGCCGACGTTGCGGCCGTAGCGCTTCAACTTGCCCGCGACGTGCGCCGTGTTGACGTCGACGACGTGGACGTTGAAGGCCTTCTCGACGGCCTGGGCGATCTGCGGCTTGTTGGCGCCCATGGCGACCTCGAAGACGTACTTGCCCTGAGCGGCGAGCATCGTGCTCTTCTCGGTGACGATGGGGCGACGGAGCACCTCGTACGGGTGAATGGCTTTCGGCATTGGTTAGGCCTCCGCCTTCTGCGCGATGGGGGCGCGGCGGGACGCCGCACGTTCACCGCCCCAGAGCGCCTCGATGCGGCGGACCGCGTCGACGGTGAGGAGCAGCGTGTGGTGCGAGAGCATGTCGCCCACGTTGAGGGTGTCGGCGGGGAGCACGCGCGCGCCATCGACGTTGCGCGCCGAGAGGTGGGCGTTGCGGTCGGGCGCGCCGGTGATGATGAGCGCGGAGCGCTCGACGCCGAGGCTCTTGAGGAGGCCGGTGACGGCCTTCGTCGAGGGCGCGGCGATGCCGAGGTCATCGACGACGACCAGACGGCTGTCCTGCGCTCGCGCCGAGAGCACGGAGCGAATCGCCAGGCGGCGCATCCGCTTCGGCAGGCGCTGCTCGAAGGAGCGCGGCTTGGGGCCGAAGACGACGCCACCGCCCTTGCGGAGGGGCGAGCGAATGGCGCCCTGGCGGGACATGCCGAGGCCCTTCTGGCGGCGGGTCTTCTTGGTCGAACCGGTGACCTCGCCACGAGTCTTGGTATTGGCGGAGCCGGCGCGGCGCGCGGCGAGCTGCGCGAGCAGCGCCTGGTGCACGACAGCGTCGTTGGGGGTGACGGCGAACACGGCGTCGTCGACCTCGATAGGGGTCAGAGACGCGCCGGCGCGGTCGCGAACATCGAGCCTCACTGCGCGGCCTCGCCTTCTTCGGTGGTGTCGGCCGCGGGCGCGTCACCTGCGGGTTCGCCGGGCTCGCCCGCGTCTTCAGCCGTTTCGTCGACGGCCGCGTCCTCAGCCGCGAGGGCCTCCTCGGCCTCCTCTTCCTCGATGACGACCGGCGCGAGGATCTCCTCGACGACCGGGGCGGCAACGTGGAGGACGGGCGGCGTGTAGTCCTTGAGGGGGCCGCGGCGTCCGGGCTCGACGGTCACGATGCCCTCATCGGCGCCGGGGACGGAGCCCTCGACGAAGATGAGGTTGCGCGCGGGGTCGGTGAGGACGACGAGCAGATTGATGATCGTCTTCGCCTCGGCGCCCATGTGGCCGGCCATCTTCTGGCCCTTCCACACCTTGCCGGGCGTGGTACCTGCGCCGACCGAGCCAGGAGCGCGATGGCGGTCCGACTGGCCGTGGGTCTTGGGGCCGCCCCGGAAGTTCCAGCGCTTGACGCCGCCGGCGAAGCCGCGGCCCTTGGAGACGCCGGAGACGTTCACGAACTCGCCGGGCGTGAAGGCCTCGACGGTGAGGGTCTGGCCGCGCTCGTAGGAGCCGCCATCGAGCGGGAACTCCTGGAGGACGGTCAGCGCCTCTTCGACGCCGGCGGCGCGGAGGTGTCCGCGCTCCGGGCGATTCACGCGCTTGCGGTTGCCAGCGAAGCCGATCTGGACGGCTTCGTAGCCGTCGCGCTCAGTCGTGCGGAGCTGGGTGACCCGGTTGGGCCCGAGCTCGATGACGGTCACGGCGCGTGCGCGGCCAGCGCCGTCATAGAGGCGCATCATGCCGAGCTTGCGTCCAATCATGCCCACCATGGTGTGCGGCCCTCGGTCCTTACAGCTTGATTTCGATGTCGACGCCGGACGGCAGCTGGAGCCGCATGAGCGTGTCCACCGTGCGCGAGGTCGGTTCGAAGATGTCGATGAGACGCTTGTGCGTCCGGGTCTCGAACTGGTCTCGCGAGTCCTTGTCGATGAACGGCGAGCGAATCACCGTGTACTTGCGGATGCGGGTTGGCAGCGGGACGGGGCCGGCGACGGCTGCGCCCGTGCGCTCCGCGGCCTCGACGATCTGCTGGGCAGAGCGGTCGAGCACACGGTGGTCATACGCCTTGAGCCGGATCCGAATGCGTTGCCGTGCCACGATCCGCCTGCTTCCCTGTCTGTCCCTGTTACTGACGACCGCGCGAACTACTCGTTGATTTTGGTGACGACGCCAGCGCCGACGGTGCGGCCGCCCTCGCGGATGGCGAAGCGGAGGCCTTCCTCGACGGCGACGGGGGTGATCAGCTCGATGTCGACGGTGACGTTGTCGCCCG
>JAIBBD010000036.1 GCA_019694855.1 Dehalococcoidia bacterium
AGCTGCGCCACGTGCTCATCCAGGTGCCGCGACGCCGCACGCACCGACTGCCGGATCGAGCGCCGCCCGAGGTTCGGGTTCTGCCCTGGCCGCCCCCACGACGAGTCCGGCAGCTCCTTCAACAGATGCACCGTCTCCGCGATCGCCTCCGAGAACGCCGCCACCAGGCGCGCCGGGTCCTGCGACTCCCACGACTGCCGCTCCGCCTCCACCGAGTCATCGAGGACGTTCAGCACCGGGTCCGTCATCCACGCCATACGGAACAGGTTCTCCCGCGTCTGTCGCGCATACGCGATCATGTGGCCCAGCACCCGTGCCGGAGGCCACGCCCCCTCCACGCCGCCGTTGAAGCGGTACCAGTCCGCCCGCTGCCCATCCACGGCCGCCTCGAGGCGCGCGGGAATCCCCGCCAGCGCCTCCACGTCCGCCACATAGCGGCGCGTCGCACCCGTCACGAAGTTGATGCGGACCGACTCTGGCATCGCGCGCGCTCCGTCGAAACCCTGCGAGGCGACCCTCTAAGGGCCGCCCTACTCCTCGATCTCGAACAGTACTTCGATCTCCACCGCCGCGCGAGCCGGCAGCGAGGCCACCCCCAGCGCCAGCCGCACGCCCACGCCCAGCTCCTCGCCGAACACGTCCCGCATCAGCTCGCTCGCCCCGTTCACCACCGCCGGGTGCTGGTCGAACTCCGGCGTGCACGCCACGTACCCCACCAGCCGCACCACCCGCAGCCCCTCGAGGCTCCCCACGAGGTCATGCACCGCCGCCAGCACGTTCAGCGCCGCGACGCCCGCCGCCTCCTTGCCCTGCTCCACCGACACCCCGTCGCCGAGGCGGCCCGGGTGCACCACCACTCCCTCGCGGGTCGGCAGCTGCCCCGACACGAACACCAGCTCCCCGCTCCGCACCGCCGGCTGATAGATCGCCAGCGGCTTCGCCGTCGCCGGCAACGTAATCCCGAGTTCCGTCAGCCGCGCCGCTACAGTCATAGGTCGCTCACTCCCAATCGGTCGAGGACACCCTCGAGCTCTTCGTTGCTGTAGAAATGGATGGTCAGCGCGCCCGTGCCCTTCCGGTTCTGCTTCAGCGTCACCTTCGTGCCCAGGCTCCGTTGCACCGCCGAGGCCAGCGCCTCGAGGTTCGCTTCGTTCCCTGCCCCCGCCGCCGAGGGCAGCCGGGGCGCCTTCTTCGAGTCGCGGATCAGCCGCTCCGTCTGGCGCACCGCCAGCTGCTCGTCCACCGTCCGCCGCCACACCGCCCGCCGCACGTCGAGGTCGTCCGTCCCGAGCAGCGCCCGCGCATGCCCCTCCGAGATCTCCCCCGCCGCGAGCGACGCCCGGATCTCGTCCGACAGTTCGAGCAGACGCGTCACGTTGGTGATCGCCACCCGCGACTTCCCGACGCGCTCTGCCACCTCTCGCTGCGTCAGCCCGAACTCGAGGATCAGCCGCTGGTACGCGACCGCCTCTTCCAGCGGGCTCAGGTCCGCCCGCTGCACGTTCTCGATGATCGCCAGCTCCAGTAGCTCCTGCGGCGTCGTCTGCCGCACCGTCACTGGCACCGACTCGAGGCCCGCCGCGCGCGCCGCGCGCAGCCGCCGCTCCCCGGCGATCAGCTGGTACACCGTCGACCCGTCCGGGGCCGCCTCCTGCGACACCAGCAGCGGCTGGATGATCCCGTGCACCCGAATCGATTCCGTGAGCTCCGCCAGAGCCTCCGGGTCCATCTCCATGCGCGGCTGCTGCGGGTTCGCCACCACGAGGTCGATGTCGACCTCCGTCACCGGGATCTCCACCTCCGCCGCCGGCTCGAACGCCGCCGACCCGCCCGGGATCAACGCCCCGAGGCCCCGGCCCAGCCGGTTCGTATTAGACATGCGGTGTCTCCCGCATCGGCATCGACTCCATCAGCTCCTCGGCCAGGTGGTTGTACGCGATCGCCCCCGGCGACCGCGGGTCGTACAGCTGGATCGGCTGCCCGAAGCTCGGCGCCTCCGACAGCCGCACCGACCGCGGGATCACCACCCGGAACGTGTTCTCGAAGTGCTTTCGCACCTCATCCTCCACCTGCTTCGCCAGGTTCGTCCGTCCATCGAACATCGTCAGCACGATCCCCCGCACTCGCAACGAGGGGTTCAGGTTCGCCTGCACCAGCCGGATCGTCTGCGACAGGTGTCCGAGGCCCTCCAGCGCCAGGTACTCGCACTGCACCGGGATGATCACCTCGTCCGCCGCCGTCAGCGCGTTCACCGTCAGCAGCCCCAGCGACGGCGGACAGTCGAGGAACACGACGTCGAAACGCTCGCGTACCGGCTCGAGGATGCGCCGCATCCGGTACTCGCGCGCCGTCGCCGGCACCAGCTCCACCTCGGCCCCGGCCAGCTCGCTGTTCGTCGGCACCACGTACAGCCCCTCGACCGCCGTCGAGGTCACCGCGCGCTCCAGCGGCGCCTCCTCGACGAGCGACTCGTAGAGCCCGCCCGTCTCCCCTTGCCGCAACCCGAGGGCCGTCGTCGCATTCGCCTGCGGGTCCGCATCGACGATCAGCGTGCGCCGCCCCTGCAGCGCCAGCGCGGTAGCAAGCGAGATGGTCGTGGTGGTCTTCCCCACCCCGCCCTTCTGATTCACCACCGCGAACACCACGCCCATCGCCCCACGATCCTCCGCTCCCAACGATAAGCCCCGCGCCCCCTGATTGCCCCCCCGATCCGCCCCCAACCCACCAACCGACTCGCCAGATCGGACTCCGAGGACGGAATCGTGGGCCTCCACAGACCAGCCCTTCGAGGAGCATTCGCTACCCGACCAGGCCCGCGACCCCGCGCCCCGGCGAGACTCCCGAGGAAGCTCGCCCGCTACGGCACAGGAACACCCTCGGGCGCTGCCGGGGAAGGGAGTCCTCCGACGGCCCGTTTCGGGCCACAATCCCATGATCTCAGCCCCACACCCGTGTATAGTCGCGCACGCACGCCACCCGAGGAGACTCGAATGACACTCCCCCGCTACCGCATCCCCGTGATCGCCCTCGCCGTCACCACATTGCTCGGCCTCACCGCCGTCGCCCCCGCCGCCGTCGAAGCCGGAATCTGCGCCGCCTACAATGGCGTCTCCCTGTTCAGCGACGGCAACGTCACCTGCGAGGCTGGCGCCGACAACAACTTCGCCCTCGTCATCGGTGACAACTCCGTCGCGAGGGCAACGGGCGGCCAGAACAACAGCGCCATCGTCATCGGAGACGGCAGCGCGGCGCACGCCGAGTTCACAGGTGACGACAAGCACGCCTGGGTCATCGGTAACGACAGCACCGCCTCAGCCGGCAGTAATGCGGACGCCAACCTCGACGACATCGCTGTCGTCATCGGCGACCACTCCTCCGCCGACGCCGACGACCATCACAGCACCGCCATGGTCGTCGGAAACGGCAGCGCGGCCACGGCCGGCAGCGGGCGTGCGGGGATCGCCGAACACAACACCGCCGTCGTCCTCGGCAACGGCAGCACCGCCCGCGCCGTGCAGGGAAACAACAATTTCGCCTGGGCCACGGGAGACGACGCCGTCGCCTTCGCCGGCCTCGGCGACGGCAACCTTGCCGTCGCTGCCCGCGACGGCAGTACCGCGAACGCGTCCCTCGGCGATCGCAACGCCGCCCTCGCCCTCGGGGCCGGCTGCCACGCGTCGACGTTCAACGCCAGCGACACAATCGACGTCTGCAATTAACTTCGGCTTCTCTGACGAGGGGCTTACGGATTGCGCTTCTGTGAAACGTTCGCACAGTGCGTGGTCGGTGAAGTCGATCATTGACGGCACGGTCCCATCATCGTGCGCACAGGCGGAAGAACGAACGGTGGGAGCCGTGGCCCCGGCCCGCGCGGTCGAGTGATCAGCCGGCGGCCCCACCCCCGGTTAGATATATGGACGACGACGAATCAGTCCCAACAGGGCGAGAGGCATCGGCTGTGAATCTGAGAACGCGACTCAAGCGGCGTGTATAGTTCCGCAAACGCATCGCCTAGGAGCCACCCGTGACCATATCTCGCTACCGTCTCGCCGCGATCGGCATCGCCGCGCTCTTCGGCCTCTTCGCCGTCGCCCCTGCTCAAGCCGCCGCTGGCTTCTGCTGGGCGTACAACGGATCGGTCCTCTTCACGAGCGGCAACGTGAACTGCCAGGCCGACCCTGGGAACAACACCGCAATCGTCATCGGCGACAATTCGTCCGCCGTCGCCAACAACGGCAACAACAACACCGCCATCACCACCGGCAACAACAGCAGTACCCGAGCCGGCGACGGCAATGGCAACGCCGCCTACGTCTTCGGCAACGCCAGCTTCGCGCGCGCCAACTTCGGCAACCGCAACACCGCATCCGTCATCGGCGACTTCAGCTACGCCCAGGCGTACCTCGGGAACGGCGGCATGGCCACCGTCACCGGCAACCATGATTGGGCACAGGCCAACGACGGCGACCACAACAGCGCCTCCGTCAATGGCAACGGCAGCTACGCCTACGCCCACGACGGCGACAACAACACCGCCCGAGCCCGGAGCAACTGCACCGCCAACGCCTTCGGCGGCAACAACATCACCGTCACCTGCCCCTGACTCTGGGACCTCAACCCCTCGACCCCATCCGCGGCCCGACCGGGCATACGGCGCCGCCGAGCCGGGCCCGGCATACCCGGTCCGGGCCATTCACTCCCGACCACACACAAGGACGCCGAATAATCGAGCGTACATTCGAACCCAGGGAACATCGATGAAACGCGGCCGTTTCATCGCTATTTGGCATCAGTGTGGCAGCCCCCCTCGGCCTCACCACCTCCACCCCCGCCGCCGTCGAAGCCGGAATCTGCATCGCCTACGACGGAATGACCTTTGTTAAACGGCGGCAGCGTCTCCTGCACCACTTCCGAGGGCGGCAACTTCGCCCTCGTCGGCGGCGAAAACTCGATCGCCTCTGCCATGAACAGCACCGACAATACCGCGATCGTCATCGGCGACAACGGCACGGCCAGAGCCCCCGACCGTGCCCAAAGCGCGAGTCACATCACTCGCACGTAATACCGTCGAATCACGCGTCGGACGAAGTACGCGAGCCTCCAGCTCATGCCAGTTTCCCGCGCCGCACAGGCGCAGCCTGTCGCGTCCCTCGGGGTCAAAGCCCCCGTTGGGTTGGGTGGGCGGGCCTCCAAAAACAACAGCCGACCGCAAGGCGGCCGTCCACACCGGCCCGCGAAGCGGGCCGCCCTCCCCGCAGCCTCCTACACCCGAGGCAGCTCCACTGCCCCCACCAACCCAACCTTCGACGCCGCCAGCCGGCTCGCCAGCGCCCCCGCCTCCACCTCACCCAGTCCGAGCACCGACACACCGAGGAAGAACGCCGTCGCGAACACATCTCCCGCGCCGGTCGTATCGACCACCGGCGCGGGCGTCGCGGCCACGCCAACCGGCTCGTGACCGGCGCGCAGCACTCGTGCACCCGCCGCTCCTCGAGTCACCACCACCCGCTCGCACGCCCCCACCACCGCGTCGAGCTCCCGCCGCCCCCACGGACCGCACTCCTCTTCCGAGAGAAACAGCGAGCAACGAGGAGAAAGAGCAGCAAAGAGCGCTCTTGAGGCACTCTGTTCCTCTGTCACCACCCCGTTCCCGTCGAGGACGCGCTGCAGTCCTTGCCCGATCAGCCCCACCCGCTCGAACCCCACCGCGACGAACGACGCCACATCCACGTCATCAGCCAGCAACGGCCCCAGCACCACCGCCCGCGAATCCAACCACCCCCGGGGAATATCAGTCGCCGCCAGCGCCCGCTCTGGCCGCGCCAGCACCCGCAGCCGCCGCCGCTCACCGTGAACCTCGTGCTCGAACGTCAACGTCGACTGGGAGGGAATGACATGCACTTCATGTCCCTCGAACGCCGCCAAATCCGCGTCAGCTCCCGAGATCGTGAGAATACGCGCGCGAACACCCAGCGCTGCCGCCGCCCGAGCCGCGAACGACGCCGCGCCACCCGGCCGCCGCTCGCCGCCGAAGACATCCCAGGTCACCGCCCCGACGATCAGCACCGGCCCCGCTGGCCGTGTCATCGAGGCCACCCCGTCACGCCTCCGAGCTGGGGCCGCCCTCGTCCGGCATCACCTCGACCTGCCGGTTCTGCCCCTGGCCCACGCTCTCTGTGCGCACGCCCGGCTCCTCCGCCAGCGTCACATGGATGATCCGCCGCTCCGCCGCGGACATCGGCTCGAGCGTGATCACATCGCCCGTCTCCCGCACCTCGGCCGCGATCCGCTGTGCCATTGCCACCAGAGTTTGCTCACGACGACGCTTATATTGGTCGATATCGATGGCGAACACATGATCGTTTCCGTACTTCGTCGAGACGAGCACGTTCAGGAGGTACTGCAACGAGGCCAGCGTCTCCCCACGCCGCCCGATTAACAGGCCAAGCTCATGGGAGGCCTCTTCGTTGTCGCCATAAATGTCAAGAATCTGCGTCACGAGGCCCACGCCGTCGCCCGCGCTCTCCGGTTCGCGCGCCGCGATCTCCGTGTCCGTCAGACCGAGGAGCGTCAGCACATCCCGCACGGTCCGGCCCGCGAAGTCGACCTCGTCCTCCGCCTCGACGATCGGCGCCACCGGCGGCTCGTCTGGTGCGCCGGGCACCGTGACCGGGGGCCCCGACTCGCCCGTCCCTCGAGGTGGCAGCGACTCCGCGCGCATCCCACCGCCCCGTGGCCCGTCGCTCCGGCTGCCGCCCTCGCCACGGTTCCGGCTGTACCCGCCGCGACCGCCGCGTTCCCCGCGCCCGCTCCGCTCACCGCGCGCCGACGACGACCGCGATCCCTCGCTGACGCCGGACCCGGCAGCCTGCGACTCCCTGGGCTCCGCCGTCTGCGGCTCGCCGCCCTCGCGCCGTCGCCCCTCGCCGCCCTCGCGGGCGCCCTCACGTGGCCCCTCGCGCCGAGGCCCTCGCTGTCGGGGTGGTCGTGCCGAGGGTTCCGCGTTCTCTGCAGGCGTCAGGGCCGTCACTCGGACGATCGCGGGCTCCTGCCCGATCCCGAAGACCCCGCGCCTACCTTCGTTGATTACGTCGACGTCGACCTGGTCGCGGGGGAGCCCCAGCTGCTCCAGTGCCCGGGCGACCGCTTCCTCCACCGTCTTCCCGCTGACTTCCACGATCCGCATCGTCTTCTCCCGCTTCGGTAGCGCGCTGCGCGCCAGGACGGTTGGTCGGCGTGCGGCCTGCCCCTGCAACAGCGAGCGCCGGCCGCGGGCGCCCCTGTGGTCGGAACCGTTCGGGGATCAGCGACCCCCACGTGAAGTCGCCCGGCCCGACGAAGATCCACTGCAGCACGATGCCGATCGTCGTGCTCGCCGCCCAGTACAGGCCGACGCCCGCCGGCACCGCGAGCACGAACCACGCGAACATGGCCGGCATCATCCACTGCATCATCTGGTTCATCTGCGCTTGTTGCGTCCCCGGCGCCGCCTGGCTGCGGCCACTCGAGATGCGCTGCTGCAGCCACATCGCCGCGAACACCACCACGACGAGGAACAGGTTCCCCGTCTCGCCCAGGTCCATCCACAGGAACGTCGCGCTCACCGGCACGGCGTGCTGAATGAACCCCACCGGATACAGCCGCGACGAGAGCTCGAGGACGTTCTCCGGCGTGTTCCCCAGCGCGATCCGGATCACCGCGTACAGGGCGAAGAAGATCGGCATCTGCAACAGCTGCGGACCGAGGCACCCCAGAGGGTTGACCCCGTACTCCTTGTACAGCTTCATCGTCTCTTCGGAACGCCGGCGCGGGTCCGAGTACTTCTTCTTGACCTCATCCAGCCGCGGCTGCAGCTGCTGCATCGCGCGCATCGCATGCAGCGATCGCAGCGTCAGCGGGAACGTGACCCCGCGCACGATGAACGTGAGCAACAGGATCGCGATGCCGAACGAGCCAAACGAGACCGCGCTGAGCGCGATCAGCAGGTTGACCAGCGGCGTGACCAGCAGCGTGTTGAAGATGGCGCCGATCGGCATGGCCTAGCCTCGCTGATACACGACGCTGATCGCGCCCTGGTCCTGCGGTCGCACCCGCACGAGCATACCGCTCTGGCTCAGATACAGGACCGACGACTGCTGTGCCAGCGGGTTCGCGTAGAACCGCTGACCGGTCTGCTGCTGCCGCCACTGCTCTGTGCCGTCCGACGGGTTGAGCCCGTAGACCCAGCCATCCCGGTCCGCGACGACGAGAGCGCCCCCGACGAGGGTCGGCTGCGCGTGCATCTCGCCCGAACCCGGCTTCGCCTGCCACTTCTCCTGGCCCGTGGCCTTGTCGAGGGCGTGCACCGCGCCGAGCGTCGTCGGCGCGTAGACGGTGTCACTCGTGACGAGCGGCGCCGCCCAGAACCAGTTGTCGCCCGAGAAGCTCCAACGCACCTCTCCGGTCGCCCGGTCGAGCGCGATCAGCTTTCGCTCCAGTGTACCGAGGTAGATCGTATCGCCGTCGAGCACCAGGTCGCCCGCGACGGCGCCCCCGGCGTCAGTGCGCCAACGCTCCGTCCCGTCCGTGCCCACGGCCCGGACGCTCCCGTCGAGCGATGCGACGTACAGGACGCCACCATTCGCCACCGGCGCGCCCCAGATGCGGTCGGAAGCCTTCGCCACCGTTTGCCCGACGGTCCCGTTGGTGATGTCCACCGGCTTCACGTCGCCGTGCACGTTCGCCACATACAGCGTGCTGCCGACGAGCACAGGTGTCGCCACGATGTGCCCACCCACCGACACTTCCTTGGGCCACCCCGGAGTGGCCACCCCCGTCGCGAGGTCGACGGACACCACATGTCCGGAATACGACGCCACGAGCAGACGAGGCGAGGAACCACTGCGGTCGACGATCGGAGTCGCGTAGAACCCCTGGTAGTTGCGGTCGTCAGTGCTGCCGGGGAAGGTCCACAGCGCGCTCGATCCGGCGTCCGTGACCTGCAAGGCCGTCAGCGAGCCCCGCTGGTCGTGCACGATCACGATGCCCCCGCCGGCATCGACGGGCGCAGACCAGCCCTGCGGCTTCGACGCCCGCCCACAGCCCGTCAACAGACCTATCAACACGAGGCCAGCGAGCGCGAATAGCGCCGAATGTTTCACGTGAAACATTTTGTTCAATTTTTCACAATCTTAGGGTGGGAGAGCGACGCCTCCAGCGGTGGCACCGGGTCGTACCCGCCCGGCTTCCCCGGGCGGCAGCGCAGTAGCCGCCTGACAGCGAGCCATGCGCCTCGACCCGCGCCATGCGCCTCGATCGCCTGGTATGCGTACTCAGAACACGAAGGCTCGAAGCGGCACCGCGCTCCCAGAGCCGGCGAGATGCCTCGCTGGTACAGGCGGATCGCCCGCAACAGCACCACTCTCACCGGGCAGCCTCGGCCGCCAGCAACCTGCCCCGGCGTGCGCACTGCCGGAATGCCTGCTCCAGCTCGCCGTATCGCGCCATCGCCGCGTTCTGCCGGGCCGTCACTACGATGTCATATCCGGGCACGAGGGCGGTCGCCCGTGTGATCGCGCGCAAGCGGCGGCGGACGAGGTTTCGTGTCACTGCGTTGCCGACTCGCTTTCCGACGGCGAAACCGACCCGGCTCTGCTCGAGCCCGTTGGGCCGAAACCCGAATCCGAGCAGCGGGTGCCGCACACGCTGCCCGTCCTGGAGCACCAGCAAGAAATCCTGGCGTCGAGTCAGCCTCGTTGCAGGTGGGACGGTCGCGGGAGGGGCCGCTGCTGACTCGGCCGTCACAAACGACGAGCCGCTAGACGGTCAGACGTGCCCGTCCACGCGCCCGGCGGCGCTTGAGCACGTCGCGCCCCCCGCGCGTCGCCATGCGGGCTCGGAACCCGTGCTTGCGCAGACGGGGGATTCGCTTCGGTTGCCAGGTCCGTTTCACCGGACGCTCCTTTAGATGGTCGGGATGCCGACAGAGTATACGGAACCCCGCATCGAGGGACAACGCGAGCACATACGCGATCGCTATCGCTCACCCCTCGCCGAAGACGAGTGCACAGCCTTCCCTCGCGCTCGTGCCTCCCCGCCAGCGCGTGCTAGACTCCCTCTCGGATGGAGGTTCCCATGCGCATCTGGTCTCGAGTCGCCGGCGCGGGTCTCGGCGCCCTGCTCGCCCTGCTTCCCATCATCGCGTCCGCCGAAGAAGGCTCCCGTGTCCTCGAGCGCGGCGACGACTGGAACAAGGTGATGATCCTCACCTTCGCCACCTTGCTCGGCGTCATGTTTCTGGCCACGCTCGGCTTCCTCTACCGCATGAAGCGCCACCTCTTCTGGGACTTCCAGCAGCCCGCCGCGCCTCACGACGACCACCACTAGTCGCCGCGCCCGTGCGCCTTCCCTGACTGCGGTCTGCAGCTGACACCGAGGAGCCACACCCATGCTCGAAGTTGGCGACCGGATGCCCGCCTTCTCCCTGCGCAACTCCAGCCGCGAGGAAGTGACCCAGGACGAGTTCCTCGGCTCGGTCTCCGTCCTCGCCTTCTACCCCATGTCGTTCACGGGCGGCTGCACCCGCGAGATGCAGGGATTCCAGCAGAAGTACGAGGACTTTCAGGCGCTGGGAGTGAAGATCGCCGGCATCAGCGGCGACACCTGGGCCACGCAGGGCATCTTCTGCGAGCAGCATAGCCTGCAGTTCCCGGTGCTCTCCGACTGGCCGAAGTACGAGACCATCGCCGCCTTCGGCGTCGACCGGCCCGAGTCACCGATGGCGCGCCGCGTGACCTTCGTCTTCGACGCCGACGGCGTCTGCCGCCAGGTGATCACCGAAGAGCGAGAAATGGACGCGCACCGCGACGGCGCCCTTGAGATCGCCAGGACACTGGCGGCAGGCACCGCCGCCTAGCCCCGCAACGCTGATCGCGACGAGAACCACTGGGGAGACGGACTAGTCTTCGTCGTCCTCGTCAGCCGGCACCTGCACGGACGGCACCACGACTTCGCGCCGCTCAGTCGACTCGCGCGGCCGCGGGACCGCATCCGCCGCCCTGGCAACCTCTGAGACGAGCGCCGGATCCGAGACGACAACGGCCACGACGCCCGCGTCGCGCCAGACCTCGAGCGTCGCGGCGTCGACGGCCGTCGACAGCCGTGCAAACAACGGTTTTCGGACGAGGTCCGCGGTGCGCCGCAGCCGCAGCTGGTCGCGCACGGTGAGCCGTGCGGACGGCGACGCGACGACTGCCCCATCGAGGTCGAGCGGGCGGAGCAGGCGCAAGTCGGCGTCCTCCTCCTGGCCCAGCAGCGCCACATACCCGATCCGCTGGTCCAACAGCGCGGCGGCTTCTGTGCGGCGATCATCGAACGCGAGGAACTGCGCCCCCGCCTCCTGGGCAGCGGCCGTATCAGCGGCCGTCGCGGCCTCCACCAGCCGCCCTACGAGGCGCCCACCAGCCGCGGCCACGACCTCGGTCAGCGACTCCGCGGCTCCGGCATGGAGCAACACGTCGGCGCCGGCCTCGACTGCAGTGCCGGCCGCGGCCGCATCGCGCACCTCCGCGATGACCAGCACCTGCCGCACGCTGCGCTCGGCGGTCCGAGTCGCCGTGAACCCAAAACCACTAGCCTGCCGGCGCGAAGTCTCGCGCAGCCTGTCACGCAACTTGCTCATGGGGTCTCCGAGAAGGGTTCGCCGGGCCTGCTCCGCCTGAACGGGCCCGCGAGATGAACCATGGAGCCGGCGGTGGGACTTGAACCCACGACCTGCTGTTTACGAAACAGCTGCTCTGCCGCTGAGCTACACCGGCGCGGGTTTCGAGTATACGGAACGCCGCGGGCTCGGCTCAAATCACCGGACCGGCCCGGCATCGCTCTTTAGCCGCGGATCAGCTTGAGCAACATGCGCGCAGTAATCGCGACAGCCGCCGAGGCGAACGCGATCCCGGCGAGCGCCACCGCCGTTTGGTCGACGATCGGATGCACACGCACGCCGTCCGGCGCCACCTCAATCACGGCGACGCCTCGCACTCGAGAGCCGCCTCCGCCTCCCCCGCCGCTGCCCTCGTTCTCCACGCCATCACGTTCCGATTGGCCGCCGCCCCAGCCGAACCCCAACCCGTACCAGACCTCGGCCACCGGGATCACAGTGCGATCGCCGGCCGTGGCCGCCGCACCAAAGCACGAGGCGGCCGTCGCGCGCTCGGGGATATTCGTCAGACTGCTCAACCCCTGCGGTGGCTCCATCCCGGACCTACTTTCGAGTACGTGTCCGCCCGATGACCGCTCCGGCGACCCAGGCGAGGACGACCATGACCAGTACCCAGCGTAGCGCGCGCAGATAGGGATCGACGGGCGCGTCGACCTGCACGGTGCGCCGGCCGAGGCCTGGCTCATACACGTCGACGGCTCGTGGGCGCACCCGACCGAAGACCACGGGCCCGAGGCGGATTTCGCGCCGCTCGACGACGCCGCGCAGCTCCCGATCGCCCACGCGGCCGAGCGGGGTGTCCTCGACGTTGCCTGGTCGGTGGCGGTCGCGCTCCTGCATCGTTCGACGGAGCTACAGGTCCTTCTGCCTGAACAGCCACAGTGACGACGAAACGGCCGCCACCGTCAGGGCAATGAACACCACCACGACCCGGATGGACGTCAGCATCGATGTATCGCCCCGGAAGGTTTCGGGCAGGCCGTTGATGACCGCGGTAGTGCTCAGCCACTTCAGCTCGAGGAACTGCAGCGCCAGCCCGGACAGCAGCACGCTCATCAACGCGCAGAGGACGGCGATCTGCACGTTGCGGAAGATCGTCGACAGCAGGATGCCCAGCGCCGCGAGGAACGCCAGCAACGTGCCCACCATCAGCAGGCCCATGAACACGCCGGTGCCAGTGGTGTCAGGGTCCGCGTAGTGCCGCAGCAGGTAGGTAAACGGCAGCATCACCATCAGATACACGATGATGGTCACGCCTACACGCGCCGCCACCTTGGCGGAGATGTACTCGGTCCGCGTGACGGACTTCGACAGGATGCCGTCCGTCGCTACACCCGCCTCGCCACTTACCGCCGATGCGGAGTAGATGGACACGGCGAGCCATGACAGCGGCGCCATCACCGCGGTGATATAGGCGGCCAGCGACTCGGAAGCCAGCTCATTCTCGTTCGCGGCGACGCCGAGTACGAAGACCGCGGGGATGAACAGCAGGAAGACCCAGATGCGGACGATCCATGACCGTCCCATCTGGCTCAGGTCATAGCGAAGGAGGACCAGAAACGCCTGCATTAACGACCTCTTCTTCGATCACCTCGGACGGCAGCGCGCCATTCTGGTATTCGGGCTCGGGCAGGATGAGACGGTTGTCGCCGGAGAGGCGCTGCGTCGCCGCCCAGGAGCTACGTAGCGAGCCACGTACGCGGTCCTCCTCGAGGCGGCGCAGGAACGCCTCCTCCAGTTCGTCCTCACCGGTGTTGAAGTGCAACAGCTCCACTCCGGTGCGGTCGATGAGGTCGAGTACGCGCTGAATGTAGACCGGCAGCCGCTCGGCGCCGACGAACTTGATACGAAACTCGGAGCCAATGCGCTCCCAGGTCACGTCGCCGATGTCGTCGAGCAGCGGGATCTGCTGCTCGAAAGCGGCGGTATTGCCCTCGATCTCGACCGAGATCGTGCCGTGGCGCGCCAGGCGGCGCATCTCCGACATCGGTCCGTGGTAGATGAGGCGGCCCTGCGAAATGATGCCGACGTCCGTGCAGATCCGCTCGACGTCCGAAAGGATGTGCGTCGCGATGATGATCGTACGGTCACGGCCCGAGAGGTCACGAATCAACTCGATGGTCTGCTTGCGTCCGGTCGGGTCGAGGCCCGAGGTCGGCTCGTCGAGGATGAGCAGCTCGGGGTCGTTCATCAGCGCCGCGGCGATGCCGAGACGGGTCAACATACCGGTCGACAGCCCGTCGATACGTTGCGCGGCCGCGCTCGTCAGGTCGACGGCACGCAACAGCATCGCCAGGCGAATCTTGATGCGGTCACGCGGCATGCCGGTGATCGCCCCGACCAGCTTGAGGTAGTCGATGGGCGTCAGGTTACGAGGAAAGCTCGGGCTGGTGGGCAGGAAGCCGATCCGCCGTCGAAGGTCGGCGCGCTCGGCGTGCATCTCCTCGCCAAACACCTTCACCGAGCCAGCCGTCTGCTTCTGCAGTCCCAGCAACACCCGGAAGGTCGTCGACTTGCCCGCGCCGTTCGGCCCCACGAGGCCGTACACCATCCCCTTGTCGACCCGCATCGAGAGTGCGTTCAGGGCGATATACCCGTTGTGGTAGATCTTCGTGAGATCGGTCGTCTCGATGACGGACATGGGGGAGGCTCCCTCGTGGGGTCGGGCTTGCCCGGGCCGCCCGGGCGCCATCCCGAGCGTGGGATTCTTTCGGGGCAACGATGATAGCAATCCGCAACGGTCAGCGAAACGACGAGGCTCCTCGCTGCTCAGTGAGCGAGACGGTCGACGGTCAGACGCAGCGACCGATCAGGGCCGTGTTGTAGGGGATCCCGTCCGGGAAGAGCCGGTTCCAGGCATCGTTGACGGCCTGCACGGCGGTCCCCGGAATGAACGTCACGAACTGCCCGGTAGCGTTGGTCGCCCAGAACGTCGCCGTCGCCTTCGGACAGCCGGACGCGGCTACAAGGTCGTTGTTCGTGCCACCGCCGAAGACGAAGAGTCCGTACCCGCCGTCCTTTGGGATGGAGCCGTGGAGGATGGTCGGGCTCACGTACGTGTAGGCGGCGTTCAATGTCGCCGTTGTGTGGTCGCAGTTGTTGATGACGGTGACGTTCACCGGCCCGCCCGCGTGCGCCGGGGTGCTCACACGCACCTGGGTGGCCGTTGGGGGCTCGGTCGTGAAGGCGCTCAGGCCATCGAAGAAGACCTCGATGACGGGAGGTTCGCACTGGCCGAGTGTCGGCAACCCCGAGCCATGAATCGTCACGAGGGTCGAACCACCGGCCGGGCCATGGTCAGGAGTGACGCCGGTCAGGGTTAGCGCCGGTGCGGCAGCCTCGGAAGCGGTCCAAAACGCTCCGGTCAGTGCGACGAGAGCGAAGGTGGCAAGTAGCCGGCGCATCGTCATCGCGTCGAACGTAACACAAGGGTGGCCGAGCGGACAATGATCTGCTCAGCTTCCTGAGTGATAGCCGGACTCTCAGGCGACCATCCGGGGTCGAGCTCCGCCCCGCCCGCGTCCCTCCTCGCCGCAGGGACTGATCGTGGGGAGCCCCTCCCACCGCCCCCGCACCTACAAAATTTGTGTTTGTGCGATCCGAATCACGATCACAATGCGTATCTCGGCTGTGATACTCTCCGCCGCACGCGACGGGGCACAGGCAGAGGAGGGGGACCCGCGTATGCCAACCGAACAGGACTTGGATCTCAGCCGTACGCTCTTCGGGCGACGAACGGTCTTACGAGGCTCGTTGCTCGCCGGCGCAGGGCTGGCCGCCGCCGCACTCATCGGATGCGGCAGCGATGACGACAGCGGATCCGGCACGCCCGAGGCGAGCGCGACCGGCACGTCCGCCGCGTCCAACATCGACCAGGGGGACGCGGAGCGTGGGAAGTACGTCAAAGACGCGTCGCTGCCGTACCCGTACAACTTCCCGGAGCCGAAAAAGGAGGCAAAGTCCGGCGGGATCATGAAGGTCGCCGCCACCTGGGACGTCTCGGACATAGACCCGACCGTCTCGGCCGCCGGCGGCACCGTCACGGTGCCGAACATGATCTACAACCGGCTGCTCGGCATCCAACGCGGACCGAAGGCGGATCCGTTCAACCAGCCGGTGCTCGAGCCCGAGCTGGCGAAGTCGTGGGAGCGGTCGCCAGACGGGTTGACCTTCACCTTCAAGATCACGCCGGGCATCAAGTGGCAGAACCTGGCGCCGCTGAACGGTCGCCCCTTCGTGGCCGCGGACGCCGCCTACGCTCTCGAGCGCTATTCGAAGACCGGCGCACACCAGCAGTACTACTCGAACGTGTCCGGGTTCGAGGTGGTGGACGACCTCACGTTCAAGATCAAGATGAAGCGCCCGGTCGTCGACTTCCTCAACCCGCTGGGCAGCAACAAGCAGACGATCTTCCCGAAGGAACTCGTGGACGACGGGACGATCAACAAGCGTGGCATCGGCACCGGGCCGATGATCCTCAAAGAACTGACGACCAGCCAGCGGGTGACGTTCGACAAGAATCCCGACTACTGGGAGCGCAAGGTCCTGTTGGACGGCTTCGAGTTCCGCATCATGCCGGACCTCGCGGCGCGCCTCGCGGCGTTCCGCGCCGGCCAGATCGACTACGCCTACGCGGTGGCTTCGACCTTCGGTGACGTGAAGAACCTGCTATCGCAGAACGCGAACCTGCAGGTCAACCTGCTCCCGGTCACGGCCGTCCGTTCGCTGGCGTTCAACTGCCAGAACCCGAAGTTCACGGATGTCCGCGTGCGCCGCGCGATCTCGCTCGCCATGAACCGCGACACGATGACGCAGCTGATCTTCGAAGGTTTCGGCAAGAGCCTGAACGTGATCCCGTGGACGTACATCTTCGACAAGGAGCCGACGTTTGCCACCGGCAACCTCGGCAAGTGGGCGACGTACGACCCCACGCAGGCGAAGCAGCTGCTCGCCGCCGCCGGCCAGAGCAGCCTCACGATCAACAACATCTTCTACCCGTACACCGGCGCCTATGAGAAGACGCCCGAGGTCCTGCTGCCGATGCTCAAGGACGTCGGGATCACGATGACCGGTGGCAAAGTCGATTACACCGAGTTCAACTCGCAGTGGACCGGGCGCAAGCTGCCGGAGTTCTCGACATCCGGGTGGCTGACGACTGGCTTCGACGCGGACAACTACTTCTACGGACAGGTCCACTCGAAGTCGACCGGCAACCGCTCCCAGTTCGTTGACCCGGACATCGACAGCTGGGCCGAGGCACAGCAGGTCGAGCTCAGCCCCGACAAGCGCAAGGAGATCTGGCGCAAGATCTGGGACAAGGACCTCGACCAGGCCTACCGTCCGCCGTTCTCGGACGGCTTCACGCCCGAGGTTCTGCAGCCCTGGCTGCGGGGAATCCGTTGGTCCGGTTCGGCACCCGGTGACAACTCCTCGTACTACAACTGGGGCGACCAGGTGTCGTACGGATGGCTCGATAAGTAGGCACGACGAGCTTCGACTCGCGGGCAGCCCGACGTTCAAAACGAGCGTCGGGCTGCTTGTTCGACTACACTTCCCGCCATGCAGCGGATCCTGATCGTCAGCGACGATCCCCAGCACGTCACCGCCGCAGGGGCTGCGATGCGCCTCGACGCGCGGCCGGTGCGTACCGAGCGCACGCTCGAGGCCGGGATGGTGGCGGTGCGGGAGTGGCGGCCCGCGGTGCTCGTGCTGGACCTCGGCATCGGCGTGACCGCCGGCGGACTGGCCGCGGTGCTGCGTGACCCGGAGATCGTGGACCGGGTCGGCGTGTTGCTTATCGCCACCCACGAACAGTTGAGCATGGTGGGCGCCGGCGTCCGGATCGACGACTTCCAGATGCCGCCACTCGACATCGAGGAGTTCCGCACCCGGGTGGGGCGCGTCCTCTGGGAGCACACCGGCGCCGACGAGGGCAGCCTGCTGCGCCGACGCGGTCTCGTGATCGACCTCGAACGGTATACGGTGAGCGTCGATGGCGAGGTCGTCGACCTCACCTACAAGGAATACGAACTGCTCCGGTTCCTCGCCACGAATGCGGGCAAGCCGTTCACGCGTGAAGCACTCCTGAATCGCGTCTGGGGCTACGACTACTACGGAGGGTCCCGCACCGTAGACGTCCACATCCGGCGCATCCGAGCGAAGATCGAACGCCACGAGGCCTACATCGATACCGTGCGCAACGTCGGCTATCGCTTCATCGACGATGCGCCGATGGGCGCGCGGCTGGACTCACTCGGCGCGGAGGGGTTGTAGAAGCCGTCGCTTCGGCTTCATTGTCGCGAACAGCGACGAAACATGTTCGTAACAGGGGAGTAATCGGAGAGTAACCGCTCGGCTCTACCTTTTCCTCTGACCCCGCACGGTTCAGAATTCGTGCAGCGTGTACGGCCACAGAGGCCGGGGTACCGCTCGCGAGCATCAACGCACCCTTCGGGTGCCGGTAGAGGGAGAGGCGAACGTGGCGACATTGCAAGAAGTGCTCGACCTGGCCAGCTCGAGGAGCGTGCGCCGAGTCGACCTGAAGGTGGCCGACCTCCTCGGTCGATGGCAGCATTTCACGCTGCCGGCACACCGTCTAAACGCGGACCTGATCGCCGACGGACAGGGCTTCGACGGCTCGAGCTTCCGTGGCTTTCAGCAGATCCACGAGTCGGACATGCTGCTGATGCCGGACCTCGACACGGCGGTGATCGACCCCGCGTACGACACGCCAACGCTCAGCCTGATTTGCGACGTCGCCGACCCGCTCACCCGGCAGCACTACAGCCGCGACCCGCGTGCGATCGCGAAGAAGGCCGAGGAGTACCTCAAGACGACCGGGATCGCCGACACGGCGTACTTCGGCCCCGAGCTCGAGTTCTTCCTCTTCGACGACGTGCGCTTCCAGCAGGGCCAGAACTCCGCGTTCTACTTCGTGGACTCGAACGAGGGCTCGTGGAACAGCGGCCGCGAGGAGGGCGGCAACCTCTCCTTCAAGATCGCGGGCAAGGAAGGCTACTCGCCGGCGCCGCCCTTTGACACGCAAACCGAAATCCGCAACGAGTTCGTCGAGGCGCTCGAGGGCATCGGCATTCCGATGGAGCTGCACCACCACGAGGTGGCGACCGCGGGCCAGGGCGAGCTGGCGATGCGCTTCGGCACGCTGACCACGCAGGCAGACCGCTCGCAGTGGTACAAGTACGTCGTCCGCAACGTCTCCCGGAAGCACGGCAAGGTCGCCACGTTCATGGCGAAGCCGATCTACGGCGACAACGGCACCGGTATGCACACGCACCAGTCGCTGTGGAAGAACGGCGCGCCCGCGTTCTACGACTCGAACGGGTACGCCGGACTGTCGCAGGTGGCGCGCTGGTACATCGGCGGCCTCTTGAAGCACGCCCACGCCGTGCTGGCGTTCGCGGCCCCCACGACCAACTCGTACAAGCGACTGGTCCCGCACTACGAGGCGCCAGTGAACCTCGCGTACTCGATGCGTAACCGCTCCGCCTCGATCCGCATCCCGACGTACTCGATGTCGGCGAACGCAAAGCGCATCGAGTTCCGCCCGGCGGACGCGACGTGCAACCCGTACCTTGCGTTCGCGGCGATGCTGATGGCGGGCCTCGACGGCATCCAGAAGCAGACGGACCCCGGTGACCCGCTGGACCGCAACATCTACGAGCTGCCGCCCGACGAGGCCGCCAAGGTCCCGACCGTCCCGGGCTCGCTCGAGCAGGCGCTGGACGCCCTCGAGGCGGATCACGACTTCCTGCTGCAGGGCGGCGTGTTCACCCAGGACGTCATCGACACCTGGCTGGAGTACAAGCGTGCCGAGGCGCAGGAGGTCCGCCTTCGCCCGACGCCGTACGAGTACGAGCTGTACTTCGCCGGCTAACCGCCCGCGCGGCAACGATTCCAGCGGCCCCGGGCAACCGGGGCCGCTGCCTTCTCCTCGACCTTTGTCCCCGGAGCGAGGGCCTACCGAGAGGAAGCGAGCGATGCAGGACTTCGACTCACGCCAGCACGTGCTGCAGGCGTGCCGCGACCACGATGTGAAGTTCATCCGTCTCTGGTTCACGGACATCCTCGGCATGCTGAAGTCCGTCGCGATCACGGTAGAGGAGCTGGAACACGCCCTCGAGGACGGGGTGACGTTCGACGGAGCCTCGATCGAGGGGTTCGCGCGCACCGACGAGGCCGACATGATCATGCGGCCCGACCCACAGACGTTTCAGCTGCTGCCGTGGCGGCCTCGCGAGCGGGCCGTCGCCCGCATGTTCTGCGACATCGAGGGCCCGGACGGCGGCCCGTTCGAAGGCGACCCGCGCTGGGTCTTGAAGCGGACCGTGGAGCGCGCGGCTGCGGCCGGGTTCACCTGCTACGTGTCACCGGAAATCGAGTACTTCTACTTCCGGGACGCGCACTCCCTCGAACCGCTGGACGGCGGCGGATACTTCGACCTCACGCCACTCGACAGCGGCTCCGACCTGCGTCGCGAGACGGTGCTCACCCTTGAGGAGATGGGCATTCCGGTGGCGCTCAGTCACCACGAGGGAGCGCCGAGCCAGCACGAGATCGACCTGCGCTACACAGACGCGCTCACGATGGCCGACTCCGTGATGACCTACCGCCTCGTCGTGAAGGAAGTGGCCATGAACCACGGCGTCTACGCCACGTTCATGCCGAAGCCGCTCACCGACGAGAACGGCTCAGGGATGCACCTCCAGTTCTCGCTCTTCCGAGGCGA
>JAIBBD010000111.1 GCA_019694855.1 Dehalococcoidia bacterium
GCGCCGGCGTCGCGCATGCGCGGGGCGACGGCGCGCATGAAGTACCAGGGCCCGTTCACGTTCACGTCCATGACCACGTTGAAGACGCGGACGGGCATCTCGAGGGCGGAGCCGAAGGGGGCGACGCCGGCGTTGTTCACGAGGACATCGACGCGGCCGAAGCGGGCGTAGGCCTGGTCGACGGCGGCGTTCACTTCTTCCTCGCGACGGACGTTGGCGGCAACCGAGAGCACCTCGGCGCCGCGCTCGCGGCACTGGGCGGCGGTCTCGTCGATGGTGCCGGGCATGGCGCTGGGGGAGTCGTCGGTGGAGCGGGCGGTGAGGACGAGGTCGTAACCGGCCGAGGCGAGGTCGAGCGCGAGCTGCTTGCCGATGCCTCGGCTGGCCCCGGTGATGAGCGCGACTGGTCGTGCCATGTCTGTCCTCCGAACGGCTGCTCCTCGTGAGGCGGCGATCGTACGGGTGCGGCCAGCGAGGAGCGAGGGTGGGGGAAGACACCGGTCGCGTGAGCTCGGAGACGAGGAGGAGCGACCAGTGCGGGGTGCGACTCGGAGGCGGTGAACGACCTCGGAGGGGCGCGGTATGCTCGGCCCGATGGACGCGACGAGCATTCCCGAGGAGATGGCGGCGGCGCTGCGGTCGCCGTTCGTGCCGGAGGTCTTCACCAAGCTCGGGGAGGCGGGGCGCTACCTCGAAGTGGTTTGGCCGCAGCTGCGGCCGTCGGTCGAGACGGCAGGCATTGTCGGCAGCGCACTCTACATGGCCGACATGGCGCTCGACGCCGTCGAGGCGGTGTACGAGCCGCTCCTCGACCGTGCCTCACTGGTCGCAGGCGGCCTCGGCGCCGACGAACTGCATGCGGTCGAGGCGCTGCTCGACGTGTTCCAGTGGGTGCAGCCACAGGAGCTGCTGATCTGCGCGGCGCTGGCCGAGGCCTGGGAGAATCCGCGCGTCGGCGGGCAGGGCCGGCCAGACCCCCGGGTGACCTCGGAACGCGAGCTCGCGCACCTCAACACGCGGGTCGAGCTGCCGCCGCCGTCCATCGGCGTGCTGCCCGAGGTGGCCGAGGCGCTGCAGATCGAGGCGGCGCCGGAGCTGTACCGCGCGATGGCGCGCTGGCCGCGGTACCTCGAGCCGGTCTGGGACGAGCTGCAGCACATGGCGGCGTACCCCGACTTCCGGCGGCGTGGGCGGGCGCTGTATTTCTACGCGCGATCCTCGTCGCGGTTCCTGGCGCGGCCGCTCGAAGCGAGTCGCGAGACGCTCGCGGCACAGGGGTTGTCGGACGAGGAGCTGGGACGGGTGAGCGCGACGCTGGACGCCTCGTTGCCGGCGCTGGCGACGATGATGATGCACTGCTGCGCGATGCGCGTCGGGCTCGGGATCACAGCACGCGAGGTGGTGACGACCTCCTGATGCGGGCCGCGGCTCAGCCCTCGGTACAATCGAGGGCGTGACGACCAGCATGGCCGACCTGCGGAATGCGTGGGGGCCGGACGACCCGTTCGTCCTCGAGGCGCTGCGCGACTCGCACGTCCAGCAGCTGCAGCTGATCTACGACTCCTCAAACTATGTCTTCGTGGCCACGCTCGAACACCCGGAGTTCGGCAGCGGGCTCGGCATCTACAAGCCGCGGTCGGGCGAGCAGCCGCTGCACGACTTCCCGTACGGCACGCTGCACGAGCGCGAGATTGCCGCATATGAAGCGTCCGAGGCGTTCGGGTGGCGGCTTGTGCCCCCGACGGTGGAGCGGGACGGACCGCAGGGTATCGGGTCGATGCAGCTGTTCATCGCGCACGACCCGCAACAGCACTACTTCGAGCTGCGCAAGGACGTGGCCTACCACGAGCAGCTGATCCGCCTCGCGGTGTTCGACCTCGTGATGAACAACGCGGACCGCAAGGGCGGGCACGTGCTCCTCGACGCGCTGGGCCACGTGTGGGGGATCGACAACGCGCTGTGCTTCCACCACGTGGACAAGCTGCGCACGGTGATCTGGGACTTCGCCGGCGTCGAGGTGTCCGAGGCAGTGCGCGCCGACCTCGGGCGGATGCGTGACTGCCTCGAGGCGCGCGACGGCTCGACGAAGGCGCTGCGCGACTGGATCGCCGAGGCCGAAGTGGATGCGATCGTGCGGCGCTGCGACGCCCTGCTCGGGCATCCGGTGCTGCCGGAGATGTACCCGTGGCGCTGCGTGCCATGGCCGCTGCTCTGAGGTCGCCTCGAACCGCGGTCTGACCTCGGAGGGTCTAAGGGCCCTCGTCAGCGGCCGGTGAGGATCCGAGCGGCGAGGCGGACGCGCCACCACCAGCGCGGGCCACGCTCGCCGACGCGGAAGGGGGCGGTCGCCTCCTCCGTGCCAATCAGCAAGGGCTGGCGCCAGTCGCGGAGCGTCGGAGCGCGGTCCTCGCGGACCTTCGCGGGGGCCTCGAAGCGTTCGAGCCGCGCCCAGCCGTCGGCGTTGCGGGTCCACGCCTCGAGGCCGGCGGCGCGGACGAGGACGATGCCGGCCGCAACGTCCCAGATCGAGAGGCCCCAGAAGGCGGTGGCCGAAAAGATGCCGGCAGCGACGAAGGCACACTCGATGCAGGCCGAGCCGGTGACGCGCGAGTCCCACTTTGGGTCACGGCCGATGCGGCCGCCGGGGCCGGCGATCAGGCGGCGGCGCACGCCGACACTCGGGCGGCCGAGGGGCACCTTGCGGCCCTCGAAGCGGAGCGGGCCGCCGGCGCGGGCGTGATAAACGCCGGAACGCAGCTCGTGGCCGGTGGAACACCAGATGGCGCCGGCGACCGGTACACCTCGATGGAGGACGCCGATCGAGGCGGCGAACAGCGGGAAGCCGTTCACGAAGTTGGTGGTGCCGTCGACGGGGTCGATCACCCACACGAAATCGCGCGTGGGGTCGGGCTGCAGCTCGACTTCCTCGCCGATGATGCCGTGGCCGGGAAAGCGCAGCGCAAGGCGTTCGCGGACGAGCGCTTCGACGGCGTGGTCGACCTCCGAGACGGGGTTCGTAGGCTCGACGTTGCCCCTCTTGCTGGCGCTCTTGTACTCGACCACGATCTCGCGGCCGAGCGCGCTGTCGATTTCGGCGCCCGCGAGGTGCGCGAGCTCGACCGCGACCGCCTCGATCTCCTCGAGGAGCGCGTCGGTGAGCGGTTCGTCGGACTCGGGGGTTGCCTCGGCAGCCATCGAGGTCAGCATACCGCGTGACCCGCCGCCATCCGTTGCGTAGCCTGTCTGTATGGCAGACGACGACTGGGTGACCTCGACGGAGGGTGACCTCGACCCGGACCTGACGGAGGAAGCCGGTTACTCCGGCTGGGACCCGCCGGACCGCAGCGGCTGGGCGCTGGTACAGCGCCTGGTGATGGCGCTCGTGCTCGTGAGCATCGTGGGTGGAGCGCTGCTCATCCTCGCCAGGTAGGCTTCGCGCGTCGCTCACGCGAGCCGACAGGCTGCCGGCCCGGCAAGCGTCGTGCTTGCGCGATCGGCGCGCGGGCGGCATCGTCGAGCAGTGGTCGTACGTAGTTCGCAAGTACGTGCGGGCTATCGAGCAGACGACCGCAATACGAACTACCCCAGTCTGATTGAGCGTGAGGAGAGTACCGAGATGGCCGACGGACTGTTGTTGCTACACGCCTTTCCCCTGGACGCCTCGATGTGGGAGCCACAGGTCGCGGCGTTCAAGGACCGCCTGCCGGTGGCGGCGCCCGATTTCCCGGGCCTGGGCGGCGGCAGCGACGCACCCGAGGTGATGACGATGGACGCGGCGGCCGACGCGGGGATCCGCGCGATGGACGCGGCCGGCATCGAGAAGGCCGTGGTCTGCGGGCTCTCCATGGGCGGCTACGCGGCACTCGCATTCTGGCGCAACCACCGCGACCGGGTCGCCGGCCTCGTGCTGGCGAACACGCGCTCGGGCGCCGACGACGAGGCGGGCAAGGAGCGCCGCAAGGCGCTGGCGGACCG
>JAIBBD010000037.1:0-5000 GCA_019694855.1 Dehalococcoidia bacterium
ACGGCGGAGCAGCACGAGGCCATCCTCGGGCGGTTCATGCGCCACGAGTCGGATGTCCTGGTGGGCACCCAGATGGTGGCGAAGGGCCTCGACCTGCCGCTGGTGACCCTCGTGGGCGTCGTGATGGCGGACTACTCGCTCTGGGCGGGCGGGTTCCGGGCCCGCGAACAGACGTTTCAGCTCCTGTCGCAAGTCGCGGGCCGGGCGGGTCGCGCCGACCGCCTCGGGCGGGTGGTAATCCAGACGCTGTCGCCAGACGACCGGGCGATCGAGGCGGCAACGCTCGGCGACGTCGACGGGTTCTACGAGGACGAGCTGCCCTGGCGTCGCGAGCATCGTTACCCGCCGTTCGTGCGCCTCGTGCGGTTGCAGTTCGCGCACGCCCGGCAGGAGTACGCGCTCGAGGAGGCAACGCGCGTGCGACAGGAGCTGCGCCGCCTCGCGGCGGGGCTGCCGGACATCGATGTCCTCGGGCCGACGCCGCCTCAGATCGCGCGGGTACGGGGGCGCTACCGCTGGGCTCTGCTGGTGAAGGGCATCGACCCCGCGGCGGTGGTGCGGCAGATCGACCTGCCGCCCGGATGGGTGGTCGACGTCGATCCGGCGACGGTGACCTAGTCCGTCACCGGGGGCGGACGACGAGCTTTCCGACGGTGCGTCCGACCTGCAACTCGCGAAGGCCCTCGACCGCCCGATCCAATGGCAGCACCTGCGAGACGAGCGGGCGCAGGCGGCCCTCCACGGTCATGCGCAGCAACTCGGCCAACGCGGCACGTACTCGGTCGGGCTGGTGGCGCCGGAATTGCCCGATACTGAAGCCGAGGGCCGCCGCGTCCTTGACCAGGAGGTGGTTCGCGGGAATCTGCGGCACGGTACCGCTTGCGAACCCGACGAGCAGGATGCGGCCACCCGGGTTGATGGCGTGCAGGCCGGCTTCGAACAGTTCGCCGCCGACCGGGTCGTAGATGACGTCGGCGCCCCCGGCTAGTTCTTCGATGCGGGCCGCCACGTCCTCCTCGGTGTAGCTGACGGCGTCGTCGGCGCCACGATCGAGCGCGGTCGCCAGCTTGTCATGCGAAGAAGCGACGGCGATGACGCGTGCCCCCAGGCCGTGACCAACCTCCACGGCGCTCAGCCCGACCCCGCCCGAGGCGCCGAAGACCACGAGCACCTCCCGAGGTTGCAGACGGGCGCGCTCGACGAGCGCCAGGTAGGACGTCAAGTACGCGATCGGGATGGCGGCAGCGGTGGCGTCGTCGATCTCCTCGGGGATGCGGACCACTTCCGAGGCCCGGGCAACTGCCTCCTCCGCGAAGCCGCCGTGGTCAAGGAGCGCGACGACTCGTTCACCGGGGAGCACGTGCTGTACGCCCGGGGCGACCTCAAGGACGAAGCCGGCCACTTCGAGGCCGGGGGCGAATGGAAGCGCAGGCTTCTCCTGGTAGCGGCCGCGCACCAGCAGCGTGTCGGCGAAGTTCATCGCCGCGGCATGGACCTCGATGCGGACGCCGTCCGGCGACAATCCGGGGGGAGGCACGTCCTCGACCCGCAGGCCGTCGATGCCTTCTTCGAGCGAGCGGCAGAGCAGGGCGCGCATCGAGTGGATGGTACCGCAGACAGGGTCACGAGCCTCGGAGGACCAGGAGGATGACGATCGCGAGCGACGCCACGACCACGCCGACGGCGCCAAGGATGGTTTCCCCGCTGAGCCCGGAGCGACTGAATTCGACCTGCTCTCCAAGCAGCCGGCGTGCCTCCCGGCGCTGCTGCCGGCGTACGTAGAGGGGATACGAGAAGAGCGACAGCCCCGGCTCGGTGTAGCCGAGCGGAAACGCCGTGTGGCCCGGCATCCCCGCCCGCGCCGGGTCGTCGATGCGCACCTGCGCCTCGATGCCCTCCCCCGAGAGCAGGCGCTGCCATTCTTCGGCGGTCACCTCGTCCCTGGCGACCGCCACCAGCGCCCAGCCCTCGGGACGGGCCGGCGAACGGCTGCGGCGGATGAGGCGACGAGGCACGAGCCGAGTCTACGCCGAGGCGGTGCGCCTCGGCGCCCGCGGACGGGCGTTCGGAGACGCTGCCGGGGATGTGGCCTACAATCGGTTTCGTGACTGTGCGTCCGATCCGGTACCTCGGCGATCCGGTACTCCGACAGCCCGCGAAGAAGGTGCGCCAGGTGGATGACTCCATCCGCCGCCTGATCGTGGACATGATCGAATCGATGTATGCGGCCCAGGGTGTGGGCCTCGCGGCGCCCCAGATCGGGGTGCCGTTGCGTGTTGTCGTCCTCGGCATGCCCGACGAAGAGCCCTTCGCACTGATCAACCCCGTCATCGTGAAGCGGACGGGGTCGCGCGTCCTCCAGGGCGAGGGTTGCCTCTCGGTGCCGGGGTACCGGACGCACGCGATCACCCGCTCGCAGAAGGTCGTGGTGCGGGCGCTCGATGAGCGCGGTCGCGAAGTTCGGATGCGCGCCGAGGACGACCTCCTCGCGCAGGCGTTCGAGCACGAGGTCGATCACATCAACGGTTTTCTGTTCGTCGACCGGCTCGACAGCCCCTCGGATCTCTACAAGGTGGACGAACGAGCAGTCGCGGCAAGGCAGGCCGAGCCGGAACGGACCGCCGCTGCTGGCGGCGACGAGTAGCCGTGGGCGAGTTCATCTTCCTTGCGCTTCTCATCTTCCTCGCGTTCTATTTCATTCTGTTGCGTCCGGTCATCCAGCAGCAGCAGCGCCGCCGACGCGACATCTCGTCGTTGGAGATCGGTGACGAGGTGCTGACGACCGGGGGCTTCTTCGCGGTCATCCGCGACATCCAGACACGCGACCGCGGCCCGCTGGAGCTTACGCTCGAGGCCGCGCCGGGCGTGCTGCTCCGTGCGACCGCAGATGCGGTGCAATCGGTATCGAGACACGCATCCGAGGACCTCACCGAGGCCGACGATGCGGGGAAGGCGAGCGCCAACTGATGCCCACGCGCGCACACCTGTGGCCCATCGCCATCATCGCCGTGCTCTCCGTCGCCGCGCTCATCATCGTGTGGCCGAGTCAGCCGGAGCGCTGGTTCCCTTCGGCCATCCCATGGCCGGCGGGAAAGGGCATTTCGATCGGGAGCTTCGAGCGCAAGACGATGCGGCTCGGCCTCGACCTCCAGGGCGGCACCCGCCTGCTGCTCGACGCCTCGCTGCCCCCGGGCACGGAAGGCGATGTCGGCGACGCGATGGACGGCACCATCCGGGTGCTGCGCAAGCGCGTCGACTCCTCCGGCGTGTCCGAGGCTGAGATCACTCGCCAGGGCAACTCGAACATCTCGGTGCAGCTCCCGGGCCTAACGCCCGACAAGGCCCGCGACCTGCTCGGGCGCACGGCGCTGCTGCAGTTCTGTCAGCAGGGGCAGAGCCCGTTCCCGGACGTCGCGCAGCCGTGTGACGACCAGGGCCAGTGGGTACAGGCCGTCGCCGAGCTGGATGGCAAACCGGTGCCGCTGACCTCGCGGTTCCTGAAGCCGAACGCCTTCGTTGGTACAGACCAGCTTGGCAACCCGGTCGTGGACTTCGAGTGGAACTCGGACGGCGCGCAGCTTTCGAAGCAGGTCACGCAGCGCCTGCTCGGGCAGCCCCTCGGCATCTTCCTCGACAACGAGGCGCTGGCGTCCCCGAACGTGAACGGCGTGATCGAGGACCGCGGCCAGATCACGGGCCTCCCGCTGACAACGACCAAGGAGGGCCGCACCGGGGCCAAGGACCTGGTGATCCAGCTGAACTCAGGCGCTCTTCCCGTGCAGCTGACCGTACTCCAGGAGCAGAACGTCGACGCCACGCTGGGCGACGATGCCGTCCGGCAGTCCGTCGTCGCGGGTGAGATCGGCCTGCTCATCGTGATCCTGTTCATGGTGCTGTACTACCGCGTGCCGGGCATCCTCGCCTCAGTGGCGCTGATCGTGTACACGCTGCTGTCGCTGGCGATCTTCAAGCTCATTCCGGTGACGATGACGCTGGCCGGC
This sequence comes from Dehalococcoidia bacterium, assembly GCA_019694855.1. GTDB lineage: Bacteria > Chloroflexota > Dehalococcoidia > UBA2979 > UBA2979 > JAIBBD01. The sequence goes on from JAIBBD010000037.1 coordinate 4,002, forward strand.
ATCGGAGCGTTCGTGCTCTCGGTCGGCATGGCCGTCGACGCGAACATCCTCGTATTCGAGCGGCTCAAAGAGGAGATGCGCGAGGGGCGCTCGTACGCGACGGCGATCGAGGCGGGCTTCGCCCGCGCGTGGCCGTCGATCCGCGACTCCAACGTCACGACGCTGATTACCACGTTGATCCTGTACGTCCTGGGCGGCGGGCTCACTATTCCTGGCCTCGGCGCGTTCGAGGCGCCGCTCGTGCAGGGTTTCGCGCTGACACTGGCGGCCGGCGTGCTCGTCTCCATGTTCTCCGCGATCTTCGTGACGCGGGCGCTGATGCGTCTGCTCATCGGGACTTCGATCTCGCGCCAGTCTGACTGGCTTGGTGCCGACATGCGGCCGATCGGGGAGCCGTCCCCGGCAGGGGGCGACGGATGAAGACGATCGACCTGGTATCGATCCGGAAGTGGTTGTTCCTGGGCAGCGGCCTCACGGCCCTGTTCGGACTGATCCTGCTCGCCATTCCGCCGACGCTGAAGCCGGGCATCGAGTTCACTTCCGGCAGCACGATGTTGATCCGGTTCACCAACCCGGTGAGCCAGTCTGACCTGCGTGACGAATTCACCAGGCTCGGGCACAGCGAGGCGCGCATCCAGTCCACAGGTGCGAACGAGTTCCTCGTGCGTACGAAGAGCCTCAACGTGCCCGCGGGCAGTTTCAACGAGGTGGAGCCGACGGCGACGCCCACGGCGTCCGCGACCGCCACCGCAACGGTCGGCCTCGGCACGGTGCTGATCGGCAAGGACGGCGCCACCGGCGACATCGCGCTGCTTGCAGTGCAAGGCGGCGACCCCTGCCGCCTGGGCATCGAGTCCGGGCGCGTGGCCGCTAACACACAGGGGACGGTCCTGGAGCAGCACACGAACTGCGCGAGCGGCACCGTCTACCGCGTGGAGGCCGGAGGCGCGACGGGCTACATCCAGGCCTCCGATACCCACGGCTTCACGCCGCGAGCGA
>JAIBBD010000037.1:10000-20285 GCA_019694855.1 Dehalococcoidia bacterium
GGAGACGTCAGTCAAAGCGATTCCGTTGAGTCCATGCCGGCTAGAAAAGCCTCGTTGCTAGTACCGTGGGTGCCCGTACCGCAAACCGACACTGGTGGGCGGCGGTAAGTACCGTGAGGTGTACGAGAGAACCTTCGTTAAGGAACTCTGCAATCTAGCTCCGTAACTTCGGGAGAAGGAGCACCCCTGGCTGTGAAGGACCTCGCGTCCGGAGCGGGTGGGGGTCGCAGTGAGCCGGCCCAGGCGACTGTTTAACAAAAACACAGGTCTCTGCTAACACGTAAGTGGATGTATAGGGGCTGACACCTGCCCAGTGCCGGAAGGTTAAGGGGAGAGCTGCAAGGCTTGAACTGAAGCCCCGGTGAACGGCGGCCGTAACTATAACGGTCCTAAGGTAGCGAAATTCCTTGTCGGGTAAGTTCCGACCCGCACGAATGGTGTAACGATCTGGGCGCTGTCTCAACGAAGGACTCGGCGAAATTGAACTGGCCGTGAAGATGCGGCCTACCCGCAGCCGGACAAAAAGACCCCGTGGAGCTTTACTGTAGCTTGGCGCTGGAGGCCGGGCCTAGATGCGTAGGATAGGTGGGAGGCTGTGATCCGTCGCTTTTGGGCGGCGGGGAGCCAACGGTGAAATACCACTCTTCTATGTCTGTCCTCCTAACCTGCGAGCAAGCGTGGGGACAGTGCCTGGTAGGCAGTTTGACTGGGGCGGTCGCCTCCCAAAAGGTAACGGAGGCGCGCAATGGTTCCCTCAGGGTGGATGGCAATCACCCGTCGCGTGCATTGGCATAAGGGAGCTTGACTGCGAGACAGACACGTCGAGCAGGGACGAAAGTCGGCCAAAGTGATCCTACGGTCCCGAGTGGAAGGGCCGTGGCTTATCGGATAAAAGCTACCCCGGGGATAACAGGCTGATCCTGCCCAAGAGTCCATATCGACGGCAGGGTTTGGCACCTCGATGTCGGCTCGTCGCATCCTGGGGCTGAATCAGGTCCCAAGGGTTGGGCTGTTCGCCCATTAAAGCGGTACGCGAGCTGGGTTCAGAACGTCGTGAGACAGTTCGGTCTCTATCCGCTGTGGGCGCAGGAGGCTTGAGGAGAGCTGCCCCTAGTACGAGAGGACCGGGGTGGACGGACCTCTGGTGTGCCGGTTGTTCCGCCAGGAGCACTGCCGGGTAGCCAAGTCCGGAACGGATAAGTGCTGAAAGCATCTAAGCACGAAGCCGCCTTCAAGATGAGGCCTCCCACCGGGTAACCGGGTAAGACCGCGGGCAGACTACCCGCTTGATAGGCCAGAGGTGGAAGTGCAGCAATGCATGTAGCTGACTGGTACTAATGGTCGAGGGCTTGACCTTATACGTCGTTTCCGATGTCGTCAGGCAGACTGACGCGATCTCTCCGAGGCGCAGGGTGCCTGTCCTGTTCGCGCAATATTCTGTGTGTAGGTGCCGTATACTGGTTAGAGGTGGCCGCGGCCACAGTCGTCGCGGGATGGAGCAGCGGTAGCTCGTCGGGCTCATAACCCGAAGGTCGGGGGTTCGAATCCCTCTCCCGCTACCAAGATCTGAGAAGAGGCGGAGCCACTGGCTCCGCCTCTTTGGCTATATGTCGATCTATGCGCTGATTCCTGCGTCCGTTTGAGCGCGTCTTCGTCCCCGGCGGGCCGTTGCGGGTTGTTAGGTGACTGGCGAGGCCGGCCTGCCGGCGGCCGGGTCTGCCGAGAGGGGTTGGGCTCGAGCGGGCGGGACACGCACCACGTAGGTCCCGGCAATCATGTCGTGCCAGGTGCGGTGGTGTCGCTGCCAGAATGCCCACCAGTAGCCGAGCCAGAGCAGCGGCGTCGACAGGAACAAAGCCGCGAGGGTGCGGCCGAGCCCGCGCCCGAGTCCGGGCCGGCCTCCTCGAGCGTTCACGATGCGGATCCCGGCGGCGTACTTGCCGATGCTGGTGCCACGCACGTTACAGACGGCCCAGTACGTCATCCCGATGGCGAACGGGATGAGGAAGCCGAGGATTAGCGCGACCCATAAATGCGGCCACAGGTCGTACGCGCAGTCGGCTCTCGCGTCCGTCGTCGTCGCTTGACGGAGACACGTCCGATAGTCTTCGAGATACCCGTTGTCCGGCCGGATCGGGAATCGGACGACCAGCGCGGCGACCCTCAATGTGGTCTGGATGCCGTACACGACAGCGAGGTCGATGCCGAAGGCGAGCACGCGCTTCCCCATCGGCGCGATGCGGAGTTCGTTGCCCTGGAGGCTGAGGCGATCACGCCAATCGGCTGGTTCACCGCAGGAACCGCAGTAGGCGGCGTTGTCCAGAAGTGGGGCCCCACACTGCGTGCACGTTGGACTTATCGTCATCGCCGCACCGCCCATGTCTTTGCCGCGTGGTCGTGCCACGTCCGCCGTTCGCGGTCCCAGAGGGCCCACAGGTAGCCGAGGTACAGCACTCGTGCCGAGGCGAGCTGCGACACGAGGGCACGCACGCAGCCGCGCCGCAGTCCGGGCGGCGAACCGCTGCGCGTGACGAGCCGGACGCCGACGAGCCACCGACCGGGGCTGGTGCCGAAGCTGTCCCAGAGCGACCAGTAGACCAGCGGGATCAACTGCAGGAGGACAAGAATGACCGGAGCTCGGAGCCCGTCGAGGTCGTCGCGGAGGCACTCGCCGCGGCTGGCGACGCAATCTGACTGGAGGCTGACTACCGCTGCCACGAACACAGCGGCGACAAGGGGGCCTTCGAGGAGCGTCATATCGATGACACGCCCGGCCAGCCGCCGCCCGAACCCTGCGAGTGTGTACGTCCGGGTTTCGAGCGTGATGGTGTCACTGCCCGTGGCGGGCGTGCCGCAGCGTATGCAGTAGCGCGCGCCCGACGGAAGCTGCGCCCCGCATTCCGTGCAGAACACCGATGCGACCACGTAGTCGCCGAACTGCCCCACGGCGCGGATACTACGACTGTTGGTGACAGAGCGCACTCGCAACGCAGGAGGATCGGCATCCGAGCGGGCCGTCATCACGACTCGCTTACCGTGGCGTCGCCGGGGCTCTTGCAACAGAAGGCGGGGAGGCACGATAATGGCCTCCTTGGTGGTTAGAGCGCGGCGGACCCACCCGTTCTCATCCCGAACACGGAAGTGAAACGTCGCAGCGCCGACGATACTGCCCGGGCAACCGGGTGTGGAAAATAGGCCACCGCCAGGGCTTTAACGGGCCATTCTGTCACCGGCGCTCTCGTCCCTCTCTGAGGCGGCGAGGGAGCGGAGGCAGAATGGCCCGCTCGGTGTCCGGCGCTAGCGCCGCCCATCGAGGATCAACGGTGCGCAGGCGCAGCGGCAGCCTGCGGTCATGTGACAGCCTAGTCATGACACGTGATATGATGCGCCGCGCTCGCGGGAACCGGCTGAACCGCCGGACCGAGGGCAGAAATCCCTTTCGGAGGCTCCACGCACTTTGACGAACAGCACTTCTACCGACCCGAACGCTTCGCTCGTCGAGGACGAGATCATGGATATGGGGGCGCTCCTCGATAGTGGAGGCGCTCCCGAGCCGCGCTCCTTGCGGCGAGGCGAGGTCGTCGAAGGCATCGTCATGGGCAACGAGCGCGACGGCGTGCTTGTCGATCTCGTCGATATCGGCTCGAAGTCCGAGGGCGTGATCCCGAGCAACGAGATGCACTCGCTGGGCGCCGACCCGGCCTCCAAGCTCAAGGCTGGCGAGCGCGTGCTCGTGTACGTCGTGCAGCCGGAGACGAATGAGGGACAGGTACTGCTCTCGATCGACCGGGCTCGAGGTGAGCAGGGCTGGCGCATCCTCCAGCAGCGCTTCGAGGACGGCGAGATCTTCGAGGGTGAGGTCACCGGCTACAACAAGGGTGGCCTGCTCGCGAACGTCGAGGGCGTCAACGCCTTCATCCCGATGTCGCAGGTCGTGGGCGCGAAGCCCGGCTCAGACGGCGCGCAGTCGCTCGCCGAGCAGGTCGGCCGCAGCCTGCGTCTCAAGGTGATCGAGATCAACCGGCGCCGGAATCGCGCCATCCTCTCCGAGCGCGCGGCGCTGCAGGAGTGGCGCTCTGAGCAGAAGGACCGCCTCCTCGACGAGCTCAAGGAAGGCGAGATCCGCACCGGCCGCATTACCTCCATCCGCAACTTCGGTGTCTTTGTTGACCTCGGCGGTGCCGACGGCCTCGCTCACCTCTCGGAGCTTTCCTGGGACCGCAACGCGAACCCCGAGGAGCGCTTCAAGATCGGCGATGAGGTCAAGGTCTACGTCATGAAGGTGGACCAGGAGACGAAGAAGATCGCGCTCTCGATCCGCCGGGCCGCACCGGAGCAGTGGCAGGACCTGATCGCGAAGTACGCGGTCGGCGACGTGGTGCCTGGCGTGGTCACGAAGCTGGTCGCATTCGGCGCCTTCACGCGGCTGCCTGGGCCGGTTGAAGGCCTCGTGCACGTCTCCGAGCTCGTCGACCGCCGCATCAGCCACCCACAGGAGGTGGTCGAAGAGGGGGACGTCGTCCCGCTGAAGATCGTGCGCATCGAGCACGACCGGCACCGCCTCGGACTTTCGTTGCGCGACGCGCGGCAGGAGGCCGAGCAGCGCGGCTGGCAGTTCGACGACCAGGGACGCGTCACCACGGTGCCCGACGAGGCCGTCGAGGCCTTCCCCGAAGAAGTGAAGACGATCGAGGGCCGCCTCGAGGCGCGCCGTGCCGAGGCCGCGACGCGTGCCCCGACGCCTCGCCGTGAGGAGTCGCGCGACGACAGCGACGAGCCGGTGGCGCAGATGCGCCGCGACCGCGACGACGAGCCGCCGATGACCGCGATGGCTGCCGCGATGCAGCAGGCCCAGGAGCGCGCTCAGGCGGAGGAGAACGAGGCGGCTTCGTCGGCATCGGAGGACTGATTCCGCTTCCTGTTCCCCGTTCTTGATAGCTTCGAAACGCGTGCGCGGTCTTCCGCGCACGCGTTTTTATCTCACTCGCGCGATGTTGTAACAGGTCGCGGATGGGGCGTTGCACCTCTGTGGCCCCGCCTCCCTCGGCGCCGGGTCGTGTGTTAGCCTTGATCTGCAACCGGATGGAGTCACCCGATGGCTGACCGATTCGACAAGTTCACTGAGCGCGCTCGGCGAGTGCTGACCCTGGCTCAGGAAGAAGCTCAGCGCTTCAACCACAATTACATTGGGACCGAGCACCTCCTGCTGGGTCTCGTCCGCGAGGGCGACGGCGTGGCGGCGAAGGTGCTCTCGAACCTCGGCGTCGAGTTGAACAAGGTGCGCTCGGCGGTCGAGTTCATCATCGGGCGTGGCGACCGCGCCACCTCCGGGGAGATCGGGCTCACGCCGCGTGCCAAGCGCGTGATCGAACTGGCGGTCGATGAGGCGCGCCGCCTGAACCACTCCTATATCGGGACGGAGCACCTGCTCCTCGGCCTGGTCCGCGAGGGCGAGGGCATTGCCGCCGGCGTGCTCGAGAGCCTGGGCGTGAACCTCGAGCGGGTGCGCGGCGAGACGACGCGCATCCTGGCGCAGTCGCAGCCGCAGGGCGCGCAGCCGGCAGCCGCCGGCGGCCGCCAGTCGGCTCGCACCCCCACCCTCGACCAGCTTGGCGTTGACCTGACGGCCGCCGCTCGCGCCGGACAGCTCGACCCGGTCATCGGCCGGGAGCGCGAGATCGAGCGCGTCGTCCAGATCCTGTCGCGGCGCACGAAGAACAACCCGGTGCTGATCGGCGAGCCCGGCGTCGGCAAGACCTCGATCGCCGAGGGTCTGGCGCACCGCATCATCGCCGGGGACGTGCCGGACACGCTGCTCGGCAAGCGGATGCTCACGCTCGACATCGGCTCGCTTGTCGCGGGCACCAAGTACCGCGGTGAGTTCGAGGAGCGCCTGAAGAAGGTGATCGAGGAGATTCGCGCCTCGAAGAACTGCATCCTGTTCATCGACGAGCTACACATGCTCGTCGGAGCGGGGGCGGCGGAGGGCGCCGTCGACGCGGCGAACATCCTCAAACCGGCGCTCGCGCGCGGCGAGATGCAGGCGATCGGCGCCACGACCCTCGATGAGTACCGCAAGCACATCGAGCGCGATGCAGCCCTCGAGCGCCGGTTCCAGCCGGTGCGCGTGGACGAGCCGAGCGTCGACGAGACGGTCGAAATCCTGAAGGGCGTGCGCGGCGCGTACGAGGAGCACCACAAGCTTCAGATCTCGGACGACGCCCTGCGGGCGGCCGCCGAATTGTCCTCGCGCTACGTGTCCGACCGCTTCCTGCCGGACAAGGCGATCGACCTGATCGACGAGGCGTCGGCGCGCGTGCGCATCCGGCGCTACTCGACGCCGCCGTCCGTCCGCGAGGCCACGAAGGGCCTCGAGGCGCTGCGGCGCGAGAAGGACCAGGCGATTTCGAACCAGCAGTACGAGTACGCCGCCGAGCTGCGCGAGCGTGAGGTGCGCCTCCAGACCAAGCTCGAGGAGCTCGAGGAAGAGGTGCAGACTGAGCGCGCCTCGGACCAGCCGCTCGTCACCGACGAGGACATCCGGGACGTCGTCTCCATGTGGACGGGCATCCCGCTCTCCCGCATCGCGTCGGAGGAGTCGGCGCGGCTGCTCGAGATGGAGCGCTTCCTCAAAGATCACGTGATTGGCCAGGACGAGGCGATCGGGGCGGTCGCGAAGGCCGTGCGCCGCGCGCGAGCCGGCCTGAAGGACCCGAAGCGGCCGATCGGGACGTTCATGTTCCTCGGGCCCACCGGTGTCGGTAAGACCTACCTCGCCGAGATGCTGACCGAGTTCATGTTCGGGTCGAAGGACAACATCGTCCGCCTCGACATGTCCGAGTTCATGGAGAAGCACACGGTGTCCCGCCTCGTCGGGTCGCCGCCCGGCTACGTCGGCTACGACGACGGCGGGCAGCTGACCGACCTCGTGCGGCGGCGCTCGTACTGCCTGATCCTGCTCGACGAGATCGAGAAGGCACACCCGGACGTCTTCAACATGCTGCTGCAGATCTTCGACGACGGGCACCTGTCTGATGCCAAGGGGCGGAAGGTCGACTTCCGCAACACCATCATCATCATGACCTCGAACGTCGGGTCTGACCTGATTCGCCGCGACTCCCGCGTGGGCTTCGCGACGACTCAGGACGAGGCGAAGACGGCCGAGCAGCAGTACGACCGGATGAAGCAGCGGGTCACCGAAGAGATGAAGCGGGTCTTCCGGCCCGAGTTCCTCAACCGTATCGACCAGTCGGTCGTGTTCCACGCCCTCGGGCAGGAGGACATCCGCAAGATCGTCAGCCTCGAGCTGCGGGACGTGCGCGAGAACCTGAAGGCGAAGGGCATCGACTTCGAGGTGACGCAGGCGCTGCTCGACCACCTCGGGGCCGAGGGCTTCGACCCGGTGTTCGGCGCGCGGCCACTGCGCCGCGTGATCCAAAACGAGGTTGAGGACCGGCTGTCGGACGCGCTCCTCGAGGGCCTGTACAACGAGGGCGACACCATCCGCCTCGACTACATCGACGGCCAGGTGACGGCCGAGCGCATCGGCACGGTGGAGCCGCCCGGTTCCGCGGAGCCGGCCGAGCCGGCACTGACGACCTAAGCACTCCAACGAGTGAATGAGAAGAGGGCCGCGCAAGCGGCCCTCTTCTCATTTGTGCCTCGGGGTGGCACGCGTCAGGGCTGGACGGCCGACCCCTTGGCCAGCACCAGCTCTCCGGGTTGCACCTCGTAGCCAAGTGACCGCGTCAGCCCGAGGCCCGGCTCGTTGGCTTCGTTCACGAGGGTGAGGATGCCCCGCGCCCCGAGGGCGCGCAGGCGTGCCTCAGCCTCCTGCATGAGCGCGACGGCGACACCACCGCGGCGTCGGCCGGGTACCACCGCGATGTGGTAGATGTACGCCCGCCACCCATCGAAGGAGGCGACGACCGCGCCCGAGAGTGCTCCCTCATGCTCTGCGAGGAGGATCATCGCATTTGGACTGGCAATGAGGCTGTCCCATTCCTCGATGTCGACGCTCGGGAGCCGGGATTCCTCCCAGAGCGCCGCGATCGTCTCGTGGTCGGCGGATGTGGCGAGCCGGATCTCCATGGTGTTGCCCTTCCTCGCAGCGGTCCTGTGCGACAGCGTAGGGCATTGCGAGGAAAGCGCGAATCGTAGCCCGGAAGGCGTTGACGAGGCACGCCCGACGGCGCAGAATCCGCCGTAACACATACGCAAACCGAGCCTGGGTACTCAGGCACGTTAGGGAGGTGAGCATGGACTGGGCCGACACGCCGGAGCAGGCGGCATTCCGCCAGGAAGTCCGCAGATTCATCGATGAGGGACTGCCCGCCTACTACAAGGGTGTAGCCGCAAACGGCGGCGACCTTGGTGGTGAGGGCGGCTGGCAGACCGACCGCTTCCTCGGCTCGCCGGAGGCGAAGGCCGCCGCGCTCGAGTGGGAGAAGAAGGTATCCGACCGTGGCTGGGTCGCCCCGCATTGGCCGAAAGAGTACGGCGGCGCGGGCATGTCCTCGATGGAGCAGTTCATCCTGAAGCAGGAGATGGCCGAGACCGGCGCGCCCGAGGTGGGCGGCCAGGGTGTCGCCATGCTCGGCCCGACGGTGATCGCGCACGGCACCGAGGAGCAGAAGAAGCGCTTCCTCCCGGCGACTCTCGCGTGCGAGATGGTCTGGTGCCAGGGCTACTCCGAGCCGGGTGCGGGTTCTGACCTCGCCTCGCTGCAGACGCGCGGCGTCCGCGACGGCGACGAGTGGGTCGTCAATGGCCAGAAGATCTGGACCTCGAACGCCCACCGCGCCAACTGGATCTGGATGCTCGTCCGCACCGACCCCGACGCGCCGAAGCACCGCGGCATCACCTTCATGCTGTCGTCGATGGACACGCCGGGCATCGGCGTCCGCCCGCTCATCAGCGGCGGCGGCATGCACTTCTCGAACGAGACCTTCTACGAGGACGTCCGCATCCCGCAGTCGCAGGTCATCGGTGAGGTGAACCGCGGCTGGTACGTCGGGATGACCCTCCTTGACTACGAGCGCTCCAACATCAGTGGCGCGGTCGAGTCGCGGCGCGAGATCGAGCGCATGCTCGAGCACACCGCCGCTGGCGGACCGGCGGCCGACAAGCGGCGCCCGGACTTCGACTCCGTCCGCCTCGAGGTGGCAGACCGCTACATTGAGACCGAAGTCGGGTTCAACTTCTCGTTCCGCATCATCTCGATGCAGAACCGCGGCCTGATCCCGAACTACGAGGCGTCGACCTCGAAGATGTTCGCCTCCGAGCTGAACCAGCGCATTCAGCGCACGGGCACCAAGGTGTTCGGACTGAACTCGCAGGTGTGGGATCCGGAAGACCCGCGTGCCGCGTACGGCGCCCGGTTCACCCAGAACTACTTCCACACCATCCCGTCGACGATCGCCGGCGGCACCTCGGAGATTCAGCGCAACATCATCGCGACGCGCGGCCTCGGCCTGCCTCGCGGCTAGTCCTCCACCCGCGCTTCGGCGCGGACTGCAGCGACAACGAAGCGCCCTCGGGACTCCCGAGGGCGCTTCGCTTTGGTCGCGGTGCCCGAGCCTCAGCGCTGGACGCGGGAGTTGTCCCACGAGATGTAGCGCCGAGGCGTGATGCGAATGAGCGTGCCAGGGGGTGGGGTCGTCGGCCAGTCGCCCTCGGGGTCGCCGCGCTGCTCAGCGGCGGCACGCGCGATACGCAGTTTCTCCGCGTCGTCGCCGATGACCTCGGCGTCCCCCTGGACGAGCAGTCCCTGGAAGGTGGCCATCGTCTCGCCGTCCTCGACCAGGAAGCTCACTTTCGGGTCACGCGCGATGTTCGCGAGGCGCTGCGAGCGGCGGCGCCCCGCCATGTAGAGGTCGTCGCCCACGCGGAAGTAGACGAGGGGGACGGCGTGCGGGCGGCCGTCGCGTCCGTTGGTGATCAGGATGCCCTTGCGCGTGTGTTCGTTCAGGAAGCGCTCGCCCTCTTCGTTGAGCTGCTTCCCGTCCTCATCGAACCGCGGCCAGTCGGCCATCGACTCCTCCTTAGCTCGTACCACGGATGTTGCATTCTCGTTCGGCCGCCCTATCGTAGCGACCGGCGAGCGCAGGCGGACGAGGAGGCATGCGATGGGCGACGTGCAGACCACGATGGGCGCGGTGGACCACCGCGGACTCGGCGTCACGCTCTCGCATGAACACCTGCTCATTGCGTCGCCCGGCCTCCGCCATTCCTACGCCTGGATGACCGACCCGGCCGCCGAGGTGGAGCACATGGCGCGCGAGCT
>JAIBBD010000112.1 GCA_019694855.1 Dehalococcoidia bacterium
CCGCAGCTCGGTCACTTCTCCCCTCCTCCTCCTCCTCGCCCTCACCTCACCTGCTTGCGTGCTTGGCACCGACGAGCCGGTCGACGGCACGGAGGGCGAGCCCCTCGGCGTCGCCGCTCAGGCGGTGGGGAGCTGCGCCGACGGTTCGGATCCATACTACCCTTGCTATCATGACTTCGACTTCGACGGCAAAGGGAGCGGGGCAGCCTACTCGGCGTGCAGCTGCGGAGTCGCGTCGGGCACCTCCCTCACCAACACGGACTGTGACGACTCGAACAGCGCCCGCTACCAGACCTTGAGCTGTCACGCCGACGCCGACGGCGATCACTACGGCGCGAGCGCGAGCTCCAACGTCTGCGTGGGCGCCACCTGCACCTCGCGATCGGGCTACACCGACAACGCCGGTGACTGCGACGACACGACCTCGTCCGTGCGCCCGTACACCTACGAGACGGCCGCCAACGGGGTCGACGACGACTGCGACGGCGACGTCGACAACGCGGCGGTCTTCTTCTACAGCTCCGGCCTCTCGAACACGTCGAGCTCATTCCAGATCCACGCCAAGCTGAACGGCGCCGACGAGGTGAGCGCGGCCGCCGCGGCCATCGCGTCGGGCGGGTCGCTCTACGCCAAGGTCCGTTACCGGAAGCTCGAGGAGGGCTCGTCGGCCGACCTGACCTATCCGACCGTCGGATACGCCACCGCGACCGTGAGCACCTTCATGGGCGTCAGCTACTACGTCGACGTGACCCTCTCCGGCCTCGAGGCCTCCAAGGTCTACCGGGCCTCGCTCACGCTCTACCAGGGCAGCGGCCCTGTCAAGACGCGCATCCCCAACGGGGCCGGCTCCTCGTCGAGCAGCAACTACAACACCAACACCTATTACACGATGACGGCCTACGCCTCCGGCAACGACGGGCCCGTCCACACGGCGCGGTACAACACCGTGCTCAACGCGCTCTACGAGTACTACTACTTCCACACCCACAACCTCGGGAGCTGGGACACCTCGCTCCGCGATCACTTCGACCTGGCCGCCGCCGACACCGCCTATTGCAGCGAGTTCTACGCCAACGCGGGCAAGCCCTTCCTGCTCGACCTGAACCCCTGCAAGTACAGCTCGTCGAGCCGGCCCTGGTGCGACTCCGGCGAGAGCTCGACCGCGGAGACGAGCCTCTCCGGGCTCAAGACCTGGTTCACCGATTCCCGCTGGAACGGGTCGACCCCCTACGCGGAGTACGACGGCGACATGACCACCCGCAAGCCCGCCGACTGGCTGGGCGTGAACCCCAACGACGACAACGTGCTCGGCCAGCACACCCAGATGTTCCTCGCCTGGGACGCGGCGGCCGAAGAGTACTGGTTCGTCGAGGGCAACGGCTCCGCCAACTACGGGTATGGGACGATCGACCACACCGTCAACGTTGGATCCCACGACCACTGCAAGGATACCGGGACGCGCACCTACTGCCCGGCGGGGGCCTCGTCCTACTGCAACGTGGTCGACGGCAAGGCCTGCTTCTACGTGAAGTCGACCGGCTCGATCAACAACAGCAACATGCTCGACTGAGCCGCCCCCGCCGCGCTGCCCGCAGCCGTTGCGCGCCGCCGCAGCGGCTGCGTGGAGCGCGCCCCTCGACGCGTGAAACCTCCGGCGAAGCCGGATGGCCAACGGATTGCACCCACCGCCGGTGTCGCGCTGAAATGGCGGCACCATGACTCGCCCAGGTGTTCTCGCGCTCGCGCTCAGCCTCCTCGGCTGCGCACCGGCTCTGCGGCTCTCCGCGCCGCCGCTCCCACCGCCGCACGACGCGGGGACGGGCTGGATCGAGGGCGCGGAGCATGTCCGTCTGTTCACCTCCACCCGTATCCCCACCGCGCCGGTGCGAGGCGTGGTGTGGCTCGTCGTCGGGCCGGAGGTCGGGTCCGCCCCTCTCTATCCGCGGCTCACGACCGCGCTCGGCGCCGGCGGCTTCGTGGTCGCGACGGTCCACCCGCGCGGCGCCGGCTACTCCAGCGGTGATCGCGGCGACATCGAGGACTACGCCCTCGTCCTCTCCGACTACGCGCGATTCCACCAGCACCTGCGATCGAGGTTCCCGGAGACACCGCTCTTCCTCCTCGGCCACAGCGCCGGCGGTCCGCTCGCCCTCGAGGTCGCCGCCCGCGCGCCCGGGGGGATCCGCGGCCTCGTGCTCGTGAACCCCGCCTACAAGCTGATCTACGCCGAGGGCATGGGCCCGAGCACCTGCGATTACGTCGTCTACGCGCTCCGCTATCTCTTCACACCCGACGAGCCCGCCGTCGACATGAACAGCCGCGCCGAGGCGGTGCGCTTCGCCCCGGATCGCGCCGAGGCGCTCGCCATGCAGGCAGATCCCCTCGTCGTCCGCCACTTCAGCATGCGGTATCTGTTCGCGCAAAAGGGCATCATGGACGCCGCCGCGCGAAACGCCGCGCAGCTCGACACTCCCTTGCTCCTCGTCGAGGGGAGGCACGACGCGCTCGTCGATCCGAAGGGCAACGACGAGATCTTCAGCGCCTCGCGGTCGCGCGATCGACAGAGGCTCTCCGCGCCCGAGGGAGGCCATGGATCGAGCGCCGTGGAGACGCAGGTGGAGGCCATCGCCGGCTGGCTCCAGGCGCACGCAGGCGAGGGCTCGACACCGATCCACCCGGAAGGACGTTAGAATGGATATCCCCCACAAGGCGCTCGTCCTCGGCGGCACCGGCCGCACCGGAGGCCGCGTGCTCACCCAGCTCCTCGGGCGCGGCATCCCCGTCCGGGCCCTCGTGCGCTCGGCCGCGCGCCTGCCGAGCGGCGCTGTCGGCTCCGCCGGTCTCGAGGTGATCGAGGGCGACCTGCTCTCCCGCACCGGCGCAGCGCAAAGGTCCCTCGTGGACGGCTGCGGCGCCGTGATCTCGTGTCTCGGCCACACGATGTCGATACGCGGTATCTTCGGTCCCCCGAGGGACCTCGTGACCGAGGCCATCCGCCGCATGTGCGAGGCCGTCCGGGAGCTACGGCCCGCCGAGCCGGTGAAGCTCGTGCTGATGAGCAGCGTGTCGGTGTTCGTCGCCGACCCCTGCGACGCGCGGCGCGGCGCCTCCGAGCGAGCCTTCATGCGGGCGCTGTGCGCCCTCGTGCCGCCTGCCCGGGATAACCAGCGCGCCACCGATTTTCTGCGCGAGACGATCGGCACGAACGACCCGTTCCTTCAATGGACCGTGGTGCGCCCCGATACGCTCCGCGAGGGGGAGATCAGCCCCTACACGGTGCACCCCGGCCTCGTGAGCAGCCTCGCCAAACCCAGCGATACGGCGATGGCCAACGTCGCATGCTTCATGTGCGAGCTGGTCACGAACGCCGCGACCTGGGACACCTGGCGATTCAAGCTCCCGGTCATCATCAACGCGACCCCGGTGTGAGGCACCCATGAGAGCCGTCCTCTACAGCAAGTACGGGCCGCCGGAGGTGTTGCACCTCGCGGAGGTGGAAATCCCCATCATTCCCGGACGGTGAGGTCTTGGGTAGACCGACCGATCTTCATGACCGCCGACCGGCGTGCTCGTATCCGTCAGCGCAGCTTCTGCCACCGAGAGCCGCGCGAGGTTCGCTTCTTCACCTCGACGATGCCGAGCATCACGTGGTGTTCGCTCAGCGCGCGGCCCACGAACGCATGATAGTGGCTGTGCCCCACGAGCTCTGGGTGGGCTGTGATCATCCTCTCGTCTTCGGAGATATCCTTGGTCGCAAACTCCCGTCCGGCGCCGGCCACGACCTGCTTCATGACTCGGGACTGCACTGACTTCCAGCTCATCGTTTCTCCTGAACGCCTTGCCCGTCTGCCGCGAGGCCCGCCGACCGGGCGCCTGCTGCACGGCATGAGCGCTCCAGCGATCGTTTGCGTTTCCTCCTCGAAACGGCGGGCTTCGTCGGCAGCACGGGCTTGTTCGAC
>JAIBBD010000038.1 GCA_019694855.1 Dehalococcoidia bacterium
CCTGTTACCGCCGGAAAGGCAGCTCGCCATGACCGCCTACCGAGGCCTCCGGCGCGCCCCCGCGAAACCCCGCGTCGCCAGCGCCGCCCCGCTGCTCCTCGCTGCACTCCTCGCCGCAGCCGTCGCCTGTGGCGGCGGCTCCGAACCCACCTCCGGGGTTGGCGGGTCGAAGAGCGGCGCCACCCCCATCTTCAGCGGCGCCACCACCGCCACCATCGAGGCCACCCCACCCACGAACACACCCCCGACGACCACGCCGCCCGTCACGACACCCGTCGCCACCGGCGCCCCGAGTGGCACCGTCACCATCGCCGGGACCCGCTACGCCTTCACCGTCCGCGCCTGCACCCTCATCAACGGGCAGCACTACCTCGTCGGCGACGGCGAAGCCACCATCGCCCTCTCCACCGTGCTCCTCATCCAGACCCCCGCCCGCGGCTCCTTCTCCGTCGACAACCCCACCGTCTCCGTCAGCGGCAACACCCTCACAGCCTCCGGCACCGGCATCAACATCGCCCTGCCTCGAGAGCGCCCTGACGTCACCCTCACGGCCACCTGCACCGGTCTGGCAAACTGATCCACATCCCGCCTGCTTCGAGGACGAATGCCCCATGCCCGACCCGCAACCCCCGCCCTACGAACGCATCAGCACGAAGCAATACGAACGTCTCCTCCACGACCTCCAGGTCGAGCTCGTCAAACTCCAGCGCGACTTCATCCGCGACGGGGAACGCACCCTCGTCATCCTCGAGGGCCGAGACGCCGCCGGCAAAGACGGCACCATCAAGCGCATCACCGAGCACCTCAGCCCGCGCGAGACCCGCGTCGTCGCGCTGGGCAAACCCTCCGACCGCGACCAGACCACCTGGTACTTCCAGCGGTACGCCCCTCACCTCCCCGCCGCGAGCGAGCTCGTCCTCTTCAACCGCTCCTGGTACAACCGCGCAGGCGTCGAGCGAGTCATGCACTTCTGCACCCCCGACCAGTACGAGGAGTTCATGACCTCCGTCCTCGACTTCGAACATATGCTGATCCGCTCAGGCATTCGCCTATTTAAGTACTACCTCGACATATCCAAGGCCGAGCAGAAGGAACGCCTCGAAGACCGCCGCAAGAGTCCGCTCACACAGTGGAAAATCAGCTCCCTCGACGAGAAAGCCCTCGACCTCTGGGACGACTACTCCGAGGCACGCAATGACATGTTGCTTCGTACCCGGGACCCGATCGCCCCGTGGATCGTCGTGCGTGCCAACCACAAGAAGACGGCTCGCGTCCAGCTCATCCAGGATCTACTCTCCCGCCTCGACTACGAGGGCAAGGACAAGTCCCTCCTCAAGCCCGACCCATCGGTCGTCTTCGAGTTCGATCCGGTCCACCTCGAAAACGGCATGCTCGAGCCCTGACGTCGACGTATTAGCACAGATGTTTCACGTGAAACATCTCGTACGTCTGGGCACATGCGAGAGATTCGAGGAGTATCGCCGAGTGAACGTGCCGCCCGTCGAGGACGGACGCTAGTTCGGCACCCAGATCCGCCGTGCTGCCTGCAGGCCAAGCACCAGATCCCGCCCCTCGATGCGCACCGTCACCGTTCCCCGATAGGGCGCCGTCTCCACCACCTCGATCGCCGCGCCCGGCCGGATCCCCTCGAGGTCGAAGAACCGCAGCAGCTCCTCGTCCTCCTCGTACACGCGCTCCACGGTCGTCCGCGCGCCGGCAGGCAGGTCCGAGAGCCGAATGGGGGAGAGCGGATGGCGGTGCTGCGAGCCAGGGATCGGGTATCCGAATGGCGACAGGGTCGGGTCGCCCAGCTTCTCGACGATCAGCGGCTCCGTCACATCCGAGATCGAGTGCTCCATCAGGTGCGCCTCCTCGTAGGCGCGCCACCACTCCAGGCCCAGCGTCTCTACGAGCAGGCACTCAGCCAGCCGGTGCCGCCGCACCATCTGCTCCGCGCGCTCAAACCCCGCCTTCGTCAGCGCGATCCGCTTCCGCTCGTCAATGCTCACGAGGCGGTCGCGCCGCAGGCGTGACAGCATGCCCGCGATCGAGGCCGGCTTGATCCCGAGGCGGTCCGCCACCCGCGCCGCGATCACCTCCTCGTGCTCGTCGTGCGACAGCCGGTAGATCGTCGTCAGCGCGTCATCCGAGGCAACGTTTGTGACCTGTTTCGGCACCTGTGTCCTCCGGCACGATCCTCACATCCCGCCGCCCACAGCCGCAAGCGCTGCCCGGACGGCCGAGGAGCGCGTATCCATGCCCGACCGTATGATCGCGGCGGCGCTTCCGCTCGCGACAATTGCAGAGGGTGCAGGCGTAAGCACGGACGAGCTGACCGAACCCCAGGCGATGCACGACGCCGTCCTCGGCCCCCTCGTGCGGGTCGTCGAGGAGGCTGCGGGCGACGACGTGTGGGCCCTCGTGGGCGCCGCCTCCTGCCGCCTCCAGGGCGCTGATACCCACTCCCCCAATCTCGAGTTCATCACGACCGACGCCGCCCTCACGACCCTCGCCGAAATGCTCGACATGCCCTCGACCTGGGGTCGCGGCGCGCATCTCGCGGCCCGCCGCCTGCATTTCATGCGTGGCCACGTCCCCGTGTTCGTCTTCGCGAACCCCGTATTCCACGGCCGTTACGAGTCGCTCTCGCCGATGGACATCCCCTCGCTCTGGGATGCCCGGGCGCGCATCGAGGTTGAGCGCGCGACGGTCCTCGCGACACCCCTCGAATGGGAACTGCTGCTGGCCGTCGTCCTCGACTCCCCCGCGCGCCTCTCCGCCCTGCGTGACCGCATGCGCGAGCGCGGCTTCGACGGGCGCCTGCTCACCCGCCTCCTCCGCGAAGGCCACGTCGAAGCCGCCACCGAGGAAGCGGTCTGGGCCGTCCTGGAAAACGACGTCGACTGAGGGCTACGAAGTCGCCGGGCCGCGCGACCGCCTCAGCAGCGGCCCCGCCTCCCGCGCCAGCCGGTCGTACCGCCGTTTGAGCGAGGGCAGGGCCCGCTCGAACGCAGGTACGGTCTCGAACATGCGCACGAACAGCCGCACCAGCCCTTCGAGGTCACCAAGGTCGACGGTCTCCGGCGCCACCTTGGAGCGGGCCCCCGCGTTGTGATAGTTCCCTAGGGCGATGCAGGCCGCCCCCGTCTCGTATCCGTACAGGTCGTACGCGGTTGCCTCGGTTACCCCGCCATCCATCAGCTTCCTCTGGTACCGGAACCCGTCACCGAGCACCGCCAGCTCCTGCGCTGTCGAGGTCATCCACTGCGTCATCGCTGGCGAGAACACATGAAGCGCGTCGCCGACCCGAATGATCGGCCCGGCCCCCTGCTCCGCCCGGCCCCCGGCCATCGAGGAGGTCTCGACCGCGATCACCAGCGCGTCCTCCGGCAGCAGCCGCGCCCGCGCCGCCGCCGAGGCGCCCCGCAGCCCCACCTCCTCCGCGCGCGTGAACAGGCCGATCAGCGTTCCCGGCGTACGCGCCCGCGCCACCCGCTCGAGCACCGCGAGGATCGCCGCGCACCCGGCGAGGTCGTCGCACTGCCGCGCGCGCACCAGCGTCCCGCGCAGTTCGAATGCCGGTACGTCCCACAACGCGAGGTCGCCCGCCACCACCTCGGCGCCCCCCTCGAGTTCGGCCGCTGCGCCGGTGATGCGCCCGTTCGCGTCGCGGACCTCGACGACCCGCGCCCGTCCCGCTGCCTCGAGGCGCTCCGCGGAGAACAACCGCAGCCGCTCACCGGCGCCGAACTGCGCCCCGAGGCCGCCCCGGAACTCCAGCTCCGCGACCTGTCCCCGACGCTCCCTGACCACGAACCCCGGATGGTCCATGTGTGCCCCGAGGACGAGCGGACGCCGCGTCCTACCGCGTTGGTAGCGCACATAGGCGTTGCCGAACTCGTCTTCCGTGTACGCAAGCCCGAGTCGCTCCGCGAACCCTCGGATGTACGACCGCACCCCCCATTCGAGGTATGACGCGGTCGGGATCGACACGACGTCACGCAGCAGTTCGGCGAGGGGTATCGCTGCCTCGCTCAGCTCGACCCGGCTCGGCATCCGCTCACCTCCTCGGCGGGCGCTGGCCCGGCGCCGTTCGGGCCCGTACGCTGCAAGACATGACGATTGAGGCCGTAAGCATACCGACGCAGCGTGGACGCCGCCGTAAGAACCGTCTCGCGGATCGCCCCCGCACTCCCATCGAGCTCGAGCTCACCGGCTTCGCCGCGGGCGGTCGCGCCGTCGGCCGCGCTCCTGACGGTCGAGTCGCCTTCGTCGAGTTCGCCATCCCCGGAGAACGCGTGATCGCCGAGATCACCCGCGAGGAGTCCTCGTTCGTCGAGGCAAGCACCGTGATGGTTCTCGAGGCCTCCCCGGCCCGTGTCGAGCCGCGTTGCGAGTACTTTGGCCGCTGCGGGGGCTGCCAGCTGCAGCACATCAACTACCGCGAGCAGCTGGCGTTGAAGACCGGCCTCGTCCGCGAGCAGCTCCGGCGCATCGGCCACTTCGAGGACCCGCCAGTCCTCGACGCCATCGGCATGGACGACCCGTGGGGCTACCGTAACCACATCCGCTTCACCGTCCGCCGCGATGGCCAGGTCGGCTTCATGCAGCGCGGCACCCATCGCTTCCTGCGCATCGACCACTGCGACATCGCCCACGCCCGCGTAAACGAGGTGCTCCGGCAGGTCCAGGAGCGCACGATGCAGACCGCGCAGCTGAGCGTGCGCGTCGGAGAGAACACCGGCGACGTGCTCGTGCAGCCAAAGCTGCGCTGGAGGCCAGCCCGCGGGGCATCCGTGCCCAGCGGCCAGCCGCACTACACCGAGCGCCTCCGAGGTGCGACCTACCGCGTTTCCTCGCCGGCGTTCTTCCAGGTGAACACCCGGCAGGCCGAGGTGCTCGCGGGCCTCGTCCTGCGCCACGTCAACGAGGCGCACCCACGCGTCGCCGTCGACGCCTACGCGGGCGTCGGCACGTTTGCGGCGCTGCTTGCGGACCACGTCGAACAGGTCGTCACGATCGAGTGGTCAGCCGCGGCCGGAGACGACGGCGAGGTGAACCTCCGACCCTACTCGAACGTCACGCGGGTCGTCGGGAGCGTGGAGGACGTGCTGCCCGGTCTCGACCCGGCGCCGGATGTCGTCGTCGTCGACCCGCCGCGCATTGGCCTTCAGCGTTCCGTCGTCGACACCATCCTGGCCTCCCCGGTTCGCCGGCTGGTCTACGTGTCCTGCGATCCCTCGACGCTCGCGCGCGACCTGCGACTCCTCGTGGACGGCGGCTTTGCCCTCCGCGAGGTGCAGCCGCTCGACATGTTCCCGCATACGCAACACATCGAGTGCGTATCCGTCCTCGACCGGTTGGACGAGGCGTAAATGAGGCTGATCCTCGCCTCGGGCTCCGCGCGCCGTCCCGAACTCCTTGCGTCGCTCGGTCTTCAGTTCGAGATCATCCCCGCCGGCGTCGACGAATCCTCCGAGGAGCGCGATCCCGAGCGACTGGCACGAGAACTTGCGCTGCGCAAAGCAAATGCGGTCGCCACGCTCGAGCCTGATGCCGTCGTGATCGGTGCCGACACGCTCGTCACCCTCGACGGACGCTTCTTCGGCAAGCCAGCGGATGCGGCGGAGGCCACAGACACGCTGCGCGCCCTGCGCGGGCACACCCACCGCGTCGTCAGTGGCGTTGCGGTCGTGTCGGCGGCAGACCATGCAGTCGAGGCGGTCGTCACTCACGTGACGATGCGCCGGTATGCCGACGATGAGATCGAACGGTACGTGGCCACGGGCTCGCCCCTCGATAAGTCGGGCGCCTATGCCATCCAGGATCCGGTCTTCGCCCCGGTCTCGGGCTTCGAAGGATGTATGTGCTCGGTGATCGGCCTGCCGCTGTTCACCGCCCGCCGCTTGCTCAGGCAGGTCGCCGGGATCGAGGCCGACGCGCCGTCCTATGAGCGCTGCGGGGCTTGCCCGCTCCGCGCCTGACGCCGGCCCTTACCCGTGGACGACGAGCAACTCGCCCACGAACGTCGAGAGCCGCATCTGCAGCCGCTTCGGCTGTCCCTCGTACGCCTCGCTGCGGACGTGGATGTCACGCACGAACCCCTCTTCGCGGCGACCGAGTACCTCGACTGACCCGACCATCGTCTGAGCGGTCACGTCCAGGCCCACGTCGTCCGGCACGCGTACCTGGATCGTGCCGAGCCAGCACAGCAGCGTGAGCTGTGTCTCACCCTCGGGCAGGTCCGCCTGCCGCAGATCGAGCGAGATGTCACCGAGCACTGTGGAGACGACGGCGTCGTCGACCGCCCAGCCCGCGAGGTCTGAGCGTACGTGGCCAATGGCCCGGCGCAGCCGCCGCGCAAAGCGCCGCACACGCCACGCGGCGATGAAGGCAAGAATCCCCGCCCAGATGAACGCGAGGCCGACGGCGACCCCGATCGAGCCCGCAACGCCATAGGAGCGGATGCCGAGGCTGTCGAGCAGATAGAGACCGCCGAGCGCGACCAGGTATGCGGCGATCGAGAGCGGAAGGACATCCTTGGCGCGCCAGCTCATGGGGCCTGACTGCTCATCGTCTGCGGTAGTAGCGCCGCATCCGCTCGTACACGATGACGAGGCCGATGGCGATCAGGATCACGGGCCACAGCTCGTTGATCCCCACGTCGAGGACTCCGAGCGCCTCGAGCAGGAAGATCGTCCCGATGACCACGAGCACCACACCGACGGCCACGGAGCCCCCCCGAGACCACCAACACTAGATTCCGCCGCGAGTCCCCCTCTGGAGAGACCACCACTTCCGCGCCCGGACGCGCCGCAAGCCTCGCGGCCGCTTTCGCTCCGATCCCGGTGGCGAAATACCTCTGCCGGGGGACGACGCGGGACAGCACCCTCATCATTGTATGGTTATGAGCCTCTGTGTACCTTGGAAGCGTCGCTCGCCGTGCCCCGCTGGAGCACGTCTTCATTCCGTTCCCGCTCGGATCGCTCGATCTTCACTCGCTCCGAGATCTCCGAGCCGCACTCCACATCGACGCTCGCAACGAACGGGATCCCGATGACCAACAACGCTAGCGCCACCACGGATTCGATCATCCAGGTCGATGGCCTGGTGAAAAACTACGACACCGGCGCAGTCCAGGTGCAGGCTCTACGAGGCGTCTCGCTCTCCGTCCGGCGGGGCGAGATGGTCGCCGTGATGGGGCCCTCCGGCTGCGGCAAAACGACGCTGCTCAACTGCCTGTCCGGCATCGACGACGTTACGAGCGGGCGCGTGCTCATCGAGGGCACCGACATCAGCACCCTCGATGACAACACGAAGACTTCGTACCGCGCGCGGCGAATGGGATTCATCTTCCAGTTCTACAACCTGCTGCCGGTACTCACGGCGGTCGAGAACGTCGAGTTGCCGCTGCTGGTCTCGGGTACGTCTCCGAAAGAGTCGCGTCAGCGCGCGATCGAAGCCCTGCGTCGGGTGGGCCTCGAGGAGTGGGCCCAGCACAAGCCCGGACAGCTCTCGGGAGGTCAGCGGCAGCGCGTGACGATCGCGCGAGCCCTCGTAAACCGTCCGGCCATCGTCTGGGCGGACGAGCCCACGGGAGACCTCGACTCGGCGACCGCCAACGACATCATGGGGCTCATGCAGCAGCTGAACCGCGAGCAGACCCTGACCTTCGTCATCGTGACGCACGATCCCAGTATCGCCGCGCGGTGTCACCGCATCATCCACATGCAGGACGGACGGATCGAGCGCGAGGTCGTCAACCAGGAGGCGCGCGTTGGATAAGCTCTTTGGGATCCAACTCAACAGCATCATGGTGGCGCTGCTGATCCTGCTTGCCGTCGTCTTCGCGGTCATCGTCTGGATCGGCATCCGGCGACCGCTGCTCGTACGCATGGGGCTGCGCAATGCGATTCGACGTCCCGCACAGACGGCCTTGATCGTCGTTGGGCTGATGCTTTCCACCCTGATCATCAGTGCCGCCTTCTCAACAGGGGACACCGTCGGCTACTCGATCACCAACCTCGTGTACGGCTCATTGCAGGGTGTCGACTACCTCGTTGGCTTCGACCGGGAGAAGAACGGCGTCGAGCGCGAACAGGCCTACCTCACCACCAGCTTCCTCGACTCAGTCCGTCAGCGATTCGGCAACGACCCCGACATTGATGGCATCACACCGCTGCTCGTCGAGCAGCTACCGATCCTGAACGAGTCGCAGCGGCTCTCGCAGCCACAGGGCGCCTTCATCGGTGTCGATCCCGGCTCGGTTGCGAGCTTCCATGCTCTCCGCGACCTCAACGACAACGAGGTGAGCGCCGACGCCCTCACGGGGAATCGGACGTACATCAGCGACCGCCTCTCGAGCCAGGTAAATGCGCGGGCGGGCGACACACTCACCGTCTTCGTCGAGAACAAGCCCACGACGTTCGAAGTGATCGGGGTCGTCAGAGACACCTCGATCACGTCACGGCAGGCGTTCGACGGTGGAAGCGGGTCGGAGCCGCCGGGCGGCATGATCGTGAACCTCCAGACGGCGCAGCAGATCCTCGATCGCAGCGGTCGCGTCTCCTACGTGGCCGTCTCCACCGCTGGCGGGACTCGCGATGCCCTCGCGTTGCGCTCGGATCGCGTCGAACAGAAGCTCGACGACTTCATCGATGCGAATCCGGACAGCCGGGCGAAGGTGATCGCGTCAAAGCACGACCTGGTCAGCCTGGCCGAGATCATCGGGTCCGTCTTCGTCACCTTCTTCATCGTGTTCGGGCTCTTCTCGATTGCCGCCGGAATCATGCTGATCTTCCTGATCTTCATCATGCTGGCCGCCGAGCGACGCTCGGAAATGGGGATGGCCCGCGCGGTAGGGATGAGCCGGCTGAATCTGACCGAGAGCTTCCTCGCCGAAGGGATGGCCTACAACATCGGATCGGCGGCTGTGGGAGCCGTGCTCGGTCTGGGCGTGTCCGCACTGCTGGTGTTCATCCTCGCACGGACCTTCAACGACTCCGGTTTCAACATCACCTTCCACTTCAACCCGCGCGCGTTCGTCATCGCATACAGCCTCGGCGTCGTCCTCACCTTCGTGACGGTCACGTTTTCCGCCTACCGGGCGGCGAACCTGAACATCGTGCGCGCGATCCGCGACATCGATGAACCGCAGATGCTGCGCGGCCCCAGTCGCTCCATCTCGAGCCTCCTGTTGTCGGCCGTCGGCGTGCTCTGGTACCTCGCGTGGCTGGGGCTCGTCATCGTGCTCGCGCTTGGCGCCGCTGCACTCTTCTTCCTGGGGCTGAGCACCTACGGCCTGGGACTCCTCGCGGCGGGCGCACTCGTCGGTCTGTTCTGGTTCGGAGCCCGGCTCGTGAACGTGCGAAGCCGACGATCAGTGGGGCAGTGGGTGCTGCTCGTGCTGTGGGCGGTGGCATTCAACGTGATTGCGCTCCTGACCTGGGTACTGCTCAAAACCCGCGCCTGGGCGGGGCACTACCGCAACGCGGGAGGCTGGGCCCTCTGGATGCTCATCGGCGGAGTCGTGCTGACTTACCTCGGGGGGTGGGTCTGGCACCAGCAATTCGCGTACACGGGCGGGACCACCCTCGCTGTGCTCGCGGTCGCGATGCTCGCCGTCTACTTCGGGACGCCATCGCGGCCGGCGTTCACCATCGCGAGCATCGCGCTGGTGTGGTACTGGCTGTTGCCGCTGCCGTTCTCGCTCTTCACGGATGACCCCCTCGAGCACTTTGGGCCGCTCGAAGGGCTGACGAAGCTGCTGGGGCTGCCGCAGCCCGAGTCCGACGGCAACATCGAGATGTTCTTCGTCTCGGGGATCTGCATCACGGCATCGGCCACGCTGCTCGTCATCTTCAACGCGGACGCGCTGCTGGCGATCGTGTCCGCGTTCGGCCGGTTGTTGGGAGGCATCGCGCCCGCGCTGAAGACGGCCATCGCCTACCCACTCGCCTCGAAGTTCCGCACCGGGATCACGCTGGCGATGTTCGGCCTCGTCGTATTCAGCCTCGTGGTGATGGCCACTCTCAACTCGAACTTCACTCAGTTGTTCGCGGGCGACGAGGCCAAGGCTGGCTTCGACGTGATGGTCGAAGGCAATCCGTCGAACCGGATTCCCGATTTGCGGGTGGCGCTGCGCGACGCCGGCTACCAGGGACCGGCCCTAGCCGGTGTGGGGACACAGTTGGTCGCCTCGACGTTCGGCGCCGTGGTACAGCGGGATGCGGCGCCGAAGCAGGACATCCTTCCCATCTCGGTCGTGGGCGACGATGACGAATTCCTGCGCATCGCCAAGCTCCCGATGAAATACCGAGCCGCGGGGTATGAGACCGACGAGGCGATCATCCAGGCACTCCGCAACGACCCAACGGTAGCCGTGGTCGATGACAGCCTGATCAGCGGGACGAACGACTTCGGGGGGCCTGCCTCATCCGACCAGTTCGACCTGTCGGGCGTCATCAAGGCTGAGGGATTCGATCCGGTCGCCGTCACGGTGAAGAACCCCCGAGGTGGAGATGACCTGCACCTGAAGGTGATCGGAACGCTCGAGCCACAGGTGACCGGGATCCTCCAGCAGCTCGCGGGGTTGCATGTGAACCGGCAGAACGTCGACCGCCTGTTCGGCGGCGGCGACGCGGAGACGTTCTTCGTGAAGCTCGAGGGGAGCCCCTCGAAGCAGCAGTCAGTGGATGCCGCGAATGCCATCGAGTCAGCCTTGCTCGAGCGAGGCGTCCAGGCCAGCTCCATTCAGGAGCGCATCGACGACTCGTCCTCCCAGTCGACTGCCTTCCAGTATCTGTTCGAGGGGTTCATGGGGCTCGGGCTTGTGGTCGGCATCGCCGCCCTCGGCGTCATCGCCTTCCGGACGGTCGTCGAGCGGCGGCAGCAGATCGGGATGCTGCGCGCGATCGGCTACTCGCGTCGCCTCGTCGCACTTTCGTTCTTCTTCGAGTCATCGTTCATCGCGCTCGCGGGGGTGGCGATGGGACTGCTGCTCGGGGGAGCGCTGTCGTACAACCTGCTGACGAGTCCAACGTTCACCAGCGGCGCGACCATCGAGTTCCATTTCCCGTGGATTCGAATCCTCGTCATCTGCGCCATTGCATACGGCGCGAGTGCGCTGATGACCCTGATCCCCGCCCGAGCCGCGTCTCGGGTCGCGGTCGCGGAGGCGTTGCGCTACGAATAACACGAAACGGTATGTACGCCTTAGCGAAAACGCGCTACCCTACCGCTCGCTGATGAGAGGAGCACTTATGTCGAACCCCCTCACGCGGGCAGCGGCGGCGGCATTGCTGGTACTCACCCTGGTGTTGAGCCTCAACTCGAGCGCGTCCGCGCAGTCGGCCGGTGAGATCGGCGGGAACGTCCCGCAGAACGGCGGCTTTGCGATCGTGGTCTGGGGCGGCGGGACGCCGGCGGCGCTGGTGCAGGCGGCGACCGCAAAGGGCTGTTCTCCGGCCTCGATCTGGATCACCGCGCAAGGGCAATTCGTCCCGTACGTCGTGGGCGCCCCCGACTTCGTGAATGACGGCTTCGTGGGCCGCTTCACGGGCGGGAACATGCCGAGCGGCACTCCGGTCATCATTGTCTGCCAGGGAGGGTAGCGGGTAGACGATGCGGCGCTTGCGCGCCACCATACAATCCTGTCATTGGCATAACGTGGAAGTGGTGAGCTCATGCGCCTCGAGCCCCCACACCCGCTCGTCGGGTTGGCTGTTGCGTCCGTCCTCGCGCTTGCGCTGTTGATTACTCGTCCGGCGCCGTCGGCGGCGGCCGCCGGCACCCTCCAGGGGGACATCCCACACGACGGGACGGGCCTCGTCGTGTGGGGCGGCGGCACTACCACCGAGTTGAGTCAGGCGGCCGAGCAGCAGGGGTGTCACACGACCACGCTGTGGACGACCAGCAGCGGTCATTTTGCCGTGTATATCTACGGCGCGCCGGACGTGGTCAACGCACCGTTCATCGAACAGTTCCCCGGAACCTCGATGCCGCCGGGCACGGCACTCGTCATCGCATGCAGTGGCCCTGTCGGCCCCTCGCAGTCGGCGATCGTGGCTATCTCATCGATCGAGAACGAGTTCGCGAACGCCGCTTTCGACGGCATCAACCGGGCCCGAGTCGAGAATGGCCGTTCGACGCTCATTCTCGACACCCGTCTGCGGTCGGCTGCTGAGAAGTACGCGAGCCTTGTCTTCTCCAAGGGGGAATTGAGCCACTCCTTCGACGGGCAGCCGTGGGAACGTGCGCAGCGCGAAGGGTTCCCGAGCCAGTATGTCGGCGAGGTCATCGTCTCGCGTGGATCGTCCGAGGGCCTGAACGTCCCGCATGACGCCCCGGAGCTCGTCACGGCCTGGATGAACAGTCCCCCTCACCGCGACATCATCATCGGCAAGGATTACTCGTTCGTCGCCCTCGGGGTCGGTTGTGCAACGGGCATCGACCGAGCCGGACTCAACACAGTGGTCTGCGTCGCGATGCTCGGAACGCCCTGAAGGAAATCGCTCGGGCGCTGACTACAATGGCGCGGGTAGCGCGCTCGATTCCATGAGGTAGGCATCGATGCCGCGGGCCGCCGTGCGGCCCTCGGCGATCGCCCACACGATCAGCGACTGCCCGCGGGTCATGTCACCGGCGGTGAAGACACCGGGCACGCTCGTCATCCGGTTCTCGTCGGCCCAGACGTTGCCGCGCTCGGTCAGGCGCACCCCTAGCTGTTCAAGCATGCCGGGCCGCTGCGGACCGAGGAAGCCCATCGCGAGGAGCAGGAGGTCGACTTCGACCTCGAACTCGGAGCCGGGAACCTCCCGCATCACCTGGCGGCCATCCTCGGGGACGAACTCGACGCGGACGGCGTGCAGCTTCTTGAGGACCCCGCCCTCACCTGAAAGGCTCTTGGTCAGGATGCTGTAGTCGCGGACGCCGCCCTCCTCGTGCGCCGAGGAGACACGGTAGATGTTCGGCCAGGTGGGCCAGGGCGTATCCGATGGCCGCGAGTCGGGTGGCCGCGGCAGCAACTCGTACTGCTGCACCTCCGTCGCGCCCTGCCGGATGGCGGTGCCCAGGCAGTCCGCGCCGGTATCGCCACCACCGAGGATGACGACGCGCTTGTCCTTCGCGCTGATGAACTGGCCTTCCGGGATCTCGTCGCCCGCGTTGCGGCGGTTCTGCAGCGGCAGGTATTCCATCGCGAGGTAGACGCCTTGCAGGTCGCGTCCCGGGACTTCGAGGTCCCGAGCGTGCGTGGCGCCGCCGGTCAGGCAGACCGCGTCGAACTGCTGGAGCAGATCGCGGGCGTCAATGTCCTCGCCGACGTTGACGGAGGTGCGGAACTCGACGCCTTCGGCTTCCATCTGGCGAAGGCGACGGTCGATGAATTCCTTTTGCATCTTGAAGTCGGGGATGCCGTAGCGGAGGAGGCCACCGACGCGATCGTCGCGCTCGAAGACCGTCACGGCGTGCCCGGCACGCGCCAGCTGCTGCGCCGCGGCCAGGCCGGCCGGGCCGGACCCGATGACAGCGACGCTCTTCCCGGTGCGCTGCCGGGGCGGCTCGGGGGCGATCCAGCCCTCGCGATAGGCGTGCTCGATGATCGTGAGCTCGACCTGCTTGATGGTGACGGGGTCGCTGTTGATCCCCAGGACGCAGGCGGCCTCGCAGGGAGCGGGGCAGAGCCGGCCGGTGAACTCCGGGAAGTTATTCGTCGCGTGCAGACGCTCGATCGCCTCGTGCCACTTGTCGCGGTACACGAGGTCGTTCCAGTCCGGGATGATGTTTCCGAGCGGGCAGCCCTGGTGGCAGAACGGGATACCGCAGTCCATGCAGCGCGCGGCCTGCTGGCGCAGGGCGTCCGTCGGGAAATCTTCGTAGACCTCGAGCCAGTCGTGGACGCGTTGGCCCACGGGACGACGCTGCGGCGTCTCGCGCCCGAACTCCATGAAGCCCGTGGGCTTAGCCATCGCCGACCGCCATCGCCGCGCCTCGAGCCTTCTCTTCAAGTTCCCGCGCGCGCTCGTTGAGGACGCGGCGGTACTCCTTCGGCATCACCTTCACGAACTCGGCAGCCGCCGCCGGCCAGCGGTCGAGCAGACGCTGCGCGACCGTGCTGCCGGTGTACTCGACGTGGCGCTCGAGCAGGCCGCGGACGAGGTTGAGATCCTCGGGCTCGTCCAGACGCTCGAGGTCGATCATCTCGAGGTTGCACCGCGTCCTGAAGTCGCCATCGACGTCCCAGACGAAGGCGATGCCGCCGCTCATGCCCGCGCCGAAGTTGCGGCCAGTGCGGCCGATCACGACAACGCGGCCACCGGTCATGTACTCGCAGCAGTGGTCACCGGTGCCCTCGACGACCGTGTTCGCTCCACTGTTGCGCACCGCAAAGCGCTCACCCGCGACGCCGCGGAAGAAGGCGTACCCGCTCGTCGCGCCATAGAGGGCGACGTTGCCGATGACGATGTTCTCTTCCGGGACGAAGGTGGCTTCCCGCGGCGGGTGGACGATCAGCTTGCCACCCGAGAGGCCCTTGCCGGTGTAGTCGTTGCTGTCGCCCTCGAGGCGGAGCGTCATGCCCGCGGGCACGAACGCGCCGAAACTCTGGCCGGCCGAGCCGTGGAACTGGATGTCGATCGTGTCATCCGGAAGGCCGGTGTTTGCGTATTTCCTGGTGAGCTCGCTGCCGAGGATCGTGCCGACGGTGCGGTTCACGTTGCGGATCGGCATCTCGATGTGGACGCGCTCACCTCGCTCGAGGGCAGGTGCCGCCAGCGGCAGCAGCTGCTGGTCGAGCGCTT
This sequence comes from Dehalococcoidia bacterium, assembly GCA_019694855.1. Lineage (GTDB taxonomy): Bacteria > Chloroflexota > Dehalococcoidia > UBA2979 > UBA2979 > JAIBBD01. The sequence goes on from JAIBBD010000038.1 coordinate 14,799, forward strand.
CCTCCAGGCCGTGATCCTGGGTCGTGACACAATGCGTGGCCACGTCGGGGCCGACCTCCGGGCGATAGAGGATGGCGGAGTAGTCGAGGCCCTGTGCCTTCCAGTGGTCGATGGCGCGGCGCATGTCGATGGCGTCGGTCCGACCGACCATCTCGTCGAGCGAGCGGAAGCCAAGCTGAGCCATATACTCCCGCACTTCCTCAGCAAGGAAGCGGAAGTAGTTGACGACGTGGTCCGCACGGCCCTCGAACTTCTCGCGCAGGCGTGGGTTCTGCGTGGCGATGCCGACCGGGCAGGTGTCGAGGTGGCAGACGCGCATCATGACGCAGCCCATGACGACGAGGGGAGCGGTGGCGAAGCCGAACTCCTCGGCGCCCAGGAGCGCACCGATGACGACGTCGCGTCCTGTCTTCATCTGGCCGTCGACCTCGACGACGATGCGGTCGCGGAGCTTATTCAGGACGAGCGTCTGCTGGGTCTCGGCGAGGCCAAGCTCCCACGGGATGCCGGCGTGCTTCAACGAGGTCAGCGGGCTCGCGCCAGTGCCGCCGTCGTGGCCGCTGATGAGCACCACGTCTGACTTCGCCTTCGCGACGCCCGCGGCGACCGTGCCCACGCCCACCTCGGCGACAAGCTTGACGCTGATACGCGCTCGTGGGTTGGCGTTCTTCAGGTCGTGGATGAGCTGCGCCAGGTCCTCGATCGAGTAGATGTCGTGATGAGGAGGCGGGCTGATGAGGCCCACGCCGGGGGTGGAGTGTCGCACCTCCGCGATCCAGGGGTAGACCTTGTGGCCGGGCAGCTGACCGCCTTCGCCGGGCTTGGCGCCCTGGGCCATCTTGATCTGGATCTCGTCGGCGTTCACGAGGTACTCGCTCGTCACGCCGAAGCGGCCGGACGCGACCTGTTTGATCGCGCTGCGGCGCGAGTCGCCGTTCGCGTCCGGGGTGAAGCGGCGACGGTCCTCGCCACCCTCACCGGTGTTGCTCTTGCCGCCAATGCGGTTCATGGCGATGGCGAGCGTCTCGTGCGCTTCGGCGGAGATGGAGCCGAAGGACATGGCGCCCGTCTTGAAGCGCTTGAACAGGCTCTCGGCGGGCTCGACTTCCTCGAGGGGGACGGGGGGGCCGACCGGCTTGAGGTCGAAGAGGCCGCGAAGCGTCGCAAGATTGCGGCTCTGCTCGTTCACGAGCTGCGTGTACTCGCGGTAGATCTCCGAGCGGCCCGTGCGCGTGGCGTGCTGGAGGCGGAACACGGTGTCGGGGTTGAAGAGGTGGAACTCACCGTCACGGCGCCACTGGTACTGGCCGCCCCAGTTGAGCTCGTGGAGGCCGCCGTCGCGCCTCGGGAAGGCATGCTCGTGGTGGGTCAGCGTCTCCTCGGCGATCTGCTCGAGGCCGACGCCTTCGATGCGTGACACCGTCTTCGTAAAGTAGCGGTCGACGAACTCCTGGGAGAGGCCGATCGCCTCGAAGATCTGCGCCCCGCGGTAAGACTGGACGGTGGAGATGCCCATCTTGGACATCACCTTCACGACGCCCTTCTTGAGCGCCTTCAGGTAGTGCTTGTGCGCCTCGTGGACGTCGAGGGCGGGGTCGACGTAGCCGTCCTCCTGCAGCCGGGACAGGCTGTCGAGGGCGAGGTACGGGTTGACCGCGCCGGCGCCGTAGCCGACGAGGAGCGCAAAGTGGTGCACCTCGCGGGGCTCGCCGGTTTCGAGGACGAGGCCGACCTGCGTGCGCTTCTTCTGACGCACGAGGTGGTTATGGAGGCCGGACACCGCGAGCAGCGCGGGAATCGCCGCCTGCTCCGTGTCGACGCCGCGGTCGGATAGCACAAGGATCTTCGAGCCGGCCTCGATGGCCTCGTCGGCGCGTTCGAAGAGTGCCTCGATAGCCTCTTCCATCCCGCGCGGGCCGTCTTCGACCGAGAAGAGCGTGGACAGCTCGCGCGTGCGGAAGCGCGGGTCATCGGCGAGCGCTTTGATCCTCGCGAGGTCCTCGTTGTCGATGAAGGGCGACTCGAGCTTCACGAGGTGGATGTCTGAGAGGCCCGTGTCGAGGAGGTTGCCCTCGGGGCCGATCAGGGTATCGACCGAGGTGACCAGCTCCTCGCGGATGGCGTCGAGCGGCGGGTTAGTGACCTGGGCGAACAGCTGCTGGAAGTAATTGTAGAGCGGCTGCGCGCGATTCGAGAGCACGGCGAGGGGCGTGTCGGTGCCCATCGAGCCGATGGCTTCCTCGGAGTTCGTCACCATGGGGCCGAGGATGTACTTGAGGTCCTCGATGGTGTAGCCGAAGGCCATCTGATGTTTGAGGAGGTCGTCGCCGCCAAGACCGGGTGCCGCCTCGCCCGCAGGGAGCGTGGACAGCGGGTGCAGGTGCTCGTTGAGCCAGTCAGCGTACGGCCGCTGCGATGCGAGGCCCATTTTGAGCTCGGTGTCATCGATAATGCGGCCCTCGTCAAGGCTGACGAGGAACATCTTGCCCGGCTGCAGGCGGCCCTTGGTGAGCACACGCTCAGGTTCGATGGGCAGGACGCCGACCTCGGATGCCATGATCACGAGGTCGTCCTTCGTCACGTAGAAGCGAGACGGACGAAGGCCGTTGCGGTCGAGGACGGCGCCGATGGAGCGGCCGTCCGTGAAGGCGACGGAGGCAGGGCCGTCCCATGGCTCCATCACCGTACTGTGGTACTCGTAGAACGCCTGCTTCTCGGCGGGCATGGACTCGTGGCCACTCCACGCCTCGGGGATGAGCATCATCATCGAGTGCGCGAGCGGACGCCCGCTTTGGAAGAGCAGTTCGAGGGCGTTGTCGAGGGAGGCGGTGTCGCTGCCCGCCTCGTCGATGACCGGCGCGATCTTGCCAACCTCATCGAAGAGCGGAGAGTCGAACAAGGCCTCACGGGCGGCCATCCAGTTGCGGTTGCCGCGAAGGGTATTGATCTCACCGTTGTGGGAGATCATTCGGTACGGGTGAGCGAGCTTCCAGCTCGGGAAGGTGTTCGTGCTGAAACGGGAGTGGAACATCGCGAGGGCGCTGACCATGCGCGGGTCGGCAAGGTCCGGAAAGTAGCTCGAGAGCTGTGTCGCGGTGAGCATGCCTTTGTAGACGAGGGTGCGCGAAGAAAGGCTCGGGAAGTAGAAGTACGGCGCGTCGTGGACGTCAGAACGCTCGATGGCTTTCTCGAAGCGCTTGCGGATGACGTAGAGGCGGCGCTCGAAGGCATCGTCATCAGGAAGGTCCGCGCCGCGGCCAATGAAGACGTGCAGCATCGCGGGCTCGACGGCGAGCGCGCTCGGGCCGACGTCGGCAGCCTTCGCGTCGGTCGGGACGTCGCGCCAGCCGAGCAGGTGCTGCCCCTCTTCTTCGACGATCGAGGCGAAGAGGTTCATGGCCTCGTGGCGAGCGTGCTCGTTCCTCGAGGCGAACAAGAGGCCGACGCCGTAGTGGCCCGCCTCCGGAAGGCGAATGCCGAGGTGCGCACACTCGTGGCGGAAGAACTCGTCGGGGACCTGGATGAGGATGCCCGCGCCGTCGCCGGTGTTGACCTCGCAGCCGCAGGCGCCTCGATGGTTGAGGTTTTCGAGCGCGGTGAGGCCCTCGCGGACGATCTGGTGCGACCGCTTACCCTTGAGGTGGACGATGAACCCGACCCCGCAGCTGTCGTGCTCGTGGATCGGGTCGTACAGGCCCTGAGCCTGTGGCAATCCGGGCGCGCCCATCTCGCTCCCTCCCCCTGCCACCGATGACGACTCCGCTGCGGTATCGGCGCCGCTCCGCCGATGTACCGCTGTCCTCGGTGGCCCGCGTTGACGGTTCAGATCGTCGATGTGGAGTTCATCGCCGAGAAGTGAACGACGATCATACGCGATCCTGATTCCCTTGGGGATCAGGATGAGCGGCCATATTGCGCGTTTCGTCACAAACTCGCAAGAGGGGGAACGGCGGCGGCCCCTCTCTCGCCCGTTCGAGGATTCTCCCTATAGTGGACGCGATGAAGATCGTGTGGGCGACGGATGGATCGGCCGGCTCTGAGGGCGCGTTGCCCTATCTGAACGGCCTCTTCAATCGCAGGGACAACGAGGTCATCGTGACTGCGGTGGCGCCGGCGCCGCTGCTGTCCGCCGCCCGACCCGACCCCTCGATGCTGCTCTGGCACCTGGTGCCGGGCTACCGCGACCGTGTCGCCAGCGAGGTAACGGACCTCGTGGTGCGCCAGGTCGGGCTGCTCGCCAAGTCGCGCGCCATCGTCAGCAGCGCGGTACGCCTCGGATCGGCTCCTCCGGAGCTCATCCTCCTGGCTCGCGACGAGCGCGCCGACCTCATCATTACCGGCGCGCGGGGCCACACGCCGGCGTCCGAAATCCTTCTGGGGTCTGTCTCGCAGCAGGTGGCGACAAACGCGGACTGCTCGGTGTTGGTCGTACGTGGCCGCAAACGGCCCGCGCGTGTGTTGCTTGCCTACGACGGGTCTGTCGACGCCGAGGCGGGCCTCGCACTGCTGTCGTCCCTCGCGCCAACGAAGGGCATGGAAGCGGTCGTTACGACCGTGGCCGAGCCGGTCATGCCACCCCTCGACGCGCCGCCGGGATGGGCACCAGATACCGTCGCGGAGGCCGACCGCTGGCGCAAGACGAGCGCCCGGCGCCACGCCCAGGCGGCGGTACGCCGGCTACGGGCGGCTGGTTGGACGGCTAGCACGCATATCGGCGAGGGGCATCCCGGCAGTGCCATCCTCCAGGCAGCTCGCGAAATGGCCGCCGACCTGGTGGTCATCGGGGCGCGAGGCATCCATTCGCCTGATGAGGAGACGCGCGGCATGGGAGGGATCCCCCGCCAGGTCCTCGAGCGGGCCGCGTGCTCGGTCCTCATTTCCCGCGCGCCGCGGACCGAGGGGTAGCGCTCAGCCGAGCTCGACCGGCGGCCGCTCCTCCCAGACCACCTCACGTGCCGTGAGCGCATCGATTTCCTCGTCACTGAGTCCCAGCCGGTCGTGCAGGATCGCCCGGCTGTGCTCGCCCATGTCGGGCGAGCTGCCCCGTATGCCCGCGGGAGTGCGCGAGAGCTTGATCGGTGAGTTCACCAGCGGCAGGGTCCCGAGTCGCCGATGCTCTACAGGAAC
>JAIBBD010000113.1 GCA_019694855.1 Dehalococcoidia bacterium
GAACGCGCGCATCGCCCCGTCGTCGGCGAGCGAGCCGAGGCCCTCGGCGACGCCCAGCACGTCGGCGCTCGGCCGCAGCCCGGCCCGCCCGAGCAGGCGGCCCGCCGCCGCGCCCGCCTCGACGACCCGCGGCCGGACGGCCAGCGCCAGGAACACCTCCGAGCCCGGGAGCGTCGCGGCGCGCAGCATCGGATGCACGGAGCGGCCGAGCCCGCCGCTGGCCACGAGGGCGAGACGCTCGACCCGCTCGGGGAACTGATAGGCGAGCTGCATCGCGATCCCGCCGCCGAGCGAGTGCCCGACGACGGTCGCGCGCTCGATCCCCAGCGCGACGAGCAGGTCGCGCACTCCGCTCGCGTAGGCGCCGAGCGAGTAGTCCCCCATCGGCTTGGCGGACTCGCCGTGACCCAGGAGGTCCGGCGCGATGACGGTGTGGCGCTCGGCGAGCCCGGGCAGGACCTCGCTCCAGGCGCGCGAGCTCGAGGTGATCCCGTGCAGCAGGACCAGCGGCGGGCCCTCGCCGAGGACCCGGTAGCGGACGTCGTGGCCGTGGAGGCGCACGGTCGCGGTCGTCGTCATGACTCGATGCTACATCATCTCGTGTCACATTGGTTGGCGTAGCATCGGGGCATGGCGCATTCCCCCGAGGCGGCGTCGATGACGATCGACGAGCTCGCCCGCGAGACCGGGATGACGGTCCGCAACATCCGCGCGCACCAGTCGCGCGGCCTGCTCCCCCCACCCGAGGTCCGGGCCCGCACCGGGTACTACGGCCCCGAGCACGCGGCGCGGCTGCGCCTGATCCAGGAGCTCCAGGGGAACGGCTACAACCTCGCCGCGATCAAGCACCTCCTCGACCGCTCCGGTGGCTCGGCGGAGGACGTGCTCGGCTTCGCCCGCACCCTGCTGGCGCCGTTCGAGACCGAGCAGCCGGAGATCGTCGAGCTCGCCGAGCTGACCGAGCGCTTCGGCGGCACCCGCAAGACGCTTCAGCGGGCCGAGCGCCTCGGCCTGCTCGTCCCGCTCGGGGAGGGCCGCTACGAAGTGCCGAGCCCGACGATCCTGCGCTCGGGCGAGGCGGTCGTCGCGCTCGGCGTGCCGGTCGGCGACGCGCTGGACCTGGTCGAGCGGGTCACGAAGAACGCCGACAGCGTCAGCCGGACGTTCGTGAAGCTGTTCGTCGACCAGATCTGGCGACCGTTCGACCAGGCCGGCCGCCCGGCGGCGGACTGGCCCGAGGTCCAGGAGACGCTCGAGCGCCTGCGCCCGCTGGTCAGCGAGACGTTCCTCGCCCTCTTCCACCAGCGGATGACGCACGAGATCGAGCACGCGTTCGGCCGCGAGCTCGAGAAGCGCGCCAAGGGGTAGGCGAGCCTCAGCGCGCGAGCGCGGTGCCGAGCCGGTCCGCCAGCCGCACGCTCGCCTCGATCTCCTGCTTGCGGATCGAGACGGATTCGACGCTGATGCCGAACGGGACGCCCAGGCGACGGCAGAAGGCCATCAGCTCCAGCGCGGTCGCCTCGGCATGCTCGACCGACGCGTCGAGTGTGTCGTGGGCGTGGCGCAGGTCGTTCTCGATCCAGCGCGGAACGTCGATGCCGAGCCACCGGAGGAACTCCAGGGTCTTCATCGAGCCGCAGACCGACAGGGTGAACACCATCGGGACCGGATCGATCCCGCGGTCGCGGCACTCGTAGGCGTAGTCGGACACCAGGTTCTTGGCCGCGTTGACGTCGTAGACGATCTGGGTGACGAAGTACGAGCACCCGGCCTCCTGCTTGGCGACCAGACGGAGGTGCTCGTCGCCTTTGCGCGTGTGCCGTTCCGGGATCGCAACGCCCCCCAGGAGGAGGTCCGGGTTGACTTCGGTGCGCAGCTGCTGAGCCCGGCGCAGCGTCGTGGCCACCGGCCGCTCCTGCGAGGAGGCTCCGACGAAGACCGCCATCCGCCTCGCGGTGTTCTGGGCCCGCATCCAGTCACGGAGGTCCCGCTCGGGGTACTTGGAGGTCGCGCGGTACACGATGACCGGGGCGTCCCAGCGCTGGAGGTGCCGATCCAGATAGTCGGCCGGGTCCATCGTCGGCAGGAACGGGAACGGCCGCTCGTCGGGGTTGCGGTCGGACTCGTCGTCGATGTCGTAGAGGATCAGCCCGTCCACTCCGAGGCGCTCGAGACGCTCGAGGGTGACGTCGGCGATCTCCTGGGCCTGCTCCGGACCGGTCGACGCCCGCGGCGGAGTCAAGGCGAAGAGCAGGAACTCCCCCTCGCGGGAGACGATGCGCCGGAGAAGATCCACCGCCGCCAGGCTACGTGGAACGCAGCCCTGGTCGTCGAAGTGGCGCGGCGCTGCCGAGTAGGGTCGGCTTTCGGTTCAACGGAGGAACGCGCTCATGAACAGATTTCGGCCCAGGCTGACGTACGCCAACGTCGTGGCGACGATCGCGCTGTTCGTCGCGCTCGGTGGTGCCGGCTACGCGGCGATCGAGTTGCCTGCCGGCAGCGTCACGTCCCGGGAGATCGCGCCGGACGCCGTCCGGGGCTCGGAACTGGCACCCGCCGCCGTTCAGCCCTCCGACGTGTCCCAGTCGCTGGCGACGGGCCTCCAGCAGGCCATCAACCCGTTCGTTCCCCCTCGTGGCAGCGACGCCTGTGCCGTCTTCGCCCCGAGCCCCGGCGCATGCGTGAACGTGAGCACGCCCACCGTCACGCTCGGACTCCTGGCATCCAAGTCGTCGAAGGTGAAGTGCCCCAGCAACCTGGGCTGGGGGCCCAGTCAGGGAACTCCGCAGTTCGTCATCGACACGGCAAGCCCTCACTACTCCGGGATGAGCGCGTCGCTTCCCGGCGTTGCCGCGATCGGAAGCGTCGTGATGACGAACTGGTCCCGCAGCAGGTTCACGTTCCAGGCGACGGTGGCCTGCATCCCGGGCTGAGGATCACCGCCGCGCCCGGGCTAGGCGACCGGCTGCGGCAGCCCGGGCAACACCACTCGCACCCGCAGCCCGCCGAGCGGTGCATCCTCGAGCGTGAGGTGGCCGGCGTGCCGCGCGGCCTGCGCGGCCGCGATCGAGAGGCCGAGGCCCGTCCCGCTGCCGCGCGCTCCGGTGCCGCGGGCGAAGCGCTCGAGCACCCGCTCGCGCTCGTCCGCGGGGATGCCGGGCCCGTCGTCGTCGACGAGCAGCTCGGCGCCGCGCCCATCGAGCGGGGTGACCGTGACGGCCACCGTCCCGCCCGGCCGCCCGTGCCGCGCCGCGTTCTCGAGCAGGTTGTCGAGCAGCATCCGCAGGCTGGCCGCCTCGCCGCGCAGGGTCGGCCCGCGGTCCGGCGCGTCGAGCGTCGCCGTGAGCTCCGGGTGGCGCTGGCGCGCGGTCAGCACCGCGCTGTCGGCCAGCTCACCCAGGTCCACGTCCTCGGTGTGCGCCGGCGGCCCGGCCTCGCCGCGCGCGAGCTGCTGGAGCTGGTCCACGAGCGCGGTCAGGCGCTCGGCGTCGCGCTCTGCCGCGTCCGTCGCGCCGGTCGCGAGGTTCGCGTGCAGGCTGGTGAGCGGGGTGCGCAGCTCGTGGCCGGCGTCCGCGGCGAAGCGCCGCGCGCTGGCGAGCGCGGCCTCGCGGCCGTCGGCGGTCGTCTCGAGGCGCTCGAGCATCGCGTTCATGTCGCCGGCGAGCGCGTCGACCTCCTCGGGCCCCTCGCCCGCGGGCACGCGCACCGAGAGGTCGGCCGTCTCGGCGAGCTCCGCGGCCGTGTCGCGCAGCCGGTCGAGCGGGCCGAGCGCCAGCCGCGTGAGCGACCGGGTCAGCAGCGCGGTCGCGAT
>JAIBBD010000039.1 GCA_019694855.1 Dehalococcoidia bacterium
GCCCACAGCCCGAGGGCGGAGCGGATACCGAGGATGCCCTGCTCGGGTCGCACGGCCGCGCGGGGGTCGTCCCACTTCGGGCCGCCGACCGCGCCCCAGAGCACGGCGTCCGAGGCCTTTGCGGCGTCGATGGTCTCCTGGCGGAGGGCGGTGCCGTGGGCGTCGATGGAAGCGCCGCCCACGAGGTCTTCGCTCATCGAGAACGTGTGGCCGAACTTCCGGCCGATGGCCTCGAGGGCCCGCACGCCCTCGGCGGTGACTTCGGGGCCGATGCCGTCGCCGGGCAGCACGAGGATGTTGTAGTGACCCACGTCGGTTCCTCTCTGAACGCGAGGGGATCCTACGGCCCTCGCGGCGATGGCTCCACTCCGCGGCCCGCGGCGGCGCGCCGCGCGAGCGCGGCCCGGCCTCGGCGCAGCATCACGAGGTCGCCGGTGGCGACGCCCTGGCGCACCTCGAAGAGCGGGCCGATGGTGATGTAGAAGGCCGTGCGGCGGCGAAGGTCCGCGTCCACCTCGATCGGGTAGTGCGCGAGCACACGTTCGAGGAAGGCCCAAGACCAGTCGTTGAGGATGCAGGCGAAGTCGAGCGCGGGGTCGGCCAGCATCGCGTCGCTGTAGTCGATGACGCCGCTCAGCTTGCCGCCGTCATCGAGGAGCACGTTGCGGCCGTCGACGTCGCCGTGCACGACCACGCGTGGCGCACCCGAGGAACCACCCGCATCGAGGAAGGCGGCGCACAGTCCGTCGAGCCACTGGCGGGTACGGGCTCCGAGGTGGGGGCGCGCCGCCGCGATGAGGGGGACGTACTGGTCGGGCCACAGGTCGCGTTCGGGAACGCCAAGGCGTCTGGCGTCGGTGACCGGGAACCCGTGCAGCCTCCCGAGGAAGCGCCCGAGGTCGCGCGCGAGCGCGTCGCGGGCCGCGCCTCGAGGCAGCGGGCGGACGTGGCGCGCCGGCTCGCCGGCGACATACTCATGCGCCGTCGCGAGCAGCCGTCCCTCCGCGTCGAGGGCGGCACGCATGCCACGGGGGACAAAGGGTACGCCCGCCGCCTCGAGGGCCGGGACGAGCCGCGGCTCGAGCGCGAGCGGGGCGGCGCAGGTCTCGGACTTCGGCACGCGGACGGCGAGATTGCCGACGCGGTAGGCGGTCGTACACCAGCCCTCGCCGACGCGTTCAGCCGCGGCGAGATCGCGGGCGCGCAGAAACGGAAACTCCGCCCGCAGACGCGAGCGGAGTTCCGAGGTGAGCGGATTCGTCGAGGCCGGCACGCGGCCGAACCTCGGAGCGCTGCTAGGCGGCCGTCGAGGTCGTCGGCAGCAGCGGTGAGCGCGTCGACTCGAACTTCGCGATGTCCTCGTCGTGCTGCAGCGTCAAGCCGATGTCGTCGAGACCCTCGAGGAGGCAGTGCTTCACGAAGGGGTCAACGTCGAAGTGACGCGCCCAGTCGGTGCCCTCGATGGAGACGGTCTGCTGCGCCAGGCTGACCTTGATGCGCTGCGCGGGAAGCTCCTCGGCGCGGGCGATCAGGTAGTCGACGTCCTCCTGCGGGAGCACGACGGTCAGCAGGCCGATCTTCGCGCAGTTGTTGCGGAAGATGTCCGCGAAGGAGGGAGCGACGATCGCCTGGATGCCCATGTCCTCGAGGCCCCAGGGAGCGTGCTCACGCGAGGAGCCGCAGCCGAAGTTGGGCCCCGCGACGAGGATGGGTGCGCCCTCGTAGGCGGCATTGTTGAGGACGAAGTTTGGATCCTTGCGCCAGTCGAAGAAGGTGAAGGGGCCGAACCCGCTGCGCTCGATGCGCTTCAGGAACTGCTTCGGCATGATCTGGTCGGTGTCCACGTCCGCGCGGTTGAGCGGGATCGCGTTGCCCGTGATGTCCTTGACCGGCTGCATTACAGCACCTCCCGGATGTCGACGAAGTGGCCCGCGACGGCGGCGGCAGCCGCCATCTCCGGGCTGACGAGGTGGGTGCGGCCACCCGCGCCCTGGCGTCCCTCGAAGTTGCGGTTCGAGGTGGAGGCGCAGCGCTCGCCCGGCATGAGGATGTCCGGGTTCATGCCCAGGCACATCGAGCAGCCCGCGTCGCGCCATTCGAAGCCCGCATCCTTGAAGATCTGGTCGAGGCCCTCGCGCTCCGCCTGCGCCTTCACGAGGCCGGAGCCCGGCACCACCATTGCGCGCACCGTGCTCGCGACGTGCTTGCCGGAGACGACCTTCGCCGCCGCCCGCAGGTCCTCGATGCGCCCGTTCGTGCAGGAGCCGAGGAACACGCGGTCGATGGCGATGTCCTGGATGCGTGTGCCGGCCTTCAGGTCCATGTAGGTGAGCGAGCGCTCCGCCGTCTCCCGCGCCGAGGCGGTCGCTGCGTCTTCCGGGCTCGGCACGCGGCCGCTCACCGGGACGCTCTGCGCGGGCGTCGTGCCCCAGGTGACGTGCGGCTCGATGGCCGCCCCGTCGAGGGTGACGTAGGTGTCGAACTTCGCGCCCTCGTCGGTGGGAAGCTTGCGCCACGCCTCGACGGCACGATCCCAGTCCTCGCCCTTCGGCACGTAGGGGCGACCCTGCATGTAGGCGAAGGTGGTCTCGTCCGGGGCGACGAGGCCAGCGCGTGCCCCGCCCTCGATCGACATGTTGCAGATCGTCATCCGTCCCTCCATTGAGAGGTTGCGGATGACGTCGCCGCGGTACTCGATGACGTGGCCGACGCCGCCGTCCACGCCGATCTTCCGGATGATCGCGAGGATGACGTCCTTCGCGGTGACGCCGAAGCTGAGCTCGCCGTTCACCTCGATCGACATCGTCTTGGGCCGCGCCTGCAGCAGCGTCTGCGTCGCCAGCACGTGCTCGACCTCGGAAGTGCCGATGCCGAAGGCGAGCGCGCCGAACGCGCCGTGCGTCGAGGTGTGCGAGTCACCGCAGACGATGGTCATGCCCGGCTGGGTCAGTCCCTGCTCGGGGCCGATGATGTGCACGATGCCCTGGCGCAGGTCGAACATGTCGAAGAGCTGGATGCCGAACTCTTTGCAGTTCGTGCGCAGCGTCTCGATCTGCTGTTGCGAGAGCGGGTCGGGGTTGGGCAGGTCGCGTCCGATAGTCGGGATGTTGTGGTCGACCGTCGACATCGTGAGGTCGGGCCGTCGCACCTTGCGGCCGCTCATGCGGAGCGACTCGAAGGCCTGCGGCGACGTCACCTCGTGGACGAGGTGGAGGTCGACGTAGAGCAGGTCGGGCTGCCCCTCCTCCTGGCGGACGAGGTGCTGCTCCCAGATCTTCTCGGACAGCGTCTTTGGAGTGGTCATCGTTCCTCCCTGTTGTGGCGTCAGCGCCCGCGGAAGTTCGGCTGGCGCTTCTCGATGAACGCCGCCACGCCCTCTTTGTGGTCCTCGCTCGTGAAGCTCTCCTTTTCGAGCGCGAGCGAGGTGTCGAGCACGATGTTCACGCTGTCGCGCAGCAGCTTGTTCACGGAGTGCTTGGTCGCGCGGATCGCGCGCGTGGGGCCGTTCGCGAGGCGCTCCGCGAACGCCATCGCGTCGGGCATCAGCTCGTCAGCCGGGCGCACGAAGTTCACGAGGCCGATGCGCTCCGCCTCGGCAGCCTCGATCAGGTCGCCGGTCATCAGGTACTGCTTTGCCCGAGCCATGCCGATGAGCCAGGGCCAGATGATGGCGCTGCCGTCGCCGGCGACGAGGCCCATCGTCACGTGCGGATCGCCGATGCGCGCACGCTCGTCCATGAAGATGACGTCGCACATGAGCGCGATCGTCGCACCGAGGCCGATCGTGGCGCCGTTCAGCACGGAGATGATCGGCTGCGGCACCTCGAGCATGTCGACGATGAGCTTGCGCGCCTCGATGAAGAGGGTGTCGAGCTCATCGGGGGTCATGCGCGTGAACCACTGGATGTCGCCGCCCGCCGAGAAGGCGCGGCCGGCGCCCGTGAGGATGACGGCCTTCGTCTCTTCGTCCTGCGCGATGTCCGCGAAGACGAAGGAGAGGTCGGTGTGCAACTGGGCGTTGATCGCGTTCAGCGACTCCGGCCGGTTCATCCGCACCGTGAGCACTGGCCCGTTGCGCTCGACCTCGAGCGTCGGGTACCGGCTGTAGTCCATCACTCCCCCTCGTCCTCGACAGGTGCGCGACTCATTCTCGTGGCGTCCGAGGTTAGCGCGTGGCGGTCAGCTCCGCCTTGCGGCGCGCGACGACGTTCAGGTAGCGGTTGAGTGCATGCATGTAGGCACGGGCGCTGGCCACGAGGATGTCCGTGTCGGCGGCGCGGCCGCTGTACGTCTCGCCCTCGGCCTCGATGCGGATGCTGACCTCGCCCTGCGCGTCGATGCCTTCGGTGACCGACTTCACGCTGAACTCGGTCAGCTCGTTGCTCACCTTCATGACGCGGTTGATCGCCTGGTAGACGGCGTCGACGGGGCCGGTGCCGATGGCGGCATCCTGGTGCGCCGCTCCGTCGGGCCCGATCAGCCGCACCGTTGCCGTCGGCGCGGCGTGGTCGCCCGCCGACACCTGCACCAGGTCGAGCGTCCACTGCTCCGAGATCTGCACCGAGGTCTGCTCGGCCAGGATGGCCTCGAGGTCGCGGTCGTCGATCTCGTCGCGGCGGTCGGCCAGGTCCTTGAACGCCTCGTAGACCCGCTCGAACTCGTCCGCCTCGAGGTTGACGCCCAGCGCCGCGATGCGCGCGCGCAGCCCGTGGCGGCCGGACACCTTCGTCAGCACGATGGAGTCGCCGACGGGCACGCCGATGTCGGCGGGGTCCATGATCTCGAACGTCTCGCGCAGCTTGAGCACCCCGTCCTGGTGGATGCCCGAGGAATGGCGGAAGGCGTTCTTGCCAACGATGGCCTTGTGCGGCTGCAGCATCATGCCGGAGATGCGCTCGACGAGGCGGCTCGCCTGGTAGATCTCGCGGGTGTTGACGTCCGTGTACATGTTCAGGAAGTCGCCGCGCGTCTTGATCGCCATGATCACCTCCTCGATGGAGGTGTTGCCGGCACGCTCGCCGATGCCGTTGATGGCGCCCTCCACCTGGCGCGCGCCGCCGAGGACGCCCGCCAGTGAGTTCGCCACGGCCATCCCGAGGTCGTTGTGGCAGTGCACCGAAATACGGACGTGATCCGGCAGCCGCTCGCGGACCGAGCGCACGAGGCGCTCGAACTCCTGCGGGATCGCGTAGCCGACGGTGTCGGGGATGTTGATGGTGGTTGCGCCCTCCTCGACCGCGGCCTGCAGGATGTCGAAGACGAACTGCGGGTCCGATCGCGTGGCGTCCATCGGCGAGAACTCGACGTCCGAGGTGTAGCCGGCGGCGCGGTGCACGGCGGCGCGGGCCATCTCGACGACGTCCTCGCGATTCTTGCGCAGGGCGTGCGCCATATGGATCTCGCTCGCCGAAATGAAGACGTGGATGCGCGGCGTCTCGGCTCGCTGCACGGCCTGCCAGCAGGCATCGACGTCGTCGAAGTTCGCCCGCGCCAGCCCGGCGATGACCGGGCCCTTCACCTCGCGGGCGATCAGCGAGACCGCCTCGAGGTCGCCGGGGGAGGAGAATGGGAAGCCCGCCTCGATGATGTCGACGTTCATCTTCGCCAGCTGGCGGGCGATCTCGACCTTGTCCTCGATGGTGAAGCCCACGCCGGCGGACTGCTCGCCGTCGCGCAGGGTGGTGTCAAAGATGTAGACCTTCTCGGCCATGTCAGATTCCTCGTTTCGTCCTGGTCATCGGTCGTCGCCGCTGTGCCCTCCCGTCCGCCATCGAGGTGGCGGCGGAGGGCCGGGGAAGCGCGAGGCCGAGCCGGCTGCGCACGGATAGACGGAGCGGACGCCCTTCGGCGTCCGCTCGCGATGCACTGCCGGCCAACGAGGGGCGTACGGCTACCGCCGCGCGACGCGAGGCGCGACCCACCGAGGTCATGGAACCCTCGATCCCGGTGGCGCGCTCAGTGCTCACGTACGGCCGTCCTCGTGCTCGGTGCTAGTCGCTGACGTAGGGCAGCTCGCCCTCGGGGCGGCGTCCCGACTCGGTGTGGAAGCGGAGCACGGAGTCCGGCTCCAGCTCGTGGACGACGTTCGTCTGCGGTCCTCGCATCATCGCGATCCGGCCCGTACGCACCAGTTCGAGGATGCCGTAGGGGCGCAGGTTCTCGATGAAGGCCGTCATGCGGTCCTCGGCGGCGACGATCTCCGCCGTCAGGTGCGCAGGCGACACGTCGACGACGTGGCCGCGGAAGATGTCGATGAGGTCGAGCACTTCGCGGCGCTGCGCGGAGGTGCAGCGCACCTTCACCAGCGCGAGCTCGCGCATCACGGCCTCGGCGCTCGTCAGGTTCGCCACGTCGATCACGTCGATCAGCTTGTAGAGCTGCTTCTCGACCTGCTCGACGATGCCCGGCGCGCCTTCATCCTCGACGACGATGGTCATGCGCGAGATGCCGGGCTCCTCGGTCGTGCCGACCGCGAGCGAGTCGATGTTGAAGCCGCGCCGCCGGAACAGCGATGCGCAGCGGTTGAGCACGCCGGGCCGGTCTTCCACCAGCGCGATCACGGTGTGTTTCATGCCGTCCTCATTCCTCGGTCCGAGCTTGTCCCGCCCTAGCGGGCGACCTCCTGCGGCCGCTCCGGGGCCTCGACGGTTTCTTTCAACGCGGCGCCCGCGGGCACCATCGGCCAGACGTTGCCTTCGGCCTCGACGCGGAAGTCGAGGATGACCGGCCCCGGGTGCGCGTTCGCCGTACGGATCGCGTCGTCCACCTGGTCCTTCGACTCGACGCGGATGCCGAGGATGCCGTACGCCTCGGCCAGCTTCACGAAGTCCGGCTGCGACATCGCGACCGACACGTAGTTGTCGGCGTAGAACAGCTCCTGCCACTGACGGACCATGCCGAGGTAGCCGTTGTTCATGATCGCCATCTTCACGGGCAGGTTCTCGTCCACCATCGTGGCGAGCTCCTGCAGCGTCATCTGGAAGCCGCCGTCGCCGCAGATCGACCACACCGTCGCGTCCGGGCGCGCCACCTGCGCCCCGAGGGCCGCCGGCACCTCGAAGCCCATCGTGCCGAGGCCGCCCGAGGTGATCAGCTGGTGCGGGTGCGTGAACTTGAGGTGCTGGGCCGCCCACATCTGGTGCTGGCCCACGCCCGTCACGATGACCACGCTGTCGTCATTCACCTCGGAGATGCGCTTCAGGACGTGCTGCACCGACAGCTCAGGGCCGGAGGGCACCGCCATCGAGAAGGAGTGCTCAGCGCGCAGGTCGTCGATCCAGCGCAGCCACTCGGCGTGAGTGTTCTGGCGCACCATCGAGGTCAGTGCCGCGAGGGCCTGCTTCGCGTCGCCGACGATCGCGGCGTGTGTCTCGATGTTCTTTCCGTGCTCGGCCGGGTCGATGTCGATGTGCACGATCTTCGCGGTCGGGTTGAAGTCGGCGAAGCGGCCGAGGGCGCGGTCGTCCATGCGGTTGCCGATGCCGATGATCACGTCCGCGTTCGAGGCTGCGTGGTTCGCCTCGTAGGAGCCGTGCATGCCGAGCATGCCGTACGCCAGGGCGTGATCGGTGGAGATGCTCCCGAGGCCGAGCAGCGTGTTCAGGACCGGGATGCCGGTCTTCTCGGCGAACGTCTTCAGCTCGTCCCAGGCGCTCGACAGGATGACCCCGTGCCCCGCGATGATGATCGGCCGCTCCGCGCCGTCGATGTAGCTCGCCGCCTGCCGCAGCATCGCCTCGTCGAGGGGCGGGAAGGCGTCGTAGCCGCGGATCGAGACGGACTCCGGCCAGATGAACTCGGCCTCCTCGGTGAAGACATCCTTCGGGATGTCGATGTGCACCGGGCCTGGCCGGTTCGTCGTGGCGATGTACGCAGCCTCGGCGAAGGTGTACGCGATGTCCTCGGCGCGCATGACGAGGTAGTTGTGCTTGACTACGGGCATCGTGATGCCGGTGATGTCGGCCTCCTGGAAGCCGTCCTTGCCGAGCAGGTTCCTCGCGACGTTGCCCGTGATGAACAGGGTGGGGACGGAGTCCATCATCGCGTTGGTGATCGCCGTGACCAGGTTCGTGGCGCCGGGACCGGACGTCGCCAGCGCGCAGCCCAGCGCACCTTTCGCCCGCGCGTAGCCGTCGGCGGCGTGCCCGCCGCCCTGCTCGTGCCGCACGAGGATGTGCCGCACCTCCGGGTGCGCTGGGAAGCGGTCGTAGAGCGGCAATACGACGCCGCCGGGGTAGCCGAAGATCGTGTCGATCCCGAGGCGCTTCAGGCTCTCGAGGACGATGTCTGCGCCGCTCATTCTCATGGTGCCGGGGTCCTGTTCACTACTCGATGGGCTGGGTGGCACGAATCAGGCCCGCGAGTGCGGGTCTGGCGGACGGCGACGGCTGCGACGAAGCGCAGGCGCCGCCTAGGTAAGTACGAGTACGAGTGCGAGGCGGCCGTCGCGACGCGACGTCCGTGAGCCCTGGACGGCCAGCGAGGATGCGGTGCGGTCTCCGAGGCTCGGCATAACGCCTATCAGTATCGTTGCGGCAGACCGCCCGCGTCAACCGGGGCGGCGGACTATGCGCCAGATGATTGGGGGGAGATCGAAACGAGGGCTCACCGGGAGCCCTCGTTCGTTGTGGCCGCGCAGCCGGGCTAGCCCGGGTTGGTCGGGATGCCGTCGAACGAGTACTCCTCGTGCGACTCGTCCTCGATGATGAGGTTGAGCTGCGAGCGCAGCGCCAGGTCGTGGTCGGTGGTGGCCGCATGCTCGGCGTCCTCGTGGCGGTCCCACACGCCGAGACGGCCGACGCGGCCCGTACCGTCGATGTTGCGCAGGCGGTAGCCAGTGATGTAGCCGGGCTGCTGCTCGTAGTAGGAGACGAGGCGGTCGATGAGGCCGTTCACCTCGTCCTCACGGCCGTGCTTCGGCCGCATGAGGGAAATCCTGACGTATGGCATCGGCACCCACCCTTCATCAGCTGAGCAGTGGCATTCCCCGCCGACGCGATCACGGCGCGTGCCCGGCTGCGGGTCAGCGCAGTGTAGCGAGAACGAGCCGGCGCGTGTAGACGCCGGCCGAGGATGCGCGAGTCTCGAAGCGCCGGACCCTCGCCTACAGGCGGAGCTTGCCGTGCGAGGGCTGGCGGCGACGCTGCTTGCCGGCGGCCAGCCGCTCCTCCTCGAGGATCTCGTTCGGGTCGGCGACCTGGGTCTCGTGGACATAGCCACAGGCGATGCAGGTGCCGAACTTCCCGTACCAGTCGTCCTCAACGATCATGAGGCCACGGCAACGCGGACACTGCTTGGGCGGGGTGGTAACGATCACGGCGTGCCCCCTCGATGGGTGGGGTGCGCCCGGGAGCCCTCCGGATAGGGCCTAGTTCCTGCTGCCGCCGGGGTTAGCTGACGGGTTCGGGCCGACCAGGTGGGCCCGCTCAGGCGCGAGGCGTACGCCTGAAGTTCACCCCAGAAAGGTGGTTCCCCCGGTTCTCGCTCCCGCGAGAATTTGGCAGGGCGCCGCGCCCGGCGCCAGCAACTTCGTGTTGTTCATCACGTACACGATAACTTCGTGATTGTGACAACAAGAGCATACTCAGGCGATTTGCCTTGTCAACCCAATCTTGACGGAAATTTTACATCTCGAGGCACATCGATCTCGCCTCGCCTGCCCGCGGCGGCGGCGATTCCGAGTTGCGCCGGGCGGCCACCCTTCTTATGCTCCTCGCGTCTCGCGCAGAGACCGGGGAAGTCCGGTGCAAGCCCGGCGCTGTCCCGCAACTGTGAGCCGACCGGGGCCCAGGCCTCGACTCGGCGAGCCAGAGTACCGGCCTGCGCATGTGTCCACCCGCGAGGACGGGGTGACGGCACGTGGCTCGCACGCTTCCAACGCGCACCACGTACCCGAAGCCCGCCCCCTCACCTCGAGGGGGCGTTGTGTGTTCGGGAGCCCGAGGCCTCCTCTCGCACGAGTGTGCGGAGGTTCACTTGTACCGTTTCTTCTCACATCGATTCGGGGCGGCATCGGCGGCGCTGCTCGCGCTCGCGCTGGCGACCCTGTTGCTTGTCGCCTGCGGCGACGACGATGGCAACTCCGAGGCGGCCGGGGCGTCCTCGGGCGGTTCGGGTACGGCGACGTTCCCGCGCACCATCACGGACTCCTCGAACACGAAGGTCACGATTCCCGCGCAACCCAAGCGCATCATCTCGCTGTCGCCGGCGGCGACGGAGATCCTGTTCGCCGTCGGGGCGGGCGACCGGGTGGTCGGCAGCGACAAGTTCTCGAACTACCCCGAGGCCGCGCTCAAGACGGCGAAGCTGGACTACTCGAAGCCGGACCCGGAAGCAGCGCTCGCGCTGAACCCCGACCTCGTGATCATGGCCACGCGGCAGGAGGAGCAGGTCAAGCAGTTCCGCGACCTGAAGATGACCGTCCTCTACTTCGAGGAAGCCGCGACCGTCGACGGCGTCTACGACAGCATTACGCTCTTGGGGCAGCTGACCGGGCACGACGACCAGGCGGCGCAGCTCGTGGCGAGCATGCGGCAGCGGGTAACGGCGATGACCTCGAAGGTCACCGACGTCACGAAGGGGCCGCGCGTCTTCTACGAGCTGACGACCGACTTGTACACGGCCTCCCCCGACACGTTCATCGGTTCGATGCTGAGCTTGCTCAAGGCGCAAAACGTCGCGGCAGGGGCAGCCTCGGAGTTCCCGCAGCTCACGGCGGAGGCCGTGATCGCCGCCGACCCCGAGGTCATCCTGCTCGCCGATGCCGAGTTCCAGGCGCAGAACGCGGACACCGTGCTGACACGGACGGGTTGGGCGAACGTCTCCGCCGTAAAGAACCGCCGCGTCTTCGGCATCGACGATGACCTTGCGAGCCGGCCGGGCCCGCGAATCGTGGAGGCGATGGAGATCGTGGCGAAGGCGTTGTACCCGGACCGCTTCCGGTGACCTCGAGGCGGGTCGCGTGAGCGTCGAGGCGCCGCAGGCGCGGCCCCTCGGGGCCTCGGCCGGCGCAGGCCGCCGGGCGCTGGCCTCGACCGGGCCGATCGCGGTCTGCACGCTGCTGCTCGTCGGGGTGGCCGTGCTGTCGCTCACGCAGGGGGCCGCCTCGATTCCCGCCGGCACCGCGGTCGCCTTCGTGCTGAACCGGCTGCCCTTCGTGCACATCGCCGTCGACGCGCCGGCGAGCTGGGAGACGATCGTCGTCGATGTGCGGCTGCCGAGGCTGCTCGTGG
The DNA here is from genome assembly GCA_019694855.1 of Dehalococcoidia bacterium. Classification (GTDB taxonomy): domain Bacteria; phylum Chloroflexota; class Dehalococcoidia; order UBA2979; family UBA2979; genus JAIBBD01. Next base: position 11,232 of record JAIBBD010000039.1, read on the forward strand.
CGGGCGTCGTGGGCGCCTCGCTCGCGTACTCCGGGGCGGCGTACCAGGGCGTGTTCCGCAACCCACTCGCCGACCCGTACCTCATCGGGGTGGCCTCGGGCGCCGCGCTCGGGGCGTCGATCGCGATCGTGTCGCCCCTCGAGTCCAGCTCGTACGAGTTCGGGTGGGTGCCGTTGCTCGCGTTCGCCGGAGCCGCGGTCGCAGTGCTGCTCGCCTACGGGTTCGCGCAGAGCGGGCGCACGGTGTCGAACACCGCGCTCATCCTGGCGGGTGTCGCCATCTCGTCGGTCGCGAGCGCGATCACCTCGTTCATCCTGCTCACGGGCGGCGACCGCGCGCAGCCGATCCTCTCCTTCCTCTTCGGCTCCTTCAACACCGCGACCTGGGCGCGCCTCACGGTGGGCACGCCCTACCTCCTCGCGGGCGCCGCCGTCATCGCGCTGCACGCGCGCGTGCTGAACGTGCTCCAGCTCGACGAGGAGCAGGCGGCGCAGCTCGGCGTCGACGTGACGAGGTCAAAGCTCATTGTGCTCGGGGCTGCTTCACTCATCGCCGCCACGGCCGTGGCGATGGCGGGCGTGATCGGGTTCGTGGGCCTGGTCGTGCCGCACGTCACGCGCATGGTGTTCGGCGGCGACTACCGCCGGCTGTTGCCGCTGGCCGCGCTCCTCGGCGCGTCGTTCCTCATCGGCACCGATGTACTCGCAAGGACCCTGCTGCGCCCGCAGGAGGTGCCGGTCGGCATCGTGACCGCGATGGTCGGCGGACCGTTCTTCCTCTACTTGTTGCGTGTGCGCCGGTTGGGCGGCTTCTGATGGCCGCCATCGCCGCCGCCACGCCGCTGCTCGCCGCCCGCGGGGTGACGGTCGAGCTCGGCGGACAGCCCGTGCTCCGCGGCGTCGACCTCGAGGTGCGCGCGGGCGAGGTCGTCGGGCTGCTCGGGCCGAACGGCGCGGGGAAAAGCACGTTCCTGCGCGCGGCGACCCGCCTCGTCCCGCTCTCGGGCGGGTCGCTCGAGGTCGAAGGGACCGGCCTCGAGCGCATCACGCGGCGCGACCTCGCGCGCGCCGTCGCCGTCGTGCAGCAACTGCCCGAAGCGCCCGGCACGATGCTCGTCGAGGAGCTGGTGCTGCTTGGCCGCAACCCCCACCTCGGACTGCTGTCGCGTGAGTCGCCGCACGACTACGCCGTCGCGGTCGATGCGATGCGGCGTGTTGGCTGCGAGGAGTTTGCGCGCCGGCCGTTGCACACGCTGTCGGGCGGCCAGCGGCGGCGGGCATTCCTCGCGCGGGCGCTGGCGCAGGAGCCGCGGCTGCTGCTGCTCGATGAGCCGAACGCGAACCTCGACGTGCAGGCGCAGGCGGAGGCGTTCGAGTTGCTGCTCGCGCTGGCCCGGGACGGCGTCGGCGTCCTCGTTGCCGTGCACGACCTCACCCTGGCGGCCGCATACTGCGATCGCGTCGTCATGCTCGTCGAGGGCCGCGTGATCGCCTCCGGCGCGCCCGCCGACGTCGTGACCTCCGAGGTCGTGGCGCGGGTCTACGGCGACCGTGTCATGGTCATCCCCCACCCCCAGAGTGGCGCGCCGATCGTCGTGCCCGCGGTCATGGAGCGAAGCGATGCCTGACGAGGAACAGCTGCTCGACGACGAGACGCCCGAGGAGCATGCGCGAGCGGCGCAACGCTTCGCGCAAAGCCTCGAGACGAAGACCGATGCCGTAATGCAGCCGCCCGCGCAGTGGCAGGGGCTCTTCCGCAAGCGCCATCCGCTCGTCGTCGTCTACACCGGCAACGGCAAGGGCAAGACGACGTCGGCCCTCGGCGTCACGATGCGGGCCTGGGGGCGCGGCTGGAAGATCTGCTGGCTGCAGTTCATCAAGTCGAAGACATCGCATTACGGGGAGACGCGCGCGGCCGAGGCGATGGGCATCGAGATGATCCCCCTGGGCGACGGCTTCACCTGGCTGTCGAAGGACATCGACAAGGACATCGCGCTGGCGCACGAGTGCTGGGCCCTCGCGAAGGAGAAGATCTACTCGGAGCAGTTCGACCTCGTCGTGCTCGACGAGATCACGTACCCGATCACGTACGGCTGGCTCGACGTCGATGAGGTGATCGAGGTGCTGCGGGACCGCCCGGCGAACATCCACGTCGTGATGACCGGCCGCGACGCCCACCCCAGGCTGGTCGAGTTCGCTGACCTCGTCACGGAGATGACCGAGATCAAGCATCCGTTCCAGAGCGGCATCAAGGCGCAGCCGGGAATCGACTTCTGATGCCCGCCTCACCCGCCGACCGCATCCGGACGATCGTCGAGGCGATCCGGCCCCTCGACCGCGAAGCGATGCGTCTTGCGCGCGAGCGCCAGGGCCGCCTGACGAAGCCGCCGGGCTCGCTCGGCCGCCTCGAGGCGCTGGCGGAGCACATCGCCGGGATCACCGGCCAGTCGCGCCCGCGCCTCGAGCGACGGCTCGTCGTAGTAGCCGCCGGGGACCACGGCGTGGCCGCTCGCGGCGTGTCGGCCTATCCCTCCGAGGTGACCGGGCAGATGGTAGCGAACTTCCTCGCGGGCGGCGCGGCGATCAACGTGCTCGCCGCGCACGCGGGGGCGCGTGTGCGGGTCGTCGATGCCGGGGTCGCGAGCGACACCGAGGCGCACCCCGACCTCGTGCGGCTGCGCCTGGGGGCGGGAACCGAGGACATCACGGCCGGGCCCGCCATGCCGCGAGCGCTCGCCGAGCAGGCCGTCGCCGAGGGCATCGCGCTCCTTGACGCCGAGCGGGCCGCATCCGGCGTGGACATCGTCGCCTGCGGCGAGATGGGTATCGGCAACACGACCGCGGCCGCCGCTGTCGTCGCGGCACTCACGGGCCGCCCGGCGCACGCCGTTACCGGCCGCGGCACCGGCATCGACGACGAACGCTACGAGCTCAAGGTGCGCGCGGTCCGCGAGTCGCTCGAGATGAACCGGCCGGACCCGGCGGACGGCATCGGCGTCCTCGCGGCGGTTGGAGGATTCGAGATCGGTGTGCTCGCTGGCCTGTACCTCGGCGCCGCGGCGGCGCGTGTGCCTGCCGTCGTCGATGGCTTCATCTCGGGCTCCGCGGCGCTCATCGCCGCCGCCATCGCGCCCGAGGTGCGTGACTACCTCCTCGCCTCCCACCGCTCCGTCGAGGCCGGGCACACGACGACCCTCGACCATCTCGGCCTCGAGCCGCTGTTCGACCTCGGCATGCGGCTCGGCGAGGGCAGCGGGGCCGCCCTCGGGATCACGCTCTGCGTCGCCGCCTGCCGCCTCCTCGACGAGATGGCGACGTTCGAGGACGCGGGCGTTTCGACGAGCCCCGAAGTGGTGTCGCCGGAGGCGTAGCCGGATACTGGCCGGCGGAGGCGCCTCGGCCCCAAGGCCGCGAAAGGAACGGCACGTGCCCTGGTCGGCCCCGCTCATCGCGGTTGAGTTCCTGACGCCGCTGCGGTTGCGCCACGTCGAGCGCTGGGACGACCGCACGTTTGGCGCTTCGCTCGGCTGGTTCCCCGCGGTCGGGTTTGGCATCGGCGTGCTGATGCTGCTGCTCGACCGCGGACTCGAACATCTGCTGCCGGGCGGGCCCGCCGACGCCCTGCTGCTCGTCGCGCTGGCTCTGGTGACGGGCGGCCTGCACCTCGATGGGGTGGCCGACACGGCCGACGGCCTCGCCGTACAGGGCGACCGCGCGACGCGCCTCGGCGTGATGAGCGAGGGCAACATCGGGCCCGCCGGCGTGATGTCGCTCGCGCTGGTGCTGCTCGTCCAGTGGTCGGCCCTCGCGAGCCTCGAACCCCCACTGCGCTCGGCCGCGATCGTGCTGGCGCCCGGCCTCGCGAGGTGGTCGATCGCGCCCGTGGCCGCGCTCTTCCCGCCCGCGCGCCCTCGAGGGATCGGCCACGCGCTGCAGGAGGGCATCTGGCCGTCCGCCGCCCCCGTGGCCGCCGCGTTTGCGTTCGGCGCGTCGCTCGCGCTGTTCGGCGCGGCGGGCCTCGTGCTGCCCCTCGTCGCCGCCGTCGCCGCCCTCATCGTCGCGGCTGCGGTGGCGCGCATGCTCGAGGGCGTGACTGGCGACACTTTCGGCGCCTGCATCGAGATCTCGCAGGCGGCTGTGCTGCTCGCCTTCGTCGCGGCGGGCCAGCACGGCTGGCTCTGCCCCACCTTCCTCACGTGAGCACGGCCGCGTTCGTCCTCGGCGTCGCTCTCGATGCGGCCGGGGGGGACCCCCCGACCCGCGTCCATCCCGTGGGACTGGTGGGCGCTTCGGCGCGCGTCCTGCGGCGGCGCGCGCCGACCACCGAGGCGAGCCGCCGTCGCTACGGGTGGGCGGTCGCGCTCGGGCTGCCGCTCGCCTCGGCGTTCGCTGCCGGGACGCTGAGGGCCGCCGCGGCACGCCGCAGCCGGCTCCTCGGCCTGCTGGTCGAGGCGGGGCTGCTCTCACTGATGTCGTCGAGCCGCACGCTGCTCGGGCGAGCGTCCGAGGTGGAGGCGGCGCTCGCCGCTGAGGACCTCGAGGGGGCGCGCACGCTGTTGGCGACGCACCTCGTGAGCCGCGACACGAGCGGCCTCGACGCCGCCGAGGTGGCCGCCGCCACCATCGAGTCGGTCGCCGAGAACCTCTCCGATGGCATCGTCGCCCCGTGGGTGGCGTATGCCGTCGGCGGGTTGCCGCTCGCGGCCGCCTATCGATCCGCGAATACCCTCGACGCACTCTGGGGCTACCGCACGGCCGAACTCGAAGCGCTCGGGCAGGGCGCGGCGCGCATCGACGACGCGCTGAACCTCGTACCGGCTCGCCTGACGGCGGTCGCACTCGCGCTCGCCGTGGCGACTGAGGGCGGTCTGAGGCGGTCATGGCGCGCGTGGCGTCGCGACCGAAGGCGGACGGCGAGCCCGAATGCGGGCCATCCGATGTCCGCGATGGCCGGTGCGCTCGGCGTGCGGCTCGAGAAGCGCGACGCCTATGTCCTCGGCGCGGACTTCCCCGCACCGGAGCTTGCCGACCTCCGCCGCGCGCTGCGGCTGGCGCGCCGCGCGATGCTGGGGGCTGCGGCCGCGCTCGCCGGGCTCCAGTTCTGTTCGAGTGTCGGAAAGGCACGCCCATGACCCCGGTGACCCACGGCGGCCTGCAGCCCGAGGAGCTGCGTGACCTCGGCATCGACCCGATCGACGTCCTCGACCTGTCGGCGAACCTGAATCCGTTCGGTGCGCACCCAGACGTCCTGATCGCGGCCCGGGATGCCGACATTCGCCGCTACCCGCCCTCCGACGCCGCCCCGCTTCGCGACTCCCTAGCTCGCGCGAACGGCCTCGACGCCTCGAACGTCCTCGTCACGGCGGGCGCGACCGCCGCGCTGCACCTTGCGGTGCGCGCACTGCTCCCGGCGGGCGAGGCATGCGCGATCTGGCCGCCGACGTTCGGCGAGTATGAGGCGGCGATCGCCGCGGCCGGCGGCCATGCCGTCGGGTATCCCGCACAGCCCCCCGCCTTCACCCCGGATCTCGAGGTCGCGCCCGCACCGTTGGCCGTGCTCTGCAACCCGAACAATCCCACAGGTGTGTACCTCAGCCGCGCGGACGTCGAGCGGATCGTCGCGCGCCTCGGAGGCGGCACGCTCATCCTCGATGTCGCCTACGATGCGTTTGTCGAGGGCGCCTGGAACGCCGACGACCTCGTGCGTGCGGGGTTGCCGGTCGTGGTCGTGCACTCGATGACCAAGCTGCATGCGGCGCCCGGCCTGCGGGTGGGCTACGTCGTCGCCAGCGCAGAAGTCGTCGCACGCCTGTCCGCGGCACAGCCGTCGTGGGCCATCGGCGCCGCCGCCCTGTCGGCCGGTCTCGCGATGGTCTCGGTCGAACCGCAGCAGCGGCGGGCGCTCGCCGAGGTCACCCGCGTCCGCGAGTCCCTCGCTCAGACGCTGGCGGGGGCGGGACCCGAGGTGGCGCCCTCGCGCGCAAACTTCCTGCTCGTGCGGGTCGGGGACGCCGCGGCCGTTCGGCGGCGGCTGCTGCATCGAGGCTTCGCGGTGCGCGACTGCGCGTCGTTTGGGCTGCCGGAGTGGGTGCGCGTGGCCATGCCGGTCGAGGCGGCGGCGCGACGGCTGGCCACCGCGTTCCTCGCCAGTCTCGAGGAGCCGGCGGGGTCATGACGGCGCCCGTCCTGATGGTGCTCGGCACCGCCTCGTCCGTGGGCAAGTCGGTCCTCGTAACAGCGTTGTGCCGGATCGCGCGCCAGGACGGCATCCGCGTCGCGCCGTTCAAGGCGCAGAACATGTCGAACAACGCCGACGTCACCGCGGACGGCCGCGAGATCGGCCGCGCTCAGTCCGAGCAGGCCGCCGCCGCGGGCCTCGCCCCGAGGTGGGAGATGAACCCCGTCCTGCTCAAGCCGCAGGGCGACCGTACCTCCCAGGTTGTGGTCGAGGGGCGGCCCGCCGGCCTGCTGCGGTCGTCCGACTTCGTCACGCGCAAGCGCGACCTCTGGCCGCACGTGGAACGCGGCCTCGAGACGCTGCGGGCGGAGTACGAGCTGGTGGTGGCGGAGGGCGCCGGCAGCCCGGCAGAGACGAACCTGCGCGCGGGGGACATCGTGAATATGCGCGTGGCGAGGCATGCCGCGGCGCCGGTGCTCATCGTCGGGGACATCGACCGCGGCGGTGTGTTCGCGCACCTCTACGGGACGCTCGCACTCCTCGAGCCCGAGGACCGCACGCTCGTACGCGGCTTCGTCATCAACCGCTTTCGCGGCGACCCCTCGCTGCTCGCACCGGCCATCGAGGACCTCGAGGCGCGGACCGGCGTGCCGGTGCTGGGCGTCATCCCCTGGCTCGACGGCCTCGACGTCGCGCAGGAGGACGCCGTCGTCCTCGAACGTCCTGAGGGCGCGCCGGCCGCGGTGGACGCCGCGGTCGACATTGCGGTGATTCGGCTGCCGCGCATCGCGAACTTCGATGACTTCGACCCGCTCGCGGCGGAGCCCGGCGTGCGGCTGCGCTACGTCGCGCGGCCGGAGGACCTCGGGAGGCCGCAGCTCATCGTCCTGCCGGGCACGAAGGCCACAATCGCCGACCTCGACCTGCTGCGCCGCAGCGGGCTGGCGGACGCGGTCGTCGCGCGCCACGCCGAGGGCATACCCGTCCTCGGCATCTGCGGCGGCTTCCAGATGCTCGGCGAGCGCATCGCCGACCCGCTGGGCGTCGAGGCATCCGCGGGCAGCGAGGTCGCCGGCCTGGGACTGCTGCCGGTGGCGACCACCTTCGCCGCCGACAAGACGACACGCCGCGTCGAGGGCCGCGTCGCGAGCCGACGCGGGGCGTGGGCGGGCGCGGTCGATGCGCCAGTGACCGGCTACGAGATCCACATGGGCGAGACCCGGGCGACCGCGCCCCACGTCGAGCCGCTACTCGACCTCGAGGGGCGGCCCGACGGCGCGGTGAGCGCCGACGGCTCGGTGGCCGGGTGCTACCTCCACGGGCTCTTCCACAACGATGCCCTGCGGCACGTGCTGCTCGCGGCGCTCGGCCGCGCCGAGACGCCCTTCGTCAGCTTCGACCGCGAACGCGGCTACGACCGGTTGGCCCAGCACGTGCGCTCGCACCTCGACATGGAGCGGGTATGGGCGCTGGTCTGGCCCGAGCGCGCGCCCCACGAGGTGGCAGCGCGTGGGTGAGGTGTGGTTCGTCACCGGGGGCGCCCGCAGCGGAAAGAGCCGCTTTGCCGAGCGCCTGGCGACGCGGACCGGTCGGCCCGTCGTCTACATCGCGACACTCGAGCCGCTCGATGACGAGATGGTGCACCGCGTCGCGAATCATCGGGCGTCGCGTCCGGCCGCGTGGCGCACCGTCGAAGCGCCGCGCGAGCTGGAGGCGGCCCTCGCCGGAGCGCCGTCGGACGCCTGTGTCCTGATCGACTGCCTCTCGTTGTGGGTGACCAACCTGCTGCTGGACGGGCCGCCCGAGCTGCCACCACAGGCGGTGTCTGCGCTGGCCGATGACCTCTCGGCGCGCCTCGAGGCGCTGCTCGACCTGGCGGCGTCACGCTCGGGCCCGCTGATCGTCGTCAGCAACGAGGTGGGGGCGGGGCTGGTGCCGGAGCACGCGCTGGGCCGTGCGTTTCGGGACCTCCTCGGCTGGGCGAACCAGCGGGTAGCCGCGCGCGCCGCCCG
>JAIBBD010000040.1 GCA_019694855.1 Dehalococcoidia bacterium
CCCGTGTGCATGAGGACGTCCATCTCGCGCGGGTGGGGCTTGCTGCTCACCTGCTGCGCGAGCTCGATCAGGTCGTCGGTCGTGTCGCCCATGGCGGAGACGACGGCGACCACCCGATCCCCTGCCTCGACGCGGCTTGCGATGCGCCTCGCGACGCGCTTGATCTTGTCGGCGTCCGCTACCGAGGAGCCGCCGTACTTCTGCACGACCAGGGCCATGGGTCTGTCTCCGTTGGCGCGGCGCTACTCGCGGGCGACGATCTCGGCGCCGGCGGCGCTGAAGCCGACGACGCGGGTCGAGGCCTCGATGCCGCGCGCGGCGGCCGCCTCGCGCATGGCGCCAGCGACATCCTCTGCGCCCGCCGTCGCGAACGCGGCGATCGTGGAGCCGCCGCCCGAGAGGTAGACGCCGTGCGCGCCCGCGTCACGGGCGGCCTGGAAGATCGGGTACATGGCCGTGAAGATCGTGGCACGAGCGGGCTGGTGCACCAGGTCCTCGGTGGCCGTGTTCAGGACGTCGTACCGTCCCTGGCTGAGCGCGGCCACGAGGAGCGCCGCGCGGCCGATGTTGTGGACGGCCTGGTTGCGCGTGAAGGATTGGGGCAGCTTGGCGCGCGACTCCTCGGTCGGCATCGAGAACTCGGGGACGAGGAGCGCGAGGCAGAGGTCCGCGGGCGGCTCGAGGCCGGCGTGGACGATCCCATTGTCGTCGGCGACGACGACCTGGAGTCCGCCGAAGAGCGCGGGGGCCACGTTGTCGCCGTGCCCTTCGAGCTGGTAGGCGAGCGGAAACAGCTCCTCACGGGTGTGGCCCTCGCCGTCCCCGCTGATGAGGGCGTCGGCGGCCAGGAGGCCGGCGACGCGCGAGAAGGCAGACACGCCCATGCCCCGGCCGACCGGGATGTCGCCGTCGCAACTCGCGGTGATGCCCGCGGGCGGCGCGACGGCGGCGTGCTGGTAGAGCGCGAGGGCCGCGGTGACGGCCATGCGTTCGATGGGGCCCTCGGGCGCGGGCAGCGGGGAATCGCTCACTGTGACCCGCACGTGGGCGGTCCAGTCGAGGGCGATCCCCAGGCTGTCGAAGCCGGGGCCGAGATTGGCGGAGGTTGCTGGGACTCGTACGGTTATGGTTCGCTGTGACATCGCCGCCCAGTGTATGGGTGGCTGAACACCCGGGCAATTGAAGGCCTCGGGCGCCCCGCCGTGCCGTTTTGCCCGCGATATACTTTGTTGGTAGGCTCTCTCGGCATCGTCTCTGAAACACTCCAGAAAGGCGGGAGTCGCATGGAAGACGTCGTCATCGTCAGCGGTGTCCGCACCGCGATCGGGACGCTGGGCGGCGCGCTCAGCGAGACGCCCGCGTCCGACCTCGGCGCCGCCGTCATCCGCGAGGCGGTGGCCCGCGCGGGCCTCCAGCCCGAACAGGTCGACCAAGTCATCCTCGGCTGCGTGGGCCAGGTGGCCGAGGACGGGTACATCGCCCGTCACGCCTCCGTGAAGGGCGGCATGCCGATCGGGACGCCCGCCTACACCGTGAACCGCATCTGCGGCTCGGGCCTCGAGGCCATCAACACGGCTGCGCGCTGGCTCCAGACCGGCGACGCCGAGGTGGTCGTCGCCGGTGGCACCGAGAACATGTCGATGATGCCGTTCATGCTCCGCAAGGCGCGCTTCGGCTACCGCCTGGGCCATGACGTGATCGAGGACGGCACCGTCCACCTCGTGACCGACCCGTTCGAGAAGATCCACATGGGCATCACCGCCGAGAACCTCGCCGAGAAGTACGAGGTCTCCCGCGAGGTGCAGGACGAGTACTCGTTGCGCTCGCAGGAGCGCGCCCGCGCCGCCATCGACGCCGGCTACTTCAAGGAGCAGATCCTCCCGCTCGAGGTGAAGAAGGGCCGTGACACGATCACCTTCGACACTGACGAGCACCCCCGCGCGACCTCGATGGAGCTCCTGGGCAAGCTGCGGCCGGCGTTCAAGCCGGGCGGCGCGGTGACGGCCGGCAACGCCTCCGGCATCAACGACGGCGCCGCGGCGCTCGTCGTCACGACCGCCTCGAAGGCGCGCGAGCTGGGGCTGAAGCCGCGCTTCCGTCTCGTCGCGCGTGCGGAGTCGGGCGTCGACCCGCGTACGATGGGCGAGGGCCCGATCCCCGCGATCGAGAAAGCGTTGGCGAAGGCCGGCCTGACCGTCAGCGACATCGACACGATCGAGCTGAACGAGGCGTTCGCGGCGGTCGCCGCGGCCTGCTCGACGGCGCTCGGCCTGCCGATGGAGAAGACGAACCCGAACGGCGGCGCGATCGCCCTCGGCCACCCGGTCGGGGCCAGCGGCGCGATCCTCACCGTGAAGATGATGCACGAGCTGGAGCGCACCGGCGGCCGCTACGGCCTGGTGTCGCTCTGCATTGGCGGCGGCCAGGGCATCGCGAGCATCTTCGAGCGGCTCGACTAGGCCCTCGGCACTCCCGAAACGAGCACAGACGGCGGCCGTGAGGCCGCCGTCTTGTTGCGTGACGCGTGACTCAGGACTTCCCTAGTCAGCCGGCGGCCTCCATGCGCGGACGACCTCGTAGCCAACGAACACGGCCGCCAGAGCGATCCCCGTCATCCACCAGACGCCCGCCACCACGACGGCTCCGGCCATCAGCCGGCGCCGCGTCGGGCAGAGGGCCGCCGAGGCGATGGCGAGCGCCATGCCGAAGAAGATGAGATTCGCGCCGAACTGGGTGAACGAGAGCAGCCAGCCGCCGACCACCGCGAGGAACGCGATGACGAGGCCGAACGTACTGAGGTCCTCGCGCCACCAGGGCATGTGACCGCCTCGAACATCGTGACTGTTAGCGGCTCAATTCGCGTTGTTCTCGTCAGTCCGACGAGGTCCGCTCCCACGCCATCCGCGTGAGCTCCGGGATCGGCAGCGTCGCGTCCAGCACCAGCCAGCGCGCGGGCTGCGCGTTCGCCAGCGCGAGGTAGCCGGCGCGCACGCGCTCGTGGAAGGCGAGGGCCTCGCGCTCGAGGTAGTCCGAGCCCCCGTGCTGGCCGCGGGCGCGGCCAGCCTCGGGGGGCAGGTCGAAGAGGAGTGTGAGGTCGGGGGCGAGGCCACCGGTGGCGGCGCGGTTCACCGCCTCGACGGTTTCGAGGGGGAGGCCCCGGCCGTAGTGCTGATAGGCAACGGTCGAGTCGGTGAAGCGGTCGCAAAGCACGAGGGCGCCGCGCTCGAGCGCGGGACGGATCACCTCGGCGACGAGCTGGGCGCGCGCGGCGTTGAAGACGAGCAGCTCGGCCAGCGGCTCGGGGGCGCGTTCGAGGTCAAACAGCGCCGCGCGCAGGCGCTCACCGAGGACCGTGCCGCCGGGCTCGCGGCAGGTGACGACCTCGATGCCGGCATCGCGAGCGAGGGCGGCCAGCGCCTCGAGCTGGGTGGACTTGCCGGCGCCCTCTCCGCCCTCGAGGGTGACGAAGCGGCCGGAAGCGGTCATGCGCGGAGGTCGTCGGCCCAGGCGTCCTCACGCAGCTGGCGCCCGTTCGAGGCGACCACGAGGACGCGGCGGAACGGCTCGCGGCCGCGCGAGGAGGTCTCGACGCCGTGGCGGCTGGCCAGCTCGTGCTGGAGGCGGCGGATGTAGGCGTTCTGAGGCGCCAGCTCGACGGCCGACTTGCCCTCGAAGGAGACGGCCGCGATGGCCTCCTCGGCCTCCTGCAGCGCGGCGGTCATCGGGTCGAGCTCGCCTGAGGCGCCGCGCAGGCTGAGCAGCGACTGCTCGATCTGGCCCACGGTGTTGTTGCGCAGCACGTAGATCGGGATTCCGCGTGCCTCGGCGTCCCGGAGCGGGCCGGTGCGGCGACGGTAGTACGGGCGCAACGTCATCACGGCGTCGGCGTCCTGGATGCTGTCGACGACGACCGCGGCCGACCGCGAGTTCGCGATCGCCTCCTCGAGGCGTGTGCGGCTGATCCCAAACGGGAGGATGCGGCGTTGCGGGCCACCGGGCGCGGGCACGATGCGGCGAGGACGGTCTCGCTCCTCGACGTCGTCGAAGCGCTCCTCGCCCTGGCCGGCGAGAGGGACGCGTTCCACCTCGACGACCTCCCCGGCGGCGTCGAGGACGCGGATCTCAGCCTCGGCGTCGAAGCCGCGCAGCAGCGCGTCGACCGTGGAGGCGATGTCCTCGTGCACGGCGACACGGTCGAAGCTCTGGATTTCGACGAGGGAGTCGAACGTCGGCTGTGCGCGGCGCTCGAGGACGGTCTTCTGCGTGCCGCGGCGGCGCGCCTCCTCGTCGGACAGCGTGACCGACTCGATGCCGCCGATGAGATCGGAAAGTGTCGGGTTCTGCATGAGGTTCGAGAGTGCGTTGCCGTGGGCGGTGCCGATGAGCTGGACGCCGCGCTCGGCGATCGTGCGGGCCGCGAGCGCCTCGAGGGCCGTGCCGATCTCATCGATGACGATGACCTCGGGCATGTGGTTTTCGACCGCCTCGATCATGACCTGGTGCTGCAGCTCGGGGCGCGGCACCTGCATGCGGCGCGCGCGTCCCACGCCGTGGTGGGGGATGTCGCCGTCGCCGCCGATCTCGTTCGAGGTGTCGACAATCACGACGCGCTTGTGCAGCTCGTCGGCAAGGAGTCGCGCGGCCTCGCGGAGCATCGTGGTCTTGCCGACGCCCGGCGGGCCGAGGAGGAGCACGCTGCGGCCGGTCTCGATGAGGTCGCGGATCACACTCGCGGACCCGCTCACGCTGCGGCCAACGCGGCAGGTGAGGCCCACGATGCGCCCTCGGCGGTTACGGATCGCGGAGATGCGATGCAACGTGCGCGGGATGCCGGCGCGGTTGTCCTCCGCGAACTCCGAGATTTGCGCAACGACGTGGTCGAGGTCCTGCTCGCTCACTTCGCGCTCATCGAGGATGACCTCCGCGCTGCCGGCGTACCGTGCGGTCGGCACGCGGCCGAAGTCGAGCACGATCTCCAGTAGCCCTTCGAGGCCATGCGTGCGCACGGCGGTCGCGACGCGGGCGGGCAGCGTGGCGAGCAGCAGCTCGATCTCGCTGCGCTGCTCCTCGGTCAGCGGCTGCATGTGGCCGTCGCTGGGACGAATGCTGGCGGGCTCAGCCACGAGTGGGCACCGTCCTTCCGGCTGCGCTCGGGATTGCCTCGAAGATGGGTCGGGCGAGCCGTTTCGCGAGCAGCACGTAGCGATCGCGCGGCTCGAAGCCAAGGTCGCGCAGGAACGCGGCGGGCGTGCCGAGGCAGTCTGGTTGCAGGGCGAGCACTCGCTCGGCGTCCTCGAAGGCATCGAGGCCCGCGGCATACAACGGCGCGGCGTAGCGCTCACAGCCCGGCTCGATGAGGAGGCTGAACTGACCCTGCGCCGAAGCATCGAGGGTCGCTCGGACGCGGCCGTCGTCGCCAGCCGCGAACTCGCGAGCGCCACGGCCGAGCCAGCGGCGCTCGCGCGCCCCCAGCCATTCGTCGAAGGTCATGCCGAGCAACTGGCGCGCGCTCGCGGGCAGCGTGCGGCTATACAGCTGGAAGAGGCCGTGCAGGTCCGCCTCTTCGACCTCGCGGACACCATCGGAGGTGGCGTCGTGCGGCGGACGGGGGGGGCGGTCGAGGACGTACAAATCCTCGTCAAGGGCATGCATGAAGCCAGCGCGCTGTGCCTCGTCGCGTGCGGGTGCGTCGTCGCGGGTGCGCAGGAGCAGACGGCTCACCCCCGCCTCGACGGCGCCTTCGGTCGCCTGCGCCAGCAGGCCGTCGACCACGCCGCCTTCACCCTGGCTGGCATCGACCAGGGTGTCGATCTGCCACGCCTCATCCGAGCCGAGGGGCCGCGCGGTGGCGATGCCATGGATCTGACGGCCGCGGACATCGATCCACACGTGGCGACCGCGCCCGAGCCAGCGCTGAATCGTGGCGGCGAGGGCATGCGGTGGTGACGAGGGCTTGCCCAGTGCCTCGCGGGTCACGGCCTGATTCTCGAACACCTCACCGTCGAAGGAGATCAGCGCGACGAGGTCGGTCGGTCGAGGGGCATGAGGATGGGTCACGCGGGCGCCCTGCTGGCCATCGCCTCCTCGGCAAGGCGGACGAACCATTCGTGGAGGCGGGAGTCGTCGGTGAGCTCCGGGTGGAACGAGGTGGCGAGGAGGCGGCCCTCGCGGCAGGCGACGATGCGACCGTCGGGAAGGGCTGCCAGCACCTCGACGGCAGGACCGGGCTCGCGGATGACCGGGGCGCGGATAAAGACGGCGCGGATCGGTGGGCCCTCGATGCCTGCGATGTCGAGGTCGGCCTCGAACGAGTCGACCTGGCGGCCGAAGGCGTTCCGGTCGACGGTCACGTCCATCACTCCGATGGGCGGACGGTCGAGTCCGGGGACCCGCTTTGCGAGCATGATCGCGCCGGCGCACGTGCCCCATACGGGGAGCCCCGCCGCGATGCGGGCGCGCAGCGGGTCGAGAAGGTCGAAGGCGATGAGGAGGCGGGCGATGGTCGTGCTTTCGCCGCCGGGGATGATCAGCGCGTCGACCTCGTCGAGCTCGGCCTCGGTCCGTACCTCGCAAGCCTCAACGCCGAGGGCATGCAGCCGCTCCACGTGTTCGCGGAAATCGCCCTGCATCGCGAGGACGCCAACGCGGGGACGCACGAGGTTCGTCGGGCCTCCTTCGTGTGGGGTGTCAGTTGCCCCGGCCGGCGAGTTGTTCCTCGACCGGCATGGAGGCGACAGAGCGGCCGCGCATCGGCTCGCCGATGTTGCGCGACACGCTCGCGAGCATCGTGGGGTCGTTGTAGTGCGTGACGGCGCGGACGATGGCGGACGCCATGCGCGCGGGGTCGTCCGACTTGAAGATGCCGGAGCCGACGAACACGCCGTCGGCTCCGAGCTGCATCATCAACGCCGCGTCGGCGGGTGTGGCGACGCCACCGGCGGAGAAGTTCACGACCGGCAACCGGCCGAGGCGCTTCACTTCCTGGATGAGGTGCAGCGGGGACTGGTACTCCTTGGCGAGCGCGGCGAGCTCATCGTCGCGGGCGGCCTGCACGCGGCGAATGCCGCTCCAGAGTGCGCGCATGTGGCGTACGGCCTCGACGATGTCGCCGGTGCCGGCCTCACCCTTGGTGCGGATCATCGCGGCGCCCTCACCGATGCGGCGCAGCGCCTCGCCGAGGTCACGGCAGCCGCAGACGAACGGCACGTTGAATGGGTGCTTGTCGATGTGGTGCTGGTCATCGGCGGGTGTCAGGACCTCGGACTCGTCGATGTAGTCGACGCCGATCTCCTGGAGGATCTGGGCCTCTACGAAGTGGCCGATACGCGCCTTCGCCATGACCGGGATCGTCACGGAGTCGCAGATTTCCTCGATGAGCTCAACCCGGCTCATGCGGGCGACGCCGCCCGCGGCGCGAATGTCGCTCGGGACGCGCTCGAGGGCCATGACGGCGCAGGCGCCGGCCTCCTCAGCGATGCGGGCGTGCTCGGCGGTGACCACGTCCATGATCACGCCGCCCTTGAGCATCTGCGCGAGGCCGGCCTTTACGGTCCAGGTCGCGGTTTCGCCCTGCTCCGCACCGTGCCCGTTGTTCGTGTTGCCGTTGCTGCCCGCCATAGCGCTCCCCGCGTCCATATTCGGTCCGTGGCGTTATTGTACCCCGCCGCTCGCGGGGCCGCTGCCAGTACCGCGCGCGCGAACGGTGGCATACCATCACGGCATGAACGTGGTGATCATGGGTTGCGGACGCGTCGGATCGACACTGGCCGCGCGGCTCGACCGCGAGTCGTGGCACGTCACCATCGTCGACACGGACCCGTACTCGTTCCGCCGTCTGCCCTCGGACTTTCGAGGTGAGAAGGTCGTCGGGTCGGGCTACGAGGATCACATCCTGGTGCAGGCCGGCATCCGCGAAGCCGACGCCTTCCTCGCGCTGACGCAGGGCGACAACCGCAACCTGTTGGCTGCCCAGATCGCGAAGCATATCTTCGGCGTGCGCACCGTGGTCGCGCGCGTGTATGACCCCTTCCGGGGTGAAATCTTCAGCCACCTCGGACTGCGGACGTTCAGCCCCACCAACATCGGCGCCGAAATGGCGTACGACGCACTGACCCAGCAGGACTAGCCGGAGCCGCAACGTGTACATCATCGTCGTTGGCGCCGGGAAAGTCGGGCACGGGCTCGGGGTCGAGCTGATCGAAGGCGGACTGCACGAGGTCGTGCTCGTCGAGCGCGACCGCAATCGGGCTGCGGAGCTGCGCGAAGAACTGGGCGAGGCCGTCGTGCACGGCGACGGGACCGAGGTGGTATTCCTCGAGAGCGTGGGCGCGAGGCGGGCAGATCTGCTGATCGCGGTGACTGCCGACGACGGCGCGAACCTCGTGGCGTGCCAGGTGGCGAAGCACTGGTTCCACGTCCAGCGCACGATCGCGCGCGTGAACAACCCGCGCAACGAGCGGCTGTTTCACCTCCTCGGCATCGACTCCACGATCTCCGCACCGGGCGCCATCCTCGCGCAGATCGAGGTGGACCTGCCGGAGCACACCCTCATCCCGCTGATGCGTCTGCACGGCTCGGGCCTGCAGCTCGTCGACCTCCACGTCCTCGAGGGCTCCGAGGCGGCGGGCAAAACCATTCGCGATCTGCCGCTCCCGACCGAGACGGTCATCTCGCTCGTCGTGACCGCCGAGGGGAAGCCGCAGATCCCGACCGCCGAGACCGTGCTGCAACCCGGCGACGAGGTGATCGCCGTCATCCGATCGGAAACGGAGCCGGAGCTGCGACGACTCGTCAGCGATGCCGCGCACGCGCGAGTCGCGGACTAGCCCGATGCGCCTCGCGCACCTCGGGCCCCGCGGCACGTACACCGAGGCCGCTGCCCTTGCCTTTGCGCCGGATGCCGAGCTGATGCCAGTGGCGACCGTGACCGCGGCGGTCGCGGCAGTCGAAGCGGGACAGGCGGACGCCGCCGTCTGCGCCATCGAGAACGCGATCGACGGCAGCATCAACGAGACGATCGACTTGCTGCTGCGCGAGGACGGCCACCTGCACGTCCGCGGCGAGGTAGTGCTCGCGATCCATCACGCCCTGGTCGGCCCGCCCGGGCTCGACGTGTCGGCGGCAACCGTCGTGTACTCGCATCCCTCGGCGCTCGGGCAATGTCGTCGACGGCTGGCCGAGTTCGCGCCGAACGCTCGCGCGGTCGCCGCGCTCTCGACGGCCGCCGCCATCGAGTCTTCGATGAAGGAGACCGGCGCGCTTGCGGTGGGAAACCGGCTGTCGGCGGAGCTCTATCAGGCCACCATCTACGCCGAGGACATCGCGGATGAACCGGGCAATGAGACCCGGTTCGTCGTGCTCGGGCACGAGGACGCCGCGCGCACGGGGAACGACAAGACCTCGATCGCGTTCACCACGCACCACGACCGCCCCGGCTCGCTCGTTGAGGTGCTTGGCATCTTCTCGAGGCGGGGCATCAACCTCACCCGAATCGAGTCCCGTCCGACGCGCCGCGCCCTGGGGACGTACGTGTTCCTCGTCGACCTACTGGGCCATCGGGACGACCCGCCGGTCGCCGAGGCGATTGAGGAGGCACGCGGCGTGACGCTCTGGATGCGCGTGCTCGGATCGTATCCGCGCTGGCTCGGGACGCGTGCCTGAGATCCCTGACCTCGAAGCGATCCGCGGATTCCTCGAGCCGCGGCTGCGCGAGAACCCGGTTGTTGGCGTCGACCTAACGGTGCCCTGGCTCGTGCGCACTGGTGCAGAGGGCGTCCAGGGGCTCGTGGGTCATGAGTTCGTGACACTGCGCCGCTACGGGAAGTTCCTGCTGTTCGCGACCGACGACGAGCAGCTCCTGGTGGTGAACCCGATGCTGACCGGTCGCTTCCAGTGGGCCCAGGCGAGCGAGAAGAAACGTGCCGGCACTTGCCTGACGCTACGCTTCGAGGACGGTCATGAACTCCGCTACGCGGACGCCCGCCGGATGGGCCGCTGGTACCTCGTGCCCGTCGACAGCCTCATGACCGTCCCGCAATTCGAGGAGCTGGGTCCCGACGCGCTCGAGGTGGACGAGGAGACGTTCCTGCGGCGGATCCGCCGGCACGCGGGCCAAATCAAGAGCGTACTGACGAACCAGAAGTTCATCGCGGGCATTGGGAACGCGTATTCCGACGAGATCCTGTGGGAGGCGCAACTGCATCCGCACCGCCGCCGCAGCACGATGGACGAGGATGACCTGCGCCGTCTGTATCGCGCGATGCGCTCGACGCTGGAGTGGGCGCGCCCCATCCTCGAAGCGGAGGTCGCCGAGGGGCTGTACCAGAGCAACGAGGAGTGGCGCGCACACCTGCGGGTGCATCGCAAAGGCGGCGAGCCCTGCCCGCGCTGCGGCAACGAGGTGAAGAGCCAGGTCCGCGGCGGCAGCGAGACCAACTACTGTCTGCATTGCCAGCCGCTGGTACTTGGTTGAACCGTCGCGGCTGATACCGATCCATCCGTGAGCGTGACGCGTACTGCGAAGGGGAGGCAGTCATGAAGATCATCGGCCGCGACATCGGCGACAGCCTGGACCGCATGTACCACGAGATCGAGGCTCGCCTCGCCGCCGCGGAACGCGACCTCAAGGTGGTCCCCTATGAGGGCGAGGGATTATCGAACGTGAAGTGGTCCTCGAAGGCGGTCACGATCTCGCTGCACTCCGCCGCCCCCACGCATGCGCTGCCGCACATCTTCGGCGTCGCGCTGCAGCACGTGCGGCAGGACCTCGATGGGTACCCCAACGCGCGCAAGCCGAAGGGGAGACAGCCTGAGGGCGCCGACCTGGTACGGTCGGCGCTGCGTGAGCTGGTGCTGGAGCCGGACGCCGAGGCGCAGCTCACCGGGCTCGGCCTCGACCGCGAGTGGGAGCAGGAGCAGCGGCATCAGGCGATGAAGGATCTGCTGCGCGACCCGCCGGCGGACTGGAACGAGGAAGGCAGCCTGGGCAACGACTTCATCGCGCTCCAGTGCGCGCGCCTGGAGGTGACGCACCCGCCGAAGATGTGGGACGCGCTCCGCAAGCGCGTGGAGGAAGTCCTCCCGGTTGCCGCCCAGCGCTCCGGGATCGCGAGCCGGGCGTTGCGCCGCAAGCGATGGGGCAGCGCGCAGGCCTGCCTGCAGTCGCTGATCAATGTGCGCGACGACCTCAATCTGGGCGACATCGCGACCATCGCGGACGGCGCCGGGCGGGAGTACTAGGAGCGAGCCTCGGCGCCCTGCGTCAGGAAGCGGCGTACACGGCTCGCGAGCCGCGGTCGAGCCACCCGATGACGAACGGGTGCCACTCGCGGTACCGCTCGAGGTAATGCCCGAACAGCGCCGCCGGCGTTGCGGAAGGCCGGACCGGTTGCCGCAGGAGCGTCATGTGCGCCTCGTGCGGGGTGCGCCCGCCCTTGCGGTGGTTGCAGGGCCGGCAGGCGGCCACGAGGTTCTCCCACTCGTGTGGCCCGCCCCGGTGGCGCGGCAGGACGTGGTCGAGCGTGAGTTCCACGCCGTCACGGCCGCAGTACTGGCAGCGCTGTTGGTCCCGCGCGAACACCTCTTTGCGGGTGAGGCGGACTCGAGGCCGCGGACGGCGCACCGGCTGGTGCAGGCGGATCACCGATGGCAATGGGTAGCGGCTGGAAACGCCTCGGATATCGTCCTCAGCGGCGTGAATGAGCTCAGCTTTGCCGTGGTAGACGAGGACGAAGGCGCGCCGCGCGCCGCACACGTTGAGCGGCTCGTAGTTCTGGTTCAGGACCAGCGCTCGCCGCTCGATTGACACTGGCATCGCTCCTGCCGTGCACAGCCAGTCTAGCGCATTCGTCTCGGCCTCGTCAGATGGCCAGCGCTCACCGATCCGCCCCCTGTCCCGGGCGGTGGCCGTCCTTGAAGGTGTTGAGCGCCTGTTTCACCTCGCCGGGCATCAGGGACTTCATCAGGGGCAGCCGTTCGACGAAGAACGAGGCGAAGGCTGAGTCGTTCATTGCGCGCTCGACTCCGCCCGCAACGGGGAAGCTCGTCGCGGCGAAGACGAGGATCTCGACGAACAGCAGTCCCTTAAGGAACCCGAACACCGCGCCGCCGACGTGGTCCAGCGGCCCGAGCATCAGCAGGGTCGCCATCGTGCGCAGCAGGACCGATGCGATGTGTCCGACCACGACGATGCCGACGAAGATCGCGACGAATGCGATGAACTTACGGGTCGCCTCGTCGTCGATGATGAAGTCGATGTCGGCGGCCAGGTTGTCGTAGAACTTGCTGGCGAGAATCGCGCCGAGGATAACGGACGCGAGCGGGATGACCTCGCGGATCAGGCCGCTGCGGAAGGCGGCGAAGGTCGTCCAGGCGATGACGGCGAGGATGACGAGGTCGATCCAGTGCATGCGGCCTCCGCTCGCGAGCCTCGGTGCTGCCGGGAGTCTATCAGCCACAGGCGGCGGCGACAGCGGCATGGCACCGCGCCCTGTGCGCGCGCATACTCGCTGACGCGGCGACGGAGATGACGATGCGTCCAGTGACCAGGACAGGCGGGGCCCGGAGCGCGCTGGGGCCGGGCGGCGCCACCATCCTGATCCTCGGGATCACCTCGTTCCTGACAGACGTCTCCTCCGAGATGACGCTCACGGTGCTCCCCATCTTCCTGACGGCGACCCTCGGTGTTTCGGTCGCCACCGTCGGCATCATCGAGGGGGTCGGCGAGAGCACGGCCGCGATCGCCCGGCTGTTCGCCGGGCAGCTCTCAGACCGTCTGCCGAGGCGACTGCCCGTCGTGATCGGTGGTTACGGCCTCTCGGCGCTCACCAAGCCGCTGTTCGCGCTGGTCGGCGGGGCGGGGCTCGCCGGCGTGCTGCGCTTCACGGACCGCCTCGGCAAGGGCGTGCGGACCGCGCCGAGGGACGCGTTGATTGCGGACGCGGCCGCGCACGGCCGACGCGGCCTCGCGTTCGGCGTGCATCGAGCGGCGGACACCGCAGGGGCGGTGCTCGGCGTGTCGGCCGCCGCGTTGTTGCTCGCCGTGCTCGGTACGGAGCATGGCCTGACGCGCGGCGAGTTTCAGCGGCTGGTGCTGATTGCGGCAATCCCCGCCATCCTTGGCGTCCTCCTCCTCACCCGCATCCGCGAGGAACCACGTGCCCCCGCCCCGTCCGCGGGAGGCATGCGTCTGTTCAGCCTGCCCGATTCGCCCGCCGAGCGCCGCTACCTGCTCGTGGTGTTGGCCTTCGCGCTCGGGAACTCGAGTGACGCCTTCCTCGTGCTGCGGATGGCGGACGTGGGCATCGGCATCGTGGCGCTGTTGCTCGTCCTGGCGGGCCGCAACCTGGTCGAGGTGTTGCTGTCGGTGCCGGCGGGGATGCTGTCCGACCGCATGGGGCGGCATCGACTGCTGCTCGCGGGCTACCTTGTCTACGCGTTGATCTACGGCGGCCTCGCCTTCGCTGAGTCGAGGCCGGCGATCGTGCTGCTGATCCTCGGGTACGGGGCCTACTACGGTGCGACCGAGGGGATGAGCCGCGCCTTCGTCGCCGACCTCTCGCCTTCCGGGCAGCGAGGTCGCTCGTTCGGCTGGTTCCACATGGCGACCGCCGTCACGGCGCTCCCTGCAAGCGTGATCGCCGGGGCGCTCTGGACGGAGGTCGGCCCGGAGGCGGCGTTCAGCTTTGGCGCGGGATGCGCGTTGTTGGCCTTCGTCCTGCTGATGACGGTGCGCCCACCCCGGACCGCAATCAGCTGAAGCCCAGCCGCTGCTGGCGCATCGAGACATAGCGGCCGCGCCCGAACACGATGTGGTCGAGGACCTCAACCTCGATGAGCTCGCCGGCGCGCACGAGCGCGCTTGTGAAGGCGACGTCATCTCGGCTCGGTACGGGGTCGCCGCTGGGATGGTTGTGCGCCACCGCGATCGCCGTCGCGTTGCGGCGGACGGCTTCCCGGAACACCTCGGCGACGCGGCCGCCGGCAGCGTTGACCGAGCCGCGGTAGAGCATCGTGCTGGCGAGCACATGGTGCTTCGTGTCGAGGGTCAGGAGCCGCAGCTCCTCCTGCTGCAGCAATTCCATCTCCGCCTGCAGCAATCGAGCGATGTCGCCGGGCCCGTTGATGGTGGGGCGCACTTCGTCGCCGAGGAGTGCGAGCCGCCGCCCGAGTTCGAAGGCGGCCGCGATCGTCGTTGCCTTGGCGTCGCCCATGCCGTGCTCGCCGCTGAGCGTCGCGAGGTCGGCCGCCGCCAGGCCGCGCAACCCGCCGTGGTCACGCAGCAGGCGTGAGGCGATTTCGATCACGCCTTCCCGGCTGCTGCCCGTGCGGAGCAGGATCGCGAGGAGTTCGGCGGTCGTGAGGGCGTGCGGGCCGAGGTGGAGCAGACGCTCGCGCGGCCGTTCCTCGGCCGGGAGTTCCGCTACGCGGAGCTGGTAGCGCGGGCGTTCGCCTACTTCCTCCATCGTCGCCAGAACGCATCCCGGAGCTTGAACCACCAGAGGCCGCCGTAGCGGCTGCTCATCATCATGTCGGTCGCGTCTGGCATAACGTACGGCTCGGGCTGCGGCTCGAACGCGCGGCGGGTGGCTTCGGCGCGCGCGGCGCCGAGCGTCCCGACCTTGAGCTTGCGCACCTCAATGACGGTCTTCGTGTGCGGCCAGTGACGCACTTCAACCTCGTCGCCCTCATTGAGCTGGGTGTAGGAGACGATCGAGATGTCGAAGACCGCCCGCTGCACCAGGATGTAGTGCGAGCGGATGAAGCCCAGGAACATGCCCTTCGTCCACGCCCGCCGGACCATCCCCGTGGTCGCGACCGGCTGTGATCCGAGGTCGCGCAGCGCCGCGAGGGACTGATACACCACCGCGACGGCGATCAGCGCCAAGACGGTCGCCGCGATCAGCGCGCCGTAGTGACCGATGGCGACGTTCCAGAGCGAGATGCCGAGCAACACGAGGACGGCCACCGCGCACGGTGTGTACACGACCGCCTGGCGGATGACGCTGCGGCGATGATTGCGCCGCTCCTCGAGCAGCTCACCTGCGAGCGTCGTCATGGCAGGTTGATGGTCTGCCCGACTGTGATGACGCTCGTGGGCCCGAGGTTATTGGCCTGGTAGAGCCGCTGCAGGTACGTGTTCTGGTCGAGGTCGCCCCGGAACCGGTTCGCGATGATAGAGAGCGTGTCCCCGCTGACGACCTGGTACGTACGGGGCGCGGGTGCCTGTGTCGGGGCGGGTGTTGCGGGGGGCGGCGTCGGGGTGGCGGCCGGCGGAGGTGCCTGGGTCGGCGCCTGCGTGGGCGCGGTAGTCGGCGCGATCGTTGCCACGGCCGGCGTGGGCGTGAGCGTCGTCGAGGGCAACACGCCGACAAGCCCGGCCGGGGGCGTCCCGGCGTCGCTGCCGCCCGGACGCACGAGGAGCCAGACGGCAAAGACGGTGGCAATCAGCAGCGCGAGCAGAGAGCCCCGGTAGACCCTCGAGGACGGCAGCGCGTTGAACGGGTCCATGCACCGTTCGCAGAGCGTGTCGCCATGGTCATCGCAATAGAGCGCGCCGCAACGCGCGCACTCCTGCACGGCCGGCTGGTCACATCGGAAGCATTCCATGCAACGAGCCTAACATGCGCGGACGCCGGAATTGTGCGATTCCGGCATCCGCGCGTGGTGCGCCAGCTACTTCAGCTCGACGGTGGCGCCGGCCTCCTCGAGCTTGGCCTTGGCGGCGTCGGCCTCGGCCTTGGGCATGGCCTCCTTGACGGTCTTGGGGGCCGCCTCGACCAGGTCCTTCGCCTCCTTGAGGCCGAGCGAGGTGATCTCGCGGACCGCCTTGATGACGTTGATCTTGTTCGCGCCGAAGTTGGCGAGGACGAGGTCGAACTCGGTCTTCTCCTCCTCGGCAGCCGCGGGGGCCGCGCCACCGGCGGCGGGAGCGGCGGCCATCATCATCGGGGCGGCGGCGGTGACGCCGAATTCCTCCTCGATGGCCTTGTTCAGGTCGCGCAGCTCGATGATGGTCATGCCCTTGATGATCTCGAGGGCGTCTTCAACCTTGGTCGGCATTCCTCAAACTCCTCTCCGCGACACGATGGCCGCGTGTGTTCCCCTGGTTAGGCCTCGGCCTCGAGCTGCTTCGCTCGTGCGTCGATGAGGCTCGCGAAGTCGCGCGTCGTGGCCTGCAACAGGCCGGCAAGCTCGGCGATCTTACTCGTGAGGCCGCCGGCGATGCGCGCGATCAACTCCTCGCGCGGTGGCACCGTCGCGAGATCTTCGACGTAGGCGGCGTCGTAGAGCGTGTCGCCCATGACCGCGCTGCGCACGGCGAACGGCGTGCCCGCGTGCTCGCGGCGGAACTGCGCGACCAGTCGCGCAGCCGTGACCGGGTCGCTGTTTGAAACGACGACGGCCGTGGGGCCCTCGGCGAGCTGGGCGATGACCTCGCGACCGGCGTCGGCCGCGGCTCGGCGCAGCAGCGTGTTCTTCACCACGCGCAGCTGTACGCCCTCGGCGCCGAGCGCCTGGCGCAGCTGCGTCTGCTGAGCCACGGTCATGCCCTGGTAGCTGGCGCCAATCGCGATCTCGGCCGAGCTGAGCAGCTCGGTCAGCGACGCGACCTGGTCGACCTTGCGTTGCGTCGGCAAACGCACCTCCTCCTGCTGTTGCAGCACGTCCCGAAGATCAGGACGCGCCCTGCACCGCGAGGCGGGAGGGCGCGGACACACGACGCGGCATGTGCGTCGTGGGCGGTGCGCTGTCCCCACCTGCACGGGCGGCTGCTTTGCCATTCTCGCCCGCTTCGAGGGCGACCCGTGGTCTTCGGCGGTCTGCGGCCTCGTGGGCCGCTCGGTTCAGTCTCCTATGCTTCCGAGGCGAGCGCCAGCATGGGCGCCACCTCGACGGGGACACCGGGCCCCATCGTCGACGTGAGCGTCGCGCCGCGGATGTACTGGCCCTTCGCCGCGGACGGCTTGGCCTTGACGATCTCGCTCACGAGCGCGGCGAGGTTGTCGAGGAGCCGCTGCTCATCGAACGAGACCTTGCCGATCGCGACATGCACGAGGTTCGTGCGGTCGAGGCGGAACTCGACGCGGCCGGCCTTGGCCTCGCGCACGGCGCGCGACATATCCGGCGTCTCGACGACGGTGCCGCTGCGTGGGTTCGGCATCAGGCCGCGCGGGCCGAGCACGCGGCCGAGGCGTCCGACTTTGCCCATCAGCTCGCGCTGGGCGAGCGCGACATCGAAGTTCGTGAAGCCGTCCGCGACGCGCTGGATGAGCTCGTCGCCGCCGACCTCGTCGGCGCCCGCCTGGGTGGCCAGCGAGGCGGCTTCGCCCTCGGCGAACACGACCACGCGCATGATCTTGCCGAGGCCGTGCGGCAGCACGACCGAGCCGCGAATCTGCTGGTCGGCGTGTCGGCCGTCGAGGCCGGTGCGGAGGTGCAGCTCGACCGTCTCGTCGAACTTTGCGGTGGCAGCCTCCTTGACGAGCGTCAGGGCCGCGCTCGGGTCGTACGTGCGGGACTTGTCGACCTTGGCCTGTGCCTCGACGACGCGCTTGCTCTGCTTCATCCGGTGACCTCGATCCCCATCGAGCGCGCGGTGCCCTCGATGCTCCTCATGGCCTGTTCGACATCGTTGGTGTTCAGGTCGGGCAGCTTCTGCTCCGCAATCTGACGGATCTGCGCGCGGGAAACGCGGCCGACGATGTTGCGCAGCTGGTTGTTGGAGCCGGCGGTGACGCCGGCGGCCTTGCGCAGCAGGTCCGAAGCCGGCGGCGTCTTGAGGACGAACTGGAAGGACCGGTCCTCGAAGATCGTGATCTGGGCGGGGATGATCTGCCCGTCCTGCCCGGCGGTCCGCTCGTTGTAGGACTTCACGAAGTCCATGATGTTGATGCCGTGCGGGCCGAGCGCGGTGCCGACCGGGGGCGCCGGGTTGGCCTTCCCCGCCGGAATCTGCAACGTCACGACCGCACGTACCTTTTTCGCCATTCAGCTCACCGCTCACTCAGCCAATCGCCCCGCCTCGTACGGCCGGCCGACGGCACCGTTGTCCTGTTGCCTGCTATTGCTTCTCGACCTGCAGGAAGTCCAGCTCGACCGGGGTCTCCCGGCCGAACATCGATACCATTACACGCACTTTGCCCTTGTCGAGGTTGATCTCCTCGACCGTGCCGACGAAGTCGACGAACGGGCCATCCGTGACGCGCACGCTCTCGCCCACCTTGAAGCCCACGTTGATCCGTGGCTGGGCCGACTGCATCTGGCGCAGGATGCGCGCGACTTCCTCGTCAGCGAGGGGAGTTGGCCGCGAGCGCTCGTCGTTCGTGCCGCCGGCAAAGCCGGTGACGCCCGGAGTGTTGCGCACCACGTACCAGGAGTCGTCGTCCATGACCATCTGGACCAGGACGTAGCCCGGGAACAGCTTGCGCGACACCGTGCGGCGCTGACCCTCGCGGATCTCGATCTCTTCCTCGGTCGGAATCACCACCTGGAAGATCTTGTCTTCCATGTCCATGTGCTTCACACGCTGGTCGAGGTTCGTCTTGACCTTGTTCTCGTAGCCCGAGTAGGTCTGGACGATGTACCACGCGCGCCCGTCGTCGGGCGCGGCGTCGTCGCCCTCGGGAGGGGGTGCGCCGGTCAGTTGTTCGTTGTCAGTCGTGACCATGGTCGGGGAGAGTCCTGGGCTCGCGGGTGCCTAGCGCAGGATCGTCTGTTCGACGATCCAGCTGAAGATGAGGTCGGCCCCGCCGAGGATCACGCCGAAGATCAGTGACACCACGATCACGACGAGCGTGAGGTGCATCGTCTCGGCGCGAGACGGCCAGGTGACTTTGCGCAGCTCGCTGATGATGTCCATCACCCAGCGAGGCTTGAGCAGCGAGCCCCGGCGCTGCGCGACGCCAGCCGGCGTCGGCGCAGCCGTCGCCGCAGGGATGCCCCTCGGCGCGGGTTGCGTGCGCTGGCGGCGCTCGGCGCGTTCCTGTTGTCTGCGGGCCGCTCGGCCCATGATGCAGCTCCCTCGCTGGTCGCTTAGCGCGCTTCGCGGTGCGGCTGATGCACGCGGCAGCGCGGGCAGTACTTCCGCAACTCGAGACGTTCCGTGTCGTTGCGGCGGTTCTTCACCGTATGGTACGTCCGCGACCGACACTGAGTACACGCCAGCGTGATGTGCTCTCGGTCTTCTCGTGACTTGGCCACGGGGTGGCCTCCTTCGTGCGAGCCGGATTGCGGCCGCTAGTCTCGCTTACTCGTTGATTTTGGTGACGACGCCAGCGCCGACGGTGCGGCCGCCCTCGCGGATGGCGAAGCGGAGGCCTTCCTCGACGGCGACGGGGGTGATCAGCTCGATGTCGACGGTGACGTTGTCGCCCG
>JAIBBD010000004.1 GCA_019694855.1 Dehalococcoidia bacterium
TGGCGCAGGAGGCCGAGATCGCCGGCGTCGTCATCGTCTCGATGCCGCAGAAAGTGTCCGTCGAGGACGCCACGAAGGCCGTCGGCATGTTCGACCGCATGGGCGTGCCCATCTTCGGCATCGTCGAAAACATGTCGTCGGACATCTTCGGCCGCGGTGGCGCGCAGGAAGCGGCCGACGAGCTGGGTATCGAGTTCCTCGGCGAGATTGAGCTGGACGCCGGCGTCCGCCAGGGCGCCGACACCGGCGTCCCCATCGTCGCTGGCGCGCCCGATTCGCCGCAGGCGCGAGCCTTCCGTCACCTCGCCGAGCAGGTGGCGGCTCGTTGCTCGGTCTTGCGCTGGTCCACCGACATCGGCGCGGTGGCGTAACCAGGAAGAAGGACGAGCGAGTGGTCGACGAACAGGCTCAGGGCCAGGTAGACGATCGAGGCGAGGACGGACGCCGTCGCCGAGGCTCACGAGGCGGCCGCGGCCGTGGCTCTCGTAGCGAGACTGAAGCCCCGCGCGCCGCGACGCCGCAGCTCGACGAGCCACGCATCGTCGGCCGCCGTCCCGGTCGCCCCGCCCTCGGTCCGGCCGCTGAGACGCCGCGCGAACGGCAACCCGAAAGCGCCTCGCCCCGCGAGCTGCAGTCCGAAAGTGGCGCGCCCCGCGAGCGGCAGGCGCGCGCCGCGGAGCCTGCCGAGGACCGCGCTGTCACAGCCACACCCGCTCGTACCACGGCAACTCGCCGCGGCGCCGCCGTGCAGGCGGACGGCCAGCTCACAGAGCGCGTCGCCGAACTCGCGCAGGCTCTCACCGAGCAGAATCGCAAGCTGAGCGAGCTACAGGAGCGGCTCCAGTCCCTGGGGGAACAGGTCGAGCGCTCCGCGCGGCACGCGCGGCTCGGCATCTTCGTGGATGTGCCCAACCTGCTCTACGGCACGGACCGCCCCATCGACATGGGTCGGCTGCTCGACTACCTCTCTGACGGCCGGGAGGTCGTACGCGCGACTGCCTACGCCCCCGTCTCCGACAACCCCATGGAGCCGGTGCAGCAGCAGCGCTTCGTGGCGCCGTTCGTGCCCTATGAGTACCGCATCGTCACGAAGCCGCTAAAGCGCTTCGCCGACGGCTCGATCAAGGGCAACTTCGACGTCGAGATGGCCGTCGATATGCTGACGATGGCTGATCGCCTCGATGTGGTTGCTATCGTTTCGGGCGATGCCGATTTCGCGCGCGTCGTCGAGGAGATCCAGAGCAAGGGCGTACGTGTCGAGGTGGTCGCCTTCGCCGGCAGCACCTCGCAGGAAATGCGCGCGCTCGCCGACCGCTACGTCGAGGTCGGCGCGATCACCCACTTGCTGCTGAAGTAAGCGGTGTCCGACGAGCGAGTCGCGACGCCGCTACCGGCGGTCGCGCCAGTCCTCGTCGTCATCGAGCGGGGCGTAGCGCTGGCCCGTCCCCGGGTTCCCAACCAGCGGAGTGTTGCTGGCGATCGCCGCCAGGAACGCGCCCAGCGCGAGCCCGCCACCGGCGCCGAAGATCCACCCGAGGATCGCGGGGTCGTAGTCGATGACAAGCACGCCCACCAGCAGCCCGACGACGAGGCCCCCAAACACCAGCGCGTAGGTCGAGGCCAGTTCCCGCCGCATGCGATCAGTATAGGTCCCGTAGGTCGAACATCGGCCCGTCGGTGCAGATGAGGCGCACCCCGCCCCGCCGCGGGAACACGGCGCACGAGTAGCAGATTCCCATCCCACAGGCCATGGTGCCCTCGAGAAGCGCCTGGATGGGCTTGCGCAGCCCGCTTCGGCGCGCGACGTCGTGCATCGCCTCAAACATCCGGTTCGGACCGCACGCGAAGACCTGGTCCGACCACGGCAGCAGCTCCTCAAACGGCTTCGTGACGAGCCCCCGCGTGCCCAGCGAGCCGTCCTCGGTCGTCGCGATCAGCTCGACCGCCGGCGGCAACTGCGCTGCCGGAAAGATCTGTGCCTCCGTCCGTCCGCCGAGGAGCAGCGTGACCTCGCGGCCTTCCTCGATGAGCCGGTCCGCCAGCCAGATCAGCGGCGCGCATCCGATCCCGCCGCCCACGAGGAGCATGCGCTGAACCCGTTCACGCGGCTCGAACCCGCGGCCGAGCGGGCCAACCACGCGCACCGCGTCGCCCGGCTCCCGTCTCGACAACCACTCCGTTCCCCGTCCCACGACGTCGAACAGGACCGCGAATTCGGGACCCTGCTCGCCCTCGCGCGTGCGGTGGATCGAGAACGCCCGTCCAAGGAGCGGGTCGGTGTGTTCGCCGATGTAGACCATTACAAATTGGCCAGGCGTCGCGTTTGCGAGGTGGGGCGGGCGGGTCATCCACAGGACGTGCGTGTCGCCGTATAGCCGGGCGCTTTCAGTGACCTCGACGTCGAGGCTGCGCATCAGCGGGCAGCGACGTGTTCAAACAGCACGGCCGCCGCCTCGTCGAGGTGGCGGGCGAGGTGAGTCGCCCCGGCCGCCTCCATCGCCTGCGGGGAGCGCGCGTGCACCATTCCGATGCGCAGGGGGATGCCCGCCGACTTCGAGCACTCCATGTCCGCGCCTGTGTCGCCGAGAAACGCCGCCGACTCGGCGGCCACGCCGATCCGCTCGAGGGCGAGCCGCGCCGGGTCGGGGAACGGCTTCGGTTTCGCCGCGCTGTCCGCCCCAATGACGGCGGCGAATCGGGGCGTCCACCCCATCGCGTCCAGCTGCTCGTACGCGCCTTCTTCGATCTTGTTGGTGACCACCGCCAGCGGCACGCCCGCCGCCTCGAGGCGGTCGAGCAGCTCGGGCGCCCCTGGCAACGGCTGGATGTTGGGGAGCTGCACCTCGTGGTAGTTCCGCACGTAGGCGGCGCGGATGCTCTGGTACTCCTCGGGTCCGACCGGCCCCACGAGCGCCGGCACCATCTCGGTCATCGGCGGACCGAGGATGTCCATCACCTGCTGGAACGTCACCTCGTAGCCGTGCTCCTTGAGCGCGAGGCGGATGCCGTCCGCAATGAGGGCTTCCGAGTCCGCGAGCGTCCCGTCGAGGTCGAAGAGGACCGCCTGCAGCCTCACAGCACACGCCCCTCGCGGTAGTCCGCCAGCGGGCGCACCGCGTACGAGCCCGGGGACGAAAGCGCTCGGATCGCCGCCTTCGCCGTGTCGATCGAGGTGAAGCAGGGAATGCGTGTCTCGGTAGCCGCTCGCCGGATCTGGAACCCGTCGCGGATATGCGAGGCGCGTCCGCCCTCGATCGTGTTGATGACGGCCTTCACGGTGCCGTCGCGGATCACGTCGACAACGTTTGGGTGCCCTTCGTCGAGGCGCTTCGGGATCACTTCGCACGGGATGCCGAGGCCGCGCACGAGCGCCGCCGTGCCTTCCGTCGCGAACAACGGGCAGCCGGCGCGATGCAGCGCCTCGATGAGCGGGACCGCCTCCGGCTTCGTCCGATTGGCCAGCGAGAGGAGGAAGGGCGTGCCCGGCTGCACCGCGAGGTCGGCGGCAATCAGCGCCTTCAGCACGGCCGGCTCGAAGCGAACGTCGACGCCCATCACCTCGCCAGTCGACTTCATCTCCGGTCCGAGGTACGTGTCGACGCCGATCAGCTTCGCCATCGAGAATACCGGCGCCTTCACGGCCACCAGGCCGCGCTCGGGCCACAGCCCGCCCTCGTAGCCCTGCTCTCGCAGTGACCGCCCGAGCATGATGTTCACCGCGAGCTTCACCATGGGCACGCCCGTGACCTTCGAGATGAAGGGCACCGTCCGCGAGGCGCGCGGGTTTGCCTCGATGACGAACACGCCAGGCCCGCCCGGCTCCGCGTCTGGTGCGATCACGTACTGGATGTTCATCAGGCCGCGCACCTGCAACTCGAGCGCCATGCGCGTCGTGTAGTCGATGATCGCCGCCCGCTGTTCCTCGGTGACGTTCTGCGGCGGGTAGACCGCCATCGAGTCGCCCGAGTGCACGCCCGCCCGCTCGATGTGCTCCATGATGCCCGGGATGAGCACCTGCTCGCCGTCGCAGATCGCGTCGACCTCGACCTCGAGGCCCTCGAGGTACTTGTCGATCAGCACCGGTCCGCTGCGCTCCTCGAGCGCCGCCTGGAAGTAGCGCACCAGCTCGTTCGCGTCCTGCACGACCTCCATCGCCCGTCCGCCGAGGACGTACGAGGGCCGCACGAGCACGGGATAGCCGACAGCCTCGGCCGTCGGCAGCGCCTCAGCGAGCGTCTGCACTGCCGAGCCCGGCGGCTGCGGGATGTTCAGTGCGGACATAATGCCCTCGAAGCGCCCGCGGTCCTCCGCGAGGTCGATCGAGTCTGCCGAGGAGCCCGCGATCGGCAGCGCCGAACGTTGCAGCACGCCGGCCATGTTCACGGCCGTCTGCCCCCCGAACTGCACGATCGAGGCCGGCGCCTCACCGCCGCCCGCCTCGTTCTCGAGCAGGTCGCGCACCGACTCCTCGTCGAGGGGCTCGAAGTACAGGCGGTCGGAGGTGTCGAAATCCGTGGATACGGTCTCCGGATTCGAGTTCGCGAGGATGGCACGCACGCCCGCCTGCTGCAGCGCATGAGCAGCCTGCACCGAGGCGTAGTCGAATTCGATGCCCTGGCCGATGCGGATCGGCCCCGACCCGATCACGAGCACACGCTCGTGGTGGTCGGGGACGGCGTCGTTCTCTTCCTCGTACGTGCTGTAGAAGTACGGCGTTGCCGCCTCGAACTCCGCGGCGCAGGTGTCGACCATCTTGTACACGGGCCGCAGACCGAGTTGTTCGCGCATCTGGCGCACCTGCTCGGGCAGGCGGTCAGCGAGCGTGCCGATCTGCGCGTCGCCGAACCCCATCCGTTTCGCGGCGACCAGCAAGGACGGCGTCAGCTCCTCGGACAGCAGCCGCTGCTCCATCTGCACGATGCGAGCGAGCCGCTCCGTGAACCACGGGTCGATGCCCGTGCGTCGCGACAGCACGAGGGGCGTCACGCCCTGGCGCAGCGCTGCGAGGAGCTTCCACAGCCGTTCGTCCGTCGCCTCGATCGGTTCTTCGAGCATGTCCCGTTCAGACCAGCGTGGGTCCTGGTACAGCATCGAGCGGTTGCTGATCTCGAGGGAGCGCACGGCTTTCTGGAGCGCCGCCTCGAAGCTACGATCGACCGCCATCACCTCGCCGGTCGCCTTCATCTGCGTCCCGAGACGGCGGTCGCCGAACGCGAACTTGTCGAATGGCCAGCGCGGAATCTTCACGACGCAGTAGTCGAGTGCCGGCTCGAAGGCCGCGCTCGTCTGCTGCGTGACCGGATTCTTGATCTCGTCCAGCCGCTTGCCGATGGCGATCTTGGCTGCCATGCGCGCGATCGGGTAGCCCGTCGCCTTCGAGGCCAACGCCGAGGAACGCGACACGCGCGGATTCACCTCGATCACGTAGTACGGCGGCACGGTCGCGTCGTCCGACCCGGCCCAGGGCACGATGTCCGGCCGCGGCGCGAGCGCGAACTGGACGTTGCAGCCGCCCTCGATGCCCAGTGCGCGGATGATCTTCAGCGCGCTGCTGCGCAGCATCTGGTGGTCCCGATCCGATAGCGTCTGCGAGGGCGCCACGACGATCGAGTCGCCCGTGTGTACCCCCATCGGGTCCATGTTCTCCATGTTGCAGATGGTGATGCAGGTGTCCGCGCCGTCGCGCATTACCTCGTATTCGAGTTCTTTCCACCCGAGAAGCGATCGCTCCACCAGCACCTGCGTGATCGGCGACGCCGCGAGGCCGCCCCGCACGATCTGCTCGTACTCCTCGTCGTCATGGGCGATGCCACCGCCGGTGCCGCCGAGAGTGTATGCCGGCCGCACGACCAGGGGCAGCCCGAGTCGCTCCCGCGCGGCGACCGCCTGCTCCCAGCTTTCGACGATCTCGCTGTCCGGTGTCGGTTCGCCAATATCGGTCAACAGCTGGCGGAACAGCTCGCGGTCCTCTGCGAGGCGGATCGTGCGCAGCGGCGTGCCCAGCATGCGCACGCCGTACCGCTCGAGGATGCCGGCCTCCGCGAGCTGCACCGCGAGGTTGAGGCCCGTCTGGCCGCCGAGCGTCGGCAACAGTCCGTCCGGCCGCTCCCGTTCGATGATCCGTTCGAGGACTTCCACGGACAGCGGCTCGATATAGATGATGTCGGCGACATCCTCGTCTGTCATGATCGTGGCCGGGTTCGAGTTCACGAGGACGGAGACGATGCCTTCCTCGCGCATCGCCTTGCACGCCTGCGTACCGGCGTAGTCGAACTCCGCCGCCTGGCCGATGACAATCGGGCCGCTGCCGATGATGAGGACTTTGCGCAGCGGCGCCTCGGGGTCTGGTGTCGTCAGTTGTGGTACCCCTTGCGGTACTCCTGGCCCAGCAGGCCGATTTCCGCGATCACGTCCATGCCCGGGTAGTGGATGTCCGGGTCGCTGGCAACGCGGCCCATCTTGATCTTCGTGATCGGGTGCTCGCCGAGCTCGGTGTTCAGGTATGGCTCGACAGCCTCGATGACCCGCGCACGGTCGCCGCGCCCGGTGAAGTAGGCGAAGGGCACGATTGGCATGTAGCGGTCCGCCTCCGGCGACCATTCCGGGTCGGACTTCAGCATCTCCGCCGCCTTCATGACGCCGAGGCGGATCTGCCGCCGCACCTCGCGGAACTGGTGGCCGTCGTCCACACCGAGATACAGCACGTCCTCGTGGGCGGAGATGCCCCCGATGCGGATCGAAAACGGCTGCACGCGATGGATGCGTGGCGCGGCGTTCACGTAGAACGACTCCGTCTGCGACCACAGGATGTCCGAGGACATCAGGAACCCCAGCCGCAGCACGGTCAGGTGCGTGAACTCCGCGGGCGGCAGGTCGACTTCCTCCATCGTCCCCAGGCGCTCGAGCAGCGGCTGGAGGGGTTCGAGGTAGGACGGGTAGTCGAGTCCTACGGGCTGCAGGAACTCGACCGCGTTCTTCCACTGGTATGACAGTTCCGCCCAGGCGGCCCAGCGGTCGGCTCCCGGTCCGGACTTCGCGGTAAACGCTGCCCAGTCCTCGGCGCGGCGCGCCGCGTACTCCGCGGCGGCGTCGGTGGTGGTGTTACTCGTCACGGCGCACCTCGTAGATGGGCATGTCGTACTGCGCGCCAGGGTTGATGATCGGGACCAGCGCGCCAATCGTGGAGAGGAAGGACAGGGCCGCCTCGTTCGCCTCGGGCAGGCGGCCGCGCACGCGCTTATACCCCTGTTCCCCCGCGAAGCCGAGGCCCTCCTCGAACAGGATCGAGGCGAGCCCGCGCCGGCGCGCGCTTGGCCGGATCCAGGCCCCGATGGTGCACTCCTCGGCGCGGCTGGAGTCGAAGTCCACGGACGCGAATCCGAGGATCGCGCCCTCTTCTTCCGCGACGAACATCGCGCCGTACTTGCCCTGCCGGTCGATCCACTGCGAGACCTCGTCCGGGCTCATCGGCCCATCAAGGCCCACCGGATCTGGCTCGACGACGACCTCTCCGATGATCTCCGAGATCGCCCCGGCGTCGTCGAGAGTGGCCCGACGGAACTCTGCGGTCATCCTTCTCCGCCCCTCGTTACCTGTCCGTGACGGTAGCTAAAAACCGGTCGAAGAGAAACTCCGTGTCCAGCGGACCCGGCGATGCCTCCGAGTGGTACTGAATGGTAAACAGCGGCAGCTCGCGGTGCTCCAACCCCTCGACTGTCCCGTCGTTGAGGTGAATCTGCGAGGCGCGCACGGCCGCGTCGAGGTGGTCGCCGTCGACGGCGTAGCCGTGGTTCTGCGCGGTGATGTACACGCGCCCGGTCACCTCGTCGCGCACGGGGTGGTTGGCCCCGCGATGCCCGAACTTGAGCTTGTAGGTCGACGCGCCGAACACACGCCCCACGACCTGGTGACCGAGGCAGATGCCCATCAGTGGGACACGCCCGATGAGCCCTCGGGCCGTCGTCACCACGTGGTCGAGAAGCATCGGGTCACCGGGCCCCGGCGACATCACAACGCCGTCCGGCCGCAGCGCGAGGATGTCCTCCGCGGAGGTCCGATGCGGGACCGCCGTCACGTCGCAGCCGCGCTTCGCGAGGTTGCGCATGATGCTGCGCTTCACCCCCAGGTCGAGCACGACGACATGCGGTCGCGGCCCGTCGCTGCCCCCGAGGTCGCCCGCATCGAAGTCGTAGGCGACATCCGTAGACACTTCGGCGACATAATCCTCGATGCCGTACACGGGTTCTCGGCGCAGCCGCTCGAGGGCGTCGGCAGCCGTCTCGTCGCGCGTAATCGTCCCCATGAGGACGCCGTGCGAGCGCAGGTGCCGGGTGAGCGCGCGCGTGTCGATGCCAGCGATGCCGGGCACTCCCGCCCGGGTGAGATGCGTGTCGAGGGTGCCCTCGGAATGCCAGTGCGAAGGGAGGTCGGTCAGCTCGCGTACGACGAAGCCGCGCACCTGGATGCGCGCGCTCTCGTCGTCGGAGGCGTTGAACCCGTAGTTCCCCTGCAGGGGATAGGTCATCGTGAGGATCTGGCCGCCGTATGAGGGGTCGGACAGCGCCTCCTGATACCCCATCATCGAGGTGTTGAACACGACCTCGCCGGTCGCGCGCCCGGGCGCGCCGATCCCCTCGCCTTCGAACGCGCGCCCGTCCGCCAGGACCAGCCGCGCAGGCGGCCGTCGACTCATATCGCGACACCTTCCAGTGCGTGCACTACACGCCCGCCGTAGACCGTCGCCACAACGCGCCCCTTCAGCTGTCGGCCCGCCAGCGGCGTGTTCCGGCCCGTCGATGCGAACTCGCGCGGATCCACCGTCCATTCAGCGTTCGGGTCGAGCACCACGAGGTCCCCCAGCGCCCCCGGCGCCAGCGTCCCGATGCCGTCGAGGCCCGCACGGCGTTCGAGGCCCCACGCCCGCGCTGGCCCGGCCGTCAGCCGTTCGACGAGCGTCGCGAGGTCGAGGTGGCCCGCGTGCACGAGCGACATCAGCAGCCCAAATGCTGTCTCGAGGCCGCTGATCCCCGCGGCCGCAAGGTTGAACTCGATGTCCTTGTCGCTCAGCGCGTGCGGTGCGTGGTCCGTCGCTACGGCATCGATGACGCCGTCGCGCAGCGCGGCGATGCACGCCTCCACGTCGGCCTGCTCACGTAGTGGCGGGTTCACTTTCGCGTTCGCGTTGTAGGCGATTTGCCGGTAATCACCGCCGCCGAAGGCGACCTCTTCGTGTGTGAGCGTCAGGTGGTGCGGCGTGACCTCGGCGGTCACATGGGCGCCTCGGGCGCGGGCCGCGCGGATGAGCGCCACCGAGCCCGCCGTCGACACGTGCTGGATGTGCAGATGCGCGCCCGCGAGCTCCGCGAGCGCGATGTCCCGCGCCACGAGCGTCTCCTCGGCGCTCGCTGGCCGACCCCTCAGCCCCAGGCGGGTCGCGACCCAGCCCTCGTGCATGTGTCCGTCGCGGACCAGCTGCGGGTCCTCGCAGTGCTGCGCGATCGGCAACCCGAACACCGTCGAGTACTCGAGAGCGTGACGCATCAGGCTCGGGTCTGCGACCGCATCACCGTCGTCGGACAGCGCGACGACCCCCGACCGCACGAGCTCGCCCGCGGGCGCCAGCTCCTTGCCCTCGCGGCCCCGCGTGATACAGCCCACCGGCAGCACGCGCACGCGCGCTGAGATATCCGCTTCGCGCAGTACCGACTCGACCGCGGGCCGGCTGTCGAGCGCCGGCATCGTGTTCGGCATCGCGCAGACGGTCGTGAACCCGCCGCGCGCCGCGGCGGCCGTGCCGCTCGCGATGGTCTCCTTGTACTCGAAGCCTGGCTCGCGCAGGTGCACATGCAGGTCGACGAAGCCCGGCGCGACCACGAGGCCGGTCGCATCGATCCGGTCCGCCTCGATCACCGCGTCGCCCTCGTTCGGCCCGACACGCGCGACACGGCCGTCGACGATCACCACGTCCGCGATGCCGTCGCGCCCGAGCGCCGGGTCAATGACGCGCGCGTTGTGGATCGCCAGCGTGGTCATCGCATCGACTCCATCGGGGCGGGTGCCGGCCGCCCGCCCATCCCCGCGAGGAGGTACAGCAGCGCCATGCGCACGGCGACCCCGTTCGTAACCTGCTCCTCGATGATCGAGTGGCTGCCCGTCGCGACGTCGCCGGCGATCTCGACGCCCTCGTTCTTCGGGCCAGGGTGCATCAGCAGGTGGTCGGGGTGCGCCCTCGCGAGGCGTGCCGCCGTCACCTGGTAGTGCGCCGCGTACTCGTGCAGCGAGGGCAATAGTCCGCCCTGCTGGCGCTCACTCTGCAGCCGCAGCGCCATCACGACATGGGCGCCTTCGAGGGCGCGCTCGATGTCCGCCTCCACGCGCACGAGCGGCAGCGCCGCCTCCGCGTGCGCCGGCCGGTCCTCCACCCGCAGTCCGCGAGGCAGCAGCGTGGGCGGGCCGCACACGACGACCTCGGCGCCCATCGCCGAAAGCCCCCACATGTCCGAACGCGCGACGCGGGAATGCGAGATGTCGCCCACCATGACCACGCGCTTCCCGCGCAGGTCGCCGAAGTGCTTCCGCATCGTGTAGAGGTCGAGCAGTGCCTGCGTGGGGTGCGCGTGCGCCCCGTCGCCGGCGTTCACGATCGAGGCCTCGGTGTGACTCGCGGCGAGGTACGCAGCCCCCGCCGAGGAGTGGCGCATCACGATCACGTCCGCGCCCATCGCCCGTAGAGTGCGCACCGTGTCGATGAGGGACTCACCCTTTTGCACCGACGAAGTGCTCGCGCTGAGGCTGATCACGTCCGCTCCGAGCACTTTGCCGGCCAGCTCGAATGAGGCGCGCGTGCGCGTCGAGTTCTCGTAGAACAGGTTCACGACCGTGTGCCCTCGCAACGCGGGCACGCGCGCAATGCGCCGGTCGAGCACCTCCCGCATGCGCTCGGCGAGTCCGAGAACTTCCTCGATCTCATCGCGGGTGAAGTCGTCCAGGTCGAGGACGTGGTGGTGCTCCCAAGTGCGCGTCGAGGTCGTCGCGGGTCGCTCTGCGGTCGTCGTCATGGCGCATCTCCTCCGCCGGCACGCACGATCACGGCGTCCCGGCCGTCCTCCTCCTGCAGCAGCACCTGCACATCGTCCAGGCGCGCTGTCGGGACGTTCTTGCCGACGATGTCGGCGCGGATGGGGAGCTCGCGGTGCCCGCGGTCCACGAGCACCGCGAGCCGGACGACCCGCGGCCGTCCGTAATCGTTCAGCGCGTCGAGGGCGGCCCGCGTCGTGCGGCCGGTGAACAGCACGTCGTCGACGATGACGACGTTGCGTCCCTCGATGTTCGGGAGCGCGGTCGGCCGCGTGCGCGCGTCGAGCCCGCGCGCCGCGAGGTCGTCGCGGTGCAGCGTGATGTCCAGCGCGCCCACGGGCGGGCGCTCACCTTCGAAGCTCTCGATGATGCCGGCGATGCGCTCGGCGAGTGTGACGCCCCGCGTCTGGATGCCCACCAGCACGAGGTCGCGGAGGCCCCCGTTGCGCTCGACCACCTCGTGCGCGAGCCGCGTCAGTGTGCGTCGCACGCCTTCCTCATCGAGCACGATCCCGTGCGTCCGCTCGGACAGCTCAGGCATGAAAAACCCTCCGAGGAAACCTGGAGGGTGGTGTCGGAAATGCGCGCGTGAAGTCTCGATGCGAGCCGAGGTGATGCATTCTGCGTCCTTTCCGGCCTCACGGGGCCGGTCTTAAAGACCGCGCTGGGGTCGCGTGAAACAGCCTACCACCGAGGCGTTTCCTCACGCAAAGGGTGTGTCGGTGTGGGCTTACGAAGCCCCGCCGCGCTGCTCCCGCAGGAAGCGTTCGAGTTCGTCGACCATCGACTGTGCGTCGGGCAACTCTTCCGAGGAGTCATCCGGCTCAGGCGCCTGGCCGAGCAACTCGGCCTCTTCGGCGTCCTGGTGCTCCTCGATCCGCTTGGCGTAGTCGACCATCTCGGGGTTCTTCGCGATTTCCTCCGCCACCTGGGCGTCGAAGCGCGCGACGAACACTTCGAGGTCGTGCAGGCGCAGGTCCAGTCGCAGGTTGCGGTTCAGCTGTTCGAGGAGCGCGAGCGTCCCTTTCGGGTTCGGCGACGCGTTCACGTAGTGCGGCACGCTTGCCCACATCGAGGCGGTCGGCAGTCCGGCCTCCTTCGCCAAGTTGTTGAAGACTCCGACGATGCCTGTCGGGCCCTCGTACCGCGACACCGTCGGCCCCGGCAGTCCGAGCATCCGGCGCAGCTCCGGATCCTCCGAGGAGCCCTGCACGTGCACGGGCCGCGCATGGCTGACCTCCGCAAGCAGCGCCCCCAGCGTGACAATGGCGGAGACGTCGAACGTCTTGCAGAGTTCGAGCAGCGCATCGGAGTACGCGCGCCACGAGAGGTGTGGCTCCGCGCCCTGGAACAGGATGACGTCCGGCCCGTCGCCTTCGCGGCGGTGGCCAACGAACTCGTTGGCGGGCCAGTCGAGGACACGCTCGCCATTCTCGAGGCGGACTTTCGGGCGGTTCTGGGTGAAGTCGTAGAACGGGTCGCAGTCGATGCTCGCGAACGGCGTCTCGCGCCAGCGGCGGCGGATGAAGCGGATCGCCCCTGTCGCCGATTCGCCCGCGTCGTTCCAACCAGACCACGCCGCG
Organism: Dehalococcoidia bacterium; assembly: GCA_019694855.1. GTDB lineage: Bacteria > Chloroflexota > Dehalococcoidia > UBA2979 > UBA2979 > JAIBBD01. The sequence goes on from JAIBBD010000004.1 coordinate 12,660, forward strand.
ATCAAGATCGGGCGCCGCAGTTCTGGGTGGCTCTCAATCCGCAGGTCGCTCATGGCTCAAGCATAGTCCCATCACCGAGGAAACACACCCCGACACCCGCGCCCCTCGACGCCGCTCATTCGGTCGTCCCGGCCGGCGTCGCCGGTGCCGGTGGATCGAGGAACAGGTTCCAGCCGCGCACCTGGACGCGGGCTGCGAGCTTCGCGCCGTTGTGGAACCGCACCTGCGCAAACCCGCACTCCACGCACCCGAGGACGTCCCAGTTCGTCCCGCCGGGCCAGTGCCCGAGCACGCGCCCGACCGCTGTCCCGATGCTGCGGAGGAGCTCCGGCGGCACCTCGGTCATCTGGTGGTCGTGGTCTGCCATGGCTCGCTCCTTCGATCAGGTTCCTGAACATTGAACGTTCGCGCCGGACTTGCCATCGGCCGGCGCCGGCCTCGCGTGGCTCAACTCACGAACCAGCTGTGGCCAGGATTATGCGCTTCGCCAATAACGGCCGCGATCCCGAGAAGTAATGACGGAAGCCGCGCCGTCTCCTACCTCGAGGGCCGCTCGTGCTGGCTACTGGCCGACGAACGTCTTCGTCACCGCGTTCACCTGCACGGTGTACGTGCGCCCTGGCTGGAAGTCCGGCCCCAGCGTGATCGCGTGCTTCGCCGTCCCATAGATCGCGGTGCAGGCGCCGTTCTTCGGTATCTCGATGCGGTTCCAGACGCTCACCTCGACGGTGTCGCCATTGCGCACAACCTCGTAGCGGTCGAACGAGGCACACCCGCTCGGCAACCCCGACGTGACATCGAGGAAGTACTGCGGCGGGAACGACTCCGCGACGCGCACCTCGACCGACTCGATCGGCGCAAGTTCACTCGTCACGCGCGCGCCTTTCTCGTCACCGCACGCGACGAGGAGCAGCACGGCCGCGGCGATGAGCAGCACCCGCATGTCGGTGAAACGCCGGGGCGAGGTGCAGGGTTCCACCGGGAAGCGAAAGGGGCCCGCCGGCCCCCTTCGGTCCATGCTTCCCATAGGCCGTATGGCTACGACAGCCCGCGCTCCCCCAGGTATGCGACCAGGTCGGTGATGCGGCAGGCGTACCCGTACTCGTTGTCGTACCAGCCCATCGTCTTCACCATGTCGTTGTCCAGCACCATGGTCGACGGCGAGTCGAAGATCGCCGACGCCGGGTGCCCGCGGAAGTCCGTCGAAACCAGCTCCTGCTTCTCGAAGTAGAGGAATCCCTTCATCGGGCCCTCGGCCGCCGTCAGGAACGCTTCGTTGATCGCGCCCTTCGAGGCCGGCTGCGCCAGGTCCGTCACCAGGTCGACGACCGACACCGTGGGCGTTGGCACGCGGTACGCCACGCCGTTCATCCTCCCCTCGAGCTCCGGGATGATCTTGCTGATGGAGCGCGCCGCGCCCGTCGAGGTCGGAATGATGTTCAGCGCCGCCGCCCGTGCCCGCCGCAGGTCCCGGTGCTTCGCGTCCACGAGGTTCTGGTCGCGGGTATAAGCATGAATGGTCGTCATGAAGCCGCGCCGGACCCCAAAGGCGTCGTGCAACACCTTCACCATCGGCACGACACAGTTCGTCGTGCACGAGCCGTTCGAGATGACGTGATGCCGGGCTGGGTCGTAGTCGAGGTGGTTCACGCCCATGATGACGGTCCAGTCCTCGTCTTTGCCGGGCGCGGAGATGATCACCTTCTTCACGCTGCCACGCAGGTGCTTCGAGGCCATCTCGCGCGACTCGAATTCACCCGTCGACTCGATGACGATGTCCGCGCCGACCGAGTTCCAGTCGATCTGCGCCGGATCGTCCTCCCGGAACACCTTGATTTCGCGCCCGCCGATCGAGAAGCTGTCCGGCCCGTCCTCGATCTCTGCCGGGAAGCGCCCGTAGTCGCTGTCGAAACGCAGCAGGTGTGTGTGCATCGCGACGTCGCTGCGACCGTTGATCGCGACCAGTTCCCAGTCGTCGCGATGCAGCTCCCACCAGGCGCGGACCGTCTGACGGCCGGTCCGGCCGAGTCCGTTGATGCCGACTCGCAGCTTGTTCGCCATCGTCCTCGTGTCTCCTCGTGATACTGCCGCGGGGAGTGCGGGCGGGTGCTGACTGACGCGCGTGCTCACGCGAATTGTAACGCTGCCGTGTACCGCCACTGAGCGCAAGAGACCCAAGTACGGCTGCCCATGAAGACAACATCGACGACCGATCTCGGGACGAGTCCGGGGGTCGATGTGGCCCGCCGATCGGCACGCCATGGTGCTGCGCCGGTCCCTACAACAGCACTCGTTTCGCCGCGTCCGAAGGCATGCGGCGGAACTGCACCAGTAGGTGCCGCCGCCGGCCGTCCTCATCCACATACTCCTCGAGGCGACAGCGCCCCGCGTCGCTGAGCACCGCCTCGGCGTCGCGCACATGCGCCACGATGCGCTCCCGGAGCGGGTCGGGCGCCGGGAAGTACTCGCGGGCGTGCATCCCGAAGTGCAGCTGCTTCACGCCGATGCGCTGCGCCCAGCCGAGCAGCAGCTGCGCCCACCCGAGGTGGAACGCCTCGTCGGCGAAGTTCAGCGGGTAGCGCGCGTGGGACGCCTCGTTCGCCACGAACAGCGCCGTCGGCCCGAAGTTCGGCCGCCCGAGGTCGGACGCGCCGCGGTAGATGAGGCGCAACTCGTCGTCACCCGCAATCGCCTCACCGCCGAAGTAGTGCCCAAGGCCCACCTCCTCGGCACGGCTCTCCGGGTGGCGGGCGTACGCTCGGTGCGCCCATACGCGGAACTCATCGAGCTCCGAGCCGAGCTGCGTCTGCGCCGCCACGTGCTCGACTGCCTGCCGCAGCAGCGGCAGCGCGCTCTGGTACCCGCCGCGCCGGATCAACCCAACCGCGTCCGAGGTGCACGAGAACGCCCGGCTCCACAGCGAGGCGAACGCCGCCATGCGCATGTTCCGCGCGCTCGGCGTGTATCCGGCGCCCACGAGGCGTACCTGCAGATCGAGGTCCGTCTCATTCAGCCGCAGGTCCTCCGCAAGCAAGAAGCCGGTCTGCCGCCAGGCGTCCTCGGCGGCCGCGCTGAGGCCCGATGGTTTGCCAGGCAGCGTCCAGCCGTCGGGCACACGCATGCCCGACACTCGCTGCGGCGGGTCGAGGATCGGCAGCTCCTCGTCGTGGCCAGCGTGGCCGTCGCTCATCGGCCGTACTCGCGAAAGGCCGTTGACCCTGCGTACAGCGCGCCGCCACCGAGCTGCTCCTCGATGCGCAGCAGCTCGTTGTACTTCGCGTTACGGTCGGAGCGCGCCGGCGCGCCCGTCTTGATCTGCCCGGACCCGGCGGCCACCGCGAGGTGCGCGATGGTCGTGTCCTCGGTCTCCCCGGACCGGTGCGAGATGATCGTCGACCAGCCGGCAGCGTGCGCCATGCGGATCGCCTCGAAGGTCTCAGTGAGCGTGCCGATCTGGTTGAGTTTGATCAGGATCGCATTTGCGGCCCGCTCATCGATGCCGCGCGCCAGCCGCTCAATGTTCGTGACGAGGAGGTCGTCGCCGACAAGCTGCACCCGGTCACCGATGCGCTGGCGCAGGTCGGCCCAGCCGTCCCAATCGTCCTCCGCCATGCCGTCCTCGATCGACACGATCGGGTAGTCGTTCGCCCACTCCTCCCACAGCTCGGTCAGCGCTGCAGAGTCGACGACACGGCCCTCCCGTTCGAGGTGGTACTGGCCCTCCCGGTACAGTTCGGTGGTCGCCGGGTCAAGCGCGATCGCGATCTCGCTGCCCGGTCGCCGTCCGGCCAGCTCGATGGCGCGCATGAGCAGGTCAAGGGCTTCACGGTTCGCCGCCAGCTTCGGAGCGAAGCCGCCCTCGTCGCCCACAGTGGTCGCGTACCCCTGCTCGTGCAGCAACCCGCGCAACGAGTGGTAGATCTCCGAGACCCAACGCAACCCTTCCGAGAAGGTCGTGGCGCCGAGGGGTACGACCATGAATTCCTGGAAATCGGTGGAGCCCGCCGCGTGCGCACCACCGTTGAGCAGGTTGCACATCGGCACGGGCAGCAGGCGCGCGTCCGCCCCGCCGAGGTATCGGTACAGGGGCTGCCCGGTTGATTCGGCCGCGGCCTTCGCGACGGCCAGCGACACCGCGAGGATCGCGTTCGCGCCCAGGCGGGCCTTGTTCGGCGTCCCGTCCGCCTCAATGAGCGCCGCGTCCACCTCGGCCTGGTTCGTCGCATCGAGGCCCAGCACGGCGTCGGAGAGCTGATCCTGGACGTGCTCAACGGCCTGCAGCACGCCACGGCCCTTGTAGCGCTCCGGGTCCCCGTCCCGCAGTTCGATCGCCTCGTACGCGCCGGTGCTCGCGCCGCTCGGCGCCGCCGCCCGCCCCATCGACCCATCCTCGAGGATCACGTCGACCTCCACGGTCGGGTTGCCGCGAGAATCCAGGATCTCGCGCGCTCGGATGTCCTCGATGTCCATGCGACATGCTCACTTTCACGCGGCGACAGCTATGCACCGATGATCGGCTGGCGCGACGCGGCGGACAACCTTGATGGCCCCCGTTATCCGTGCTCCGTACGAATCGTACCGTACACTGCATATCGTACAGGAGGTGCCGTGTGCCGGCTGCCGATCGGTTCGAGGTCCGTCTGGACGGCGAGCGCCGGCGTAAGCTGGCCGAAGTCGCGGCTGTGTATGGCACGAGCGCGTCCGAGGCCGTGCGAGTGATCATCGACCAGGCATACGACCGCATCACCCGTGATCGGCGTCGCCTCGCTGCCACAGCCCTCGCCTCGATGGCCGTAGAGGACGTCCCGGACGAGGAGGAGCTGGCGCGTCAGCTCAGCGATGCGCATGCGACCACCGGCCTTTCTTGACACGAATATTCCGATCTACGCCGCGGGGCGCCCTCATCCTCTGAAGGCGCCCGCGGTTCGCGTCCTCACCCTGGTCGCGGAGTACCCCGAGGCGTTCATCACAGACGTCGAGGTCGTGCAGGAGCTGCTGCATCGCTACACCGCGCTGAGGCTCTGGGACGCGGGTCGCGCCGTAGTGGCCCAGTTCCTGGTGCTCATGGAAGGGCGCGTCGAGGCCGTCCTCGTCGACGACGTCCGCCGCGCCGCCGAGCTCGCCGATGAGCATCGCGATGTCGCCGCGCGCGACCTCTTGCACGCGGCCGTTATGCGCCGCCTGGGCGCGGACGCGATCGTGAGCACCGAGAAGGACTTCGACCGCATTCGAGATGTGACCCGCCTGCCGCCAGCGGCGGTAGACGAGTGGAGTCCGGCGTTCACCGGGTAAGCGGCTCCCCCGGCTGCCCTCCGTCAGTGCGCCCGGGGATGCACCTGCTCGTACACCTCGCGGAGATGCGCATCGGCGAGCTGCGTGTACACCTGCGTCGTCGACACGTTCGCGTGGCCGAGGAGTTCTTGGACGTCCCGAATCGAGGCGCCACCTCGCAGCATGTGCGTGGCGAACGAATGGCGCAGCGTATGCGGCGTTACGTGCGCCTCGATGCCCGCCGACTTCGCGTATCCCTTGAGGATGAGCCAGAAACCTTGGCGCGTGAGCCGCTCACCGCGGCGGTTCACAAATAGCGCGACCTGTGGCCGGTCCTTCAACAGTTGCGGGCGGGCCTCGTCGAAGTAACGCTCCACCGCCGCGACCGCCTGCTCGTACACCGGGATTGTGCGCTCCTTGGCTCCTTTGCCAAGGCACCGCACGAACGCCGGGCGCGGGAGGAAGTGCATGCTGTCGACATTCAGCGACACCAGCTCCGTCACCCGCATCCCCGTCGCGTACATCAATTCGAGCATCGCCCCGTCGCGGATGGCCTCCGCCGTGTCGAACCGCTGCGGCTCCCGCAGCAATGCATCGACGTCCGCGGTCGTCATCGGGCGCGGGACCGGCTTCGGCGCGCGCGGCGAGTCGATCGCCGCGGTGGGGTTCGAGGTGAGGTCGCCGTGGTCGAGCAGGAACGCGCAGAACGACTTCACCGCCGCCACCTTGCGGGCCACCGTCGCCGGCGCGTACGTCTGCTGCTTCAGCCAGAGGATGTAGTCCGTAACGAGGTCGCGTTCGATGTCCTTCGCCTCGAAGGCGACGCCCGTCCCGCGGCGCTGGGTCGCAAAATCGTCGAACCGGGTGAGGTCGTTACGGTACGCGTCGATCGTGTTCTTAGAAGCGCCGCGCTCCGCCGACATGTAATGTAGGAACGCTTCGATGCGTTGCTCCACGACGAACGCGCTCCCGCCCTCAGTCACTGTCGACTTTACATAGCCAATCAGCGGACGCCGCAGTATACAACCCGTCATTCTGTCACTGTCCACTCGATTACCGAGCATAATGTCGCCTGAAACCGACTCCTCGGCTCGGATCGAGCCTGCCTGCGAGGAAACATAATGACTCGGCTTCAGCCACTCCCGCCGGGTGAGCATCCGCCTCTTCATGGTACGCACGGCGTCTCCTTGCGCCCCGTCCGCGACTCGGACCTGCCTGACCTCCTCCGCTGGCGTCAGGATCCCGAAGTCGTGGAGTTTTGGGATGTCGCGCCCGAGACCATCGAGGAAGCGCGCGAGGAGTTCCTCGAGGCGGACATCGTCCCGTTATGGCGCTTCGTCATCGAATGGCAGGGGCGAGGCGTCGGCAGCGTCGAGTACAGCCACCCGTACGCCGATACCGACTACCTCTGGACCGCGGGCATCGACATCTTCATTGGCGAGCCCGCCGCCCGGAACCGCGGCGTGGGCACCGAGGCGGTGCGTACGCTGCTCCAGTACCTGTTCGAGGTGAAGCACCTGCATCGCGTCACGATCGACCCTGAAGTCGGCAACGCCCGTGCCATCCGCTCCTACGAGAAGGCTGGTTTCCGCTTCGACGGCGTGCTGCGACATAACGACCGCTTCGAGAACGGTCGCTACGTGGACACTCACTTCATGTCCATCATCGAGGACGAGTGGCCGGCCGCGAAGAACCGCTGGGAGGCTGAGGTCGACTCAGACGACTGACTCGTCGTCCTCCTCGAAGCCACCGGCGCCGCGCAGCGGCACGAACCGCACCCCGCCCAACGAAGTCGTCTCGATGCCAGCGGCCGTCCGCGTGACCACGAGGAGCTCTTGGTCGTCGGCATGTTTGCCGACGGGCAACACCATGCGCCCACCGACGCGGAGTTGCCCCATGAGCGTCGGGGGAATCGAGGGCGCGACAGCCGTCACGAGGATGGCGTCGTAGGGCGCGAACGCGGGCGCGCCGAGCTCCTCACCTGCCGGGAGCACCGTCACATTCGTGACGCCGAGGCGTGCCAGCGTCCGCGCGGCCTGCTCGCGCAACGATCCCACGATCTCCACGCTCACGACGTCACGCACGAGTCGCGCGAGAATCGCCGCCTGGTACCCCGAGCCCGTCCCGACCTCCAGCACGTGCTCGTGGCCGTCGAGGCGCGCGGCCTCCGTCATCATCCCCACGATCAGCGGCTGCGAGATGGTCTGACCCTCGCCGATCGGGAGCGCCTGGTCATCGAAGGCGTACCGTCGCACACGCTCCGGTACAAACTCATCACGAGGCACTTCGCGCATCGCGTCGAGGACACGCTCGTCGCGCACGACCCGCCCAACGAGGCGCACCATCTCCTCGATGGCTGTGTCTCGTCGCTCCGCTGTCATATCGACCGTTTGACGGTCTCCGCGAGACGGCGCGTGAAGCCCACCGTCGTGGCGATCTCCTCCACGCTCGCCTCCTGCAGCGCCCGCACTGAGCCGAACTTCCGCAAGAGCGCGCGCTTACGCCGCGGCCCGACGCCTGGAATCGAGTCGAGGACGGAGCGCTGAGCCGACTGCCCGCGCAGCTTGCGGTGGTACGTGATCGCGAAGCGGTGAGCCTCGTCCCGTACGCGCTGGATCAGGTACAGCGCCTGCGAGTCGCGAGGCAGCACGATCGGCTCGTCGACGTCCTTGACGAACACCTCCTCTTCACGTTTCGCGAGGCCGCACACCGGAACGTCCGCCAGCTCGAGGTCGCGCATGACGTCGAGCGCCGCCCCCAGCTGCCCCTTCCCGCCGTCGATGATGACGAGGTCCGGGACGATGTCCCACGCCGTCGGCTCCTCTTCCGCCGCGTCCACTTCGGCCGTCTCGGCCTGCGTCACGGTCGCCTCGCGCCGCCGGCGGCGGCTTGCGGCCAGCCGCGAGAAGCGCCTCGTCAGTACCTCCCGCATCGAGGCGAAGTCATCCTGCCCCTCGACGGTCTTGATGCGGAAGCGCCGGTACTGGCCGTTCACCGGGGCGCCCTGCTCGAAGACCACCATCGAGGCGACAGTGTTCGTCCCCTGGATCGTCGAGATGTCGTAGCACTCGATCCGGTTCGGCGGTGCCGGGAGATCGAGCTCGTCCTGCAGCAGCGTCATCGCAGCCTGCGTCTTGTCGCGGTCCGACATCCAGCGCACGCGGTGAGCGGCGAGCGTCGAGCGGGCGTTTTCCTCGGCGCTCGCGACCAGCTGGCGCAGCTCCCCTCGCTCCGGCACGCGGATCTCGACGGCGCTCCCGCGCCGCTCGCGCAGCGCCGCCTGCAGCTCCTCGAGATCGTCCGGTCGCATCGACAGCAGGACGTTGCGAGGTACATACGTAGCCGACTCGAAGAACTGCGCGAGGAACGCTGACAGCACCTCGGCGTCCGAGGCATCCTGGGTCCCGTCGAGCATGAAGGAATCGGTGTCCGCGACCGCCGTGCCGCGCACGAAGAACACCTGCACGCACGCCTCGTCACCGGACCGCGCGAGCGCGAACACGTCCGCGTCGAGCGGTGTCGTCGTCGCCATCTGCTGGCGCTCGGTCACGCGCCGGATCGCCTCCGCCTGGTCGCGCAGGCGGGCCGCGCGCTCGAACTCGAGGTCGTCCGAAGCCTTGAGCATCTCCGCCTCGACGTGGTCGAGTACCTCGCGGCTCCGTCCGTCGAGGAAGAGCACGGTCTGGTTGATGACCTCGTCGTACTCCTCCTTCGTACAGAAGGCGGTGCATGGGGCGATGCAGCGCTTGATGTAGTAGTCGAGGCAGGGACGGGGGTCCGTGCCGGTGATCGGCTTCGTGCATGACCGCCAGGGAAACAGCTTCTTCACCACGTCGAGCGTCCGCCGCACCGATCCCGCAGACGCGTATGGCCCGAAGTAGCGCGCCCCGTCGGCCTCGACGCGCCGTGTGATCGTCACCCGCGGCCACGGGTTTTGCACATCCACCTTCAGGTACGGGTAGTGCTTGTCGTCCTTCAGCCGCACGTTGTACTGCGGCTGGTGCCGCTTCACGAGCGTTGCCTCGAGGAGCAGGGCCTCCGCCTCGTTTCGCGTCAGCACGTGGTCAACGGTGACCACGAGCTGCGCCAGTGCCAGCACCTTCGGCTCGAGGCTCCGCGATGATCCGAAGTAGGACCGCACCCGCGACCGGAGGTTCGTCGCCTTACCGACGTACAGCACGTCCCCGCGGACGTCTCGCATGATGTAGACGCCTGGGCGCTCGGGAAGCGCTCGTACCTGCTGCAGGACGCCGGGATCGGTCACGAGTTCAAGTGTAGCGCCGCCGCCGGGGCGCCGATTCGAGGGCGGTCGGGACGGTCGAACGAGATGGTTGAAGTGGCGCGCCCGGTAGGATTTGAACCTACGACCTCAGCCTCCGCAGGGCTGCGCTCTATCCCCTGAGCTACGAGCGCGCGTCAAACAGAACGTCAAACCTGGTGCCGAAGGCGAGACTTGAACTCGCACGAGGTTGCCCTCACTACGCCCTGAACGTAGCGCGTCTGCCTATTCCGCCACTTCGGCCCGAACTTCGCGTCTGCGTCCTTTCGCTGGTGGGCCGTAGTGGACTTGAACCACTGACCTCTCGCGTGTGAAGCGAGCGCTCGTACCAACTGAGCTAACGGCCCGCGTCGACGCCTTCGCGAATGCCTAGCGTATCGCCCGCGCTCACCCGGTTCAACTCGGTCGCCTCACTCACCACGGGCACGTGATTCGAGCGCGAGGTCCGCGCCGTGCCGCAGCGTCCGCGTCGCGATGACGCGAGGCCAGGCGAACCGCTGCACGAACCCCGGCTCGCCCGGCTGGGCTCCGTCGAGGGGTGACAGTAGGGACTTCAGCGCGGTGCGGCCCTCCGCAGTCGGCCCCAGCGCCTGGTACGCAGCCCGGCACGTCGAGGCTCCGCTGTCGGTCACCACGAGGTCGACCCATGCCTCACCCGCCCGGGCCGCGACGTCGCCTCGCGCCACGGTGAGCACGTCCCCGGGCACGCCCTCGTGCTGCAGCGCCTCGACGAGCGGGCCGAGGTGCGGAGCCGCGACGACTGCGACGCTGTTCCCCGCCACCAGTGTCGCTGCCAGCCAGCTCGGTGCCTGGGCGCCCCTCACCGCGAGGAGTGCGCGCCCGCGAGGCCAGTCGTAGCGCAGCTCGGTGTGCTGCCCCGCGGCCTGCACCGTCGGCGCGGGACGACCCAGCTCGCGCCTCGCCGCCTGCACCACATCGAGGATCTGCAGCGCCTCGTCGGTGTCGCCTCCGCCGACTCGCGCGGCGCACCGCTCGAGGACCGCGATGCGATCTTCGAGGCTTGCCTCCCACCTCGGAGCCAGCCTGGGGGCCGCCGTGTCAGTCGCGATGCCATCGACGCCTTCGAGAGTGCCACGTTCGTCCTCGGGTACGTCTGTGCGCCGTACGAACGCCGACAGGGAGTCGGGCCCGCCCGCCTTCGGCCCCGTCCCCGACATCGCCATCCCGCCGAACGGCTCCACCCCCGGCCGCGCGCCCGTTGTCCCGCGGTTCACGTAGATGTTCCCCGCCCGTAGCGCCGAGGTAGCTCGCTCCACCGTCGAGGGGCTGCGCGAGTACACGCCGGCTGTCAGCCCGTACGCCGTCCCGTTCGCGATGTCATAGGCCTCCTCCTCGTCATCGAACGGGATCACGACGAGGATCGGCCCGAACAGCTCCTCGGTCGCCGTGGACGAGGACAGCGCCTGCGCGGCGTCCATCTGCACGATCAACGGCCCCGCCTGCAGCGCCGTCGCGTCGAACAGGTCGAGGAGGACTTCGCCTTCGCGCCGCGCCTCGGCCGCCGCGCTCTGGAGTCGATCCCACGCGCGCCGGTCGATGATCGGGTTCACCTCCGTCGCCGCCGCGTCCGCCGGGCCAATGTGTAGGCTGCGTGCGGCCTCGACGAGTCGGGCCGAAAGTCGATCCAGGACGGACCGCTCGACGAGGACACGCGACACGGCCGAGCACTTCTGGTTCGCATGCCCGAACGAGGAGTGCACGATGCTGTCGACGGCCTCGTCCATGTCCGCATCCGCAAACACGAGGGCGGCGTTCTTGCCGCCCATCTCTGCCACGAGCGCCTTCACGACGCCGTCTCGAGGTATGACCCGCGCCACGTCGTCATGCATCTGCACGCCCACGCCGCGGGAGCCGGTAAACGCCACCATCGCCACGTCCGGGCTCTCCACGAGCGCCTGCCCCGCTTCGGAGCCGTGCCCGGGCAGGCACACCAGCGCCCCCCGAGGCACCCCGGCCTCGTGCAACAGCGCGGTCAGCCGCAGTGCGACCAGCGGCGTCTGACCAGCCGGCTTCAGCACGACGCCGTTCCCCGTCGCCAGCGCCGCCACCGTCATCCCGCACGGGATCGCCAGCGAGAAGTTCCACGGCGGGATGACCGCCACCACCCCGCGAGGAGCGACGCGCCCCTCGAAGTCCCGGAACAGTTGCTCGGCCTGCACGGCGTAGTACCGCAGGTAATCGACCGCTTCGACGACCTCCGCCCACGCCCCCGCCCGGTCGCGTCCCCCTTCGAGCACGATCCAGGCGGCGAACGCGTGCGCACGCTCTTCGAGGAAATCCGCTGCCCGCCGCAGTATCCGAGCTCGCTCGCCCACCGGCGTCGTCGCCCACGGCGTGCTTCCCTCGCGCACCGCCGAGGCCACGCGTCGCGCCGTCTCGGCGTCGACGAACGGCACGACGCCGACCGGCCCCTCGTCGGGGTGCGATGGCGAATGGATCGCTACCGCCTCGCCGGCGAGCGCCTCGTCGCCGGCTCGAACCTCGTACGTCCGTCCCCATTGGGCCCGCGTCGAGGTCAGTGCACGCTCGAATTCTTCGCGAAACCCCGCGTCGAACCACCGTGCCTCGGCCATCCGCACGAAGCCGCCCTCGCCGGCTGGCGCCGCGGCCGAATCGTCCGGCCGTTCCGCCGGCGGCCGCAGCAGCTCCTCAGGCTTGGCGCCGCCGCGGCTCTGCAGCAGGAACCCGGCTTGCGAGGAGTTCTCCAGCACTCGCCGTACGAGGTAGGCCATGCCCGGTAGCAGCTCGCCCACCGGTACGTAGTCACGCGTCGGCCATCCCATCCCGGCGAGTGCGCGGCTCATCCCCTCGTACGTCCGGAACAACGTCTGGTGTTCGACCGTCCCCGAGGGCAGTCCCGCGGCCTCGGCGAGCGCCTCAGCCATCGCGTGTGAGCGCGCGTTGTGGCTGGCAACAGCCAGCCGGAGGTGTGGGTGGCCGCCGAGGAGTGTGCCTGCCGCCCGCTCGAACGATCGGTCGGTCGCGGCCTTCTCACTCCACACGGGCGCCGGCCAGCGATTGGCTGACGCCGTGATCGTCTCGAAGTCCCAGTACGCGCCCTTCACGAGCCGCACCTGGAACGGCGTCCCACGCTCCCGCGCAAACGCGACTATCGAGGCGGCGTTCGCCTCCGCGCTCCGCAGGTAGGCCTGCAACACGATCCCCGCGTCCGCCCAGTCTCCGAGCCGCTCTCCGCGCGCGAACGTGCGGCGGAACACCTCCCAGGTGAGGTCGCGATACGCGTGCTGCTCCATGTCGACGGTGAGCCCGATCCCCGCCCGCCGCGCCGCGTCCGCGATCGCCTCGAGAGGTGGGCGGACGCGCGCGATCGTCCCGTCCGGGTCCACTGGCGTGAATAGCGAGGTGAGCGACGACAGCTTGATTGAGAACTGCAGCGCCGGCGCCCCCGAGGCGGTCCGTTGCTGTGCCTGCGGCTCGCGCCTCAGCTGGTCGACCATCGCCAGGTACCGCTCGACGTACGACAGCGCCTCGGCTTCGCTCAGCACGGCCTCGCCCAGCAGGTCGAAGGAGGGCGCGCGTCCATGCCGCTCGAGGTACGTGAGCGTCTCACGGACGCTCTCCTCGCCGGGCGGCGTGATGAACCGCCGCGCGAACAGCTCCGCCGACCGCCGTGCGGTCTCGCCGACGACCGGCGCTGGCAAATGCTCGTCGCGGCCGACCCGGAGCAGCCAGCGCAGCGGTCGAGGCAGTCCCGGGAAGTCGTCGCCGAAATACTCGGCTGCGAGCCGCTTCGCCTCGTGCCCGTGGCGGTCATGGTCGAGCGAGGCGAGGACATCCATGTACCGCAGCAGCCGCGCGCGGAACCGCTCGTCGGCCACCGCGTTCGTGAGCAGCCAGTCCTCGATGCGCTCCGCCGGCCCCGCGCGGTACCCCGCGGCCCGTTCGAGCAGGGCGCGGCCGAGTTCCTGTGTCCGAGCTTCGAGGGCGGGATCGAGTGCCATGTGTCGAGGATAGCCGCTGCGCCGTCCCCACACCGGGCGAGGTTTCCCGTGCGCCGGATTGGGCTAGGATACGCCGAGTCGAGGCCGCCGCCCCCGACCGGCTTCCTCGCTACACTGACAACAGACGACGATTGCGGACACCTGAGAGCGGGAGACGCCCCATGGCGGGTTTCGAGTCAATGAATAGCTTCGGCACGCGTGCGACCCTCACCGTCGGCGGCCAGGATCACACGATCTACCGCCTCGACGCCGCGGCGCAGGCGCTCGGCCTCGACCTCGCGCGGCTACCCTTCACGCTGCGCATCCTCCTCGAGAACCTCCTTCGAGGTGAGGACGGCAGCAACGTCACGGCGGATCACATCCGCGCCTTCGCGCAGTGGGATCCCCGGGCCGAGCCGACCGATGAAATCGCGTTCCGCCCCTCGCGCGTCCTGCTCCAGGACTTCACCGGCGTCCCCTGCATCGTCGACCTCGCCGCCATGCGCGATGCGATGGTCGCCCTCGGAGGCGACCCGAAGCGCATCAACCCGCTCCAGCCCGTGGACCTCGTTATCGACCACTCCGTCCAGGTCGACGAGTTCGGCAACCGCCTCGCCTTCATGCACAACGTCGAACGCGAGTACGAGCGCAACCGCGAGCGCTACCAGTTCCTGCGCTGGGGCCAGCAGGCGTTCCAGAACTTCCGCGTCGTTCCGCCCGGCACGGGCATCGTCCACCAGGTGAACCTCGAGTACCTCGCACAGGTCGTCTTCCGCGGCGACGGGGCGGCGTACCCCGACTCGCTGGTCGGTACGGACTCACACACGACGATGGTCAACGGCCTGGGCGTCCTCGGCTGGGGCGTCGGCGGCATCGAGGCGGAGGCGGCCATGCTCGGCCAGCCCGTCGCGATGCTCCTCCCGCAGGTCGTCGGCGTCCGCCTCACCGGCCGCCTCCCGGAGGGCTCCACGGGCACCGACCTGGTGCTGCGGGTCACCGAGCTGCTCCGCGGCCGCAACGTCGTCGGCAAGTTCGTCGAGTTCTTCGGCAGCGGCCTCGGCTCGCTGCCCCTCGCTGCCCGCGCCACGATCGCGAACATGTGCCCGGAGTATGGCGCGACCGTCGGCTTCTTCCCGGTCGACGAGGAGACGCTCACCTACCTCCGCTTCACTGGTCGCGACGAGATCGTCCCCCTGGTCGAGTCCTACTGCCGCGAGCAGCATCTCTTCCGCACCGACGCCACCTCCGACCCCGAGTACTCCGAGGTGCTCGAGTTGGACCTCGGCTCGATCGAGCCGAGCCTGGCCGGCCCGAAGCGCCCGCAGGACCGCATCGCCCTCAAGGACGCCAAGGCCTCGGCCGAGCAGACCATCGCCGACGAGGTAAAGGCGGGCGCCTCCGCCGAGCCCGTCCACGTCGGCGGGAATGGCGTCGCCTATGACCTGACGAACGGCTCGGTCGTGATCGCTGCCATTACTTCCTGCACGAACACCTCGAACCCCGAGGTGATGGTCGGCGCGGGCCTCCTCGCGAAAAAGGCCGTCGAGCGCGGCCTCGCGAGGAAGCCGTGGGTGAAGACGAGCCTCGCCCCCGGGTCCACGGTCGTCACGCAATACCTCGATGAGGCGGGCCTCACCCCGTTCCTCGACCAGCTTGGCTTCAACCTCGTCGGCTACGGCTGCACGACCTGCATCGGCAACTCCGGCCCGCTGCCCGAGCCGATCTCGAACGCAGTCACCGAGGGCAAGCTCGCTGTCGCAGCCGTCCTCTCCGGCAACCGCAACTTCGAGGCGCGCATCAGCAACCAGGTGCGCGCGAACTACCTCGCATCGCCGCCGCTGGTCGTCGCCTACGCCCTCGCGGGCCACATGGGCGTCGACCTCATGACCGAGCCGCTCGGCACCGATACCGCCGGCCAGCCGGTGTACCTCCGCGACATCTGGCCCACCACTGCCGAGGTGCAGGAGGTCATTCAGTCCTCGATCCGCTCGCAGATGTTCCGTGCGCAGTACGCGGACGTCTTCACGGGCGACGAGCGCTGGCGAGGCATGGACGTCGCCCCCGGCGAGCTGTTCCAGTGGGACCCCGACTCCACCTACGTCCGCCGCCCGCCGTACTTCGAGGACCTCGCGCGCGAGCCCGGCGAAGTGCGCAACATCGAGGGCGCCCGCGTCCTCGCACTCCTCGGTGACTCGGTCACGACCGACCACATCTCACCCGCCGGCGACATCGCTCGCACGAGCCCGGCCGCCGCGTACCTCGCGAGCCACGGCGTCGAGCCGCGCGACTTCAACTCGTACGGATCGAGGCGCGGCAACCACGAGGTGATGATGCGCGGCACGTTCGCCAACGTGCGCCTGAAGAACGCGCTCGTCGAGCGCGAGGGCAACTGGACGAAGCACTTCCCCGACGGCGAGGAAGGCTCGATCTGGGACACCGCCCAGCGCTACCAGGACGAAGGCGTCCCGCTGGTCGTCCTCGCTGGCCGCGAATACGGCTCCGGCTCCTCGCGAGACTGGGCTGCGAAGGGCCCGATGCTGCAGGGCGTCCGCGCCGTCATCGCGCAGTCCTTCGAGCGCATCCACCGCAGCAACCTCATCGGCATGGGCATCCTGCCGCTCCAGTTCCCCGACGGCGAGTCGGCCGCCTCGCTCGGCCTGACCGGCGCCGAGGTCTTCCACATCGAGGGGATCGAGGGCGGCGCGCGCCCTGGCCAGGATGTCCCGGTGCGTGCCGTCGCCGCCGATGGCGCGGAGACACGCTTTACGGCCCGCTGCCGCATCGACACACCGGTCGAGGCGGACTATTACCGCCACGGCGGCATCCTCCAGTACGTGCTGCGCGACCTGCTCGCGCGTTAGGAGCCTCATCATGACGACCGAGCAAGACGTCGACACGAGCAGCTGGAAGCAGACGCCAGACGGCATCCCGATCCCGCCGCCCTCCCCCGAGGACGTGCTCTACGAGAATCGCGACGGTGTCGGCTGGATCACGCTGAACCGTCCGCGTGTCCTGAACGCCGTCAACAAGAACGTCACGAGGCTCCTCGCCGCCGCCCTGGACCAGGCCGCGGCCGACGAGGACGCAAAGGCGGTCATCCTCATCGGCGCCGGGCGCGCCTTCTGCGCCGGCGGCGACATGTGGTCCTCGCTCTACCCGGACGACCAGCCCGCCCCCGAAGCCGCCGAGGTGCAGGGCAAGATCTGGTCGATGCCCAAGCCCGTCATCGCGGCCGTGCGCGGCCACGCCCTCGGGCAGGGCGCTCAGTTCGTAAACGTCTGCGACTTCACCGTCGCCTCCGACACGGCCCGCATCGGTGAGATCCAGATCCGCCAGGGCTTCTTCCCGCCTACGCTCATCTCGCCGTACCTGATGGGCATCAAGCACGCCAAGGAATTCATGCTCCTCGGCGACGCCTTCACCGCCGAGGACGCGTACCGCATCGGCATCGTGAATCGTGTTGTACCCGACGCCGAGCTCGAGGCCGCCGCCGAGGCGATGGCGAAGAAGCTCGCCGCCCTCCCCGCGACCGCCGTCCGCCTGAACAAGCTCCTCGTGAACCGCGTCTACGAGCTGGCCGGCTTCCAACAGGGGTTTGACTGGCGCAAGGACTACGCGCTCCGCACGCTCTCCGAGCAGAAGGACGAAGTCGCCGAGGCCCGTGTGCGCATCCGCGAAGAGCAGGGCTGGGCCGCGTTCAAGGAGGAGCGTAACAAGGGATACCAGGACTAGCCGTCCGAGGGCGGGCCGTCGTTACGGCGGCCCGAACCATGCCTCGTACGCTGCGCGCGGCTCACCGGCTGCGTTGCGCAGCGACACGCTGCCGAAGAGGCGGTACGCCTGCGCGTTCGAGCCGTCGTCGCGTAGCGCGTGCAGCAGCAGCCAGTTCTCGAGCCGCACCTCGTGCCCGCCGAGGAGCGCCGCGAGCTTCCCGATGTACTCAACCTGCTCGTGCTCGCCAGCTACCCACGGCAGGTTCGTCCCGCCGAGAGCCTCCGCCGGCCAGCCGGTCTCGGTCACCGCGACCGGCTTCGGTCCGATGCGTGCGAACAGCGGCTCGAAGTAGTCGTCCCGGATCGCGTCCGGCGCCGTCGCGCCGAGGAACGGGTACACCGACAGCCCCACGACATCGACCTTCGCGAGGTCGTGCGCCTCCAGCGCGCCCCAGAGCGGCTTCGTCCAGCCGTTCAGCGCGCCGAGGCCGGCCAGGTGCTCGTAGTTGAACACCGGGCCGACCAGTGTCTCCGGTGACGCCGCCTTGATCGCGTCGTACGCCGCGTTATAAGCGGCCACCCAGTTCGCGTAGTCGCCCGGCGCCTGTTCGAAGTAGAACTCGTTCTCGTTGCCGAGGAAGACGTACGGTGGCCGGAACTCCGTCACAAACGCCCGCAGCATCGAGGCGTACCGCTCGCGCGCGTCCGTGTTCGTCCAGTCGTTCGTCGGGTTCGCCGCCGTCTTGATCAGCGGCGTGTTCCCCGCCCGCCACCCGAAGACCGGCACGGCCACAAGGCACCGCTTCGAGGCCTCAACCGCGACCGCGCGCGCCGCTGCGGGCGCCGCCCCCGCGTCCGACCCGCCGACCGCATCGCCTCGCCAGGCCCCATTCCACAGCACTGCGCTGCCTCGATGGCTCCCCGCCTCTTCGTAGAAGGCGACGAGCGACGCGGGGTCGAGCCCGCCGGAGAGACTCATCCCGCGCGGCGACAGCCCCACGCCGCGCACGGACGATAGGGGCGGCGGGCAATCCTCCTCGACCCGCTCGCCCGACCCGCTCCCGCCACATCCGATGACAAGCAGCGCCACACCGAGGGCTGCAAGCAGCCAACCGAAGCGCGCCCGAGCCGGCGGAGAAACGTTGCACATCAACCGAATAGCGCCCCACTCACGCGGCCGTTCGCCGCTAGAACATTCGCATCCCGCCTCGATGCGGCTCGAACCGCGCGGCGAGCATGCGCGCCAGCTGCGCGAGGTGCACGAGGTCGTGATGTGCCGCGTGGAACAACATTTCCTCGGCGGTGACGTGCCCCGCCGCCGAATGCTCGCCATCACGCGCCCACCCCGAGGCCTCGAGCGTCCGCAGCCAGACCACGTCCGCGTGCCGCCGCTCGGCAAACTCGTCTAACAGGTCGGCGGGCGTCCGGTTCCCGTACCCGGAGCGTGCCAGCTCCTCGTTCTCGTCGCGATTGAGCAGGAGCGGCCGCTCCTGCTCAACCATCGAGTGGATACGGTCGAGCGCGCCGATGCGCTGCGTGATCAGCAGGTGGGCAACCACGTCGTGCGGCGACCAGTCGCCCTCCGCCGCCGCCTCCATCGAGGCCGCGGAAGCGCCCTCGACGAGCGCGCGCACCGCCGCCGGCGTCCTCTCCAGCCGCGCGATCGCCTCCTCGCGCAGCTCCGCGAGGCCATCCTGGCTCACGACGCCGCGAACGCCCGGCAGCGGATCGCTCGCGCGAGGTCGTCGTTCGCTTCACGCAGCGACCGCGCGAGCGTCGGCAGCCGCTCGCCGACCTCGGCCAGCAGCCGCTCCGACCGATCGAGGATCGCCTGGTCCACCCGCCCGGGGAACAGCCCGCCGAAGTACGCGCTCGCCGCCTCGTGTGGCCGTGCCTCGAAGACCGCAGGCACCTCCTCGAAGAAGCGCTCCTCGTACGGCCGCGTCAGTTCGCGCTGGACGTACCACTGGAACCCGCTCATCGCCGCCGAAGTCAGGTGCAGCGACCCGTACCCCTCGTCGTGGAAGCGACGCCATGCCTCGGCCTTCGTCTCGGCATCGGGCTCCGAGGTCTCGCAGCGCAGGAGCGCCCGCTGCCCGCGGTCCGAGGGGTCGCGCTCGCGCTCGGCGGCCACGCGCGCCCCGGCCCCCTCGAGGCCGTAGGCGACAAAGCGCGCCGCCAGTTCCCATCGCATCTCCTGGTCGACCGTGAAGCCCGGCACGCTCACCTCGCCGTCCGCGAGGCGGGCGAACTGCACGATGTCCTCGGCGTTGATCGCCATGCCGATGAGCGCCCGCCCCCACATGATCTGCAGGTCGCCCTGGGGGACCGAATGGAGCTGGTCCCATGCCAGCTGGAAGAAGCGGTGGGCCTCCGCGAGCCGCTGGTCGTCCGGCACGAACCGCGCGATCGTCCCCTGCGCGTTGGCAAGGATCGTCTCGATCAGCTCGTGGCTGGGCTCGCTGCCAATTTGTGCGGCGATCAGGCGCAGGTACTCTGTCGACTTCAGCTGCTGGTCACGCACCATGTTCCACAGCGCCTGCCAGATCAGCTGCCGCAGCAGCGAGTCCTCGATGCGGTCGAGGTGCTGCTGCGCGTACTCGAGCGACCGCGCGTCGAGCGCCACCTTCACGAACCCGTGGTCGTTGTGGTTCGGGAAGACGAAGTCCGGCAGCGCGCGTCCCGCCGCTTCCGCCACCTCGACCTCGACCCCGTCGAGGTGCACTGGCACCTCGTCGATACGCGCCACGTCGCCGTCGTTCCGCACCAGCGCGATGTCGAGGCGGTGCGGCCGGATGGTCGGATACTCCTCGGGCGCCATCTGGGTGACCGTCAGTCGCCCGATGTTGCCATCCGCCGGCTCCACCCGCGCCGCCACCGTGTTCAGGGACGGTGTCTCGAGCCATAGGCGCGCCCATTCGTGCAGGTCGCGGCCGACCCCCTCGCCGAGGGCGTCCAACCATTGCGAGAGCGTCGTGTTCTGGAAGGCGTGGCGGCGGAAGTAGATCCGCATCCCCTCGCGGAACCCGTCCATGCCCATCGCGGCGACGAGCTGCTTGATGACGGAGGCGCCCTTGCCGTACGTGATGCCGTCGAAGTTTAGGAACGTGTGTTCGGTGTCGGGCACCTGGCCCGCGATCGGATGCGTCGTAACGAGCTGGTCCTGCCGGTACGCCCAGCTCTTCATCCCGGAGTTGAAGTCCTGCCACGCCCCTCGGAACCGAGTCGCTTCCGTCAGGGTGAGATACGACATGTACGTGGCGAAGCTCTCGTTCAGCCACAGGTCGTTCCACCAGCGCATCGTCACGAGGTCGCCGAACCACATGTGCGCCATTTCGTGCAGTACGACCTCGGCGCGGCTTTCCCGCTGCCGGTCGGTGGGCGGGTCGCGGAACACCATCCGCTCCGAGTGCGTGATCGCGCCCACGTTCTCCATCGCCCCCGCGTTGAACTCCGGCACGAACACCTGGTCGTACTTCACGAACGGGTAGGGCGTGTCGAAGAACTCCTCGTAGAAGTCGAGCCCCTGCTTCGTGACGGTGAACAGCTCCTCCGTGTCGAGGTACGGCACGAGCGACTTCCGGCAAAACAGGCCGAGCGGAATGCCTCGATGCTCGTCGCGCACCGCCGAGTACGGCCCGGCGATGAGCGCGAACAGGTACGTGCTGAACGGCCGCGTCGTCTCGAACACCCAGCGCTGCCGGCCGTCCGAGGTCTCTTCCTGGTGCCGCGGACGCCCGTTGTTGATGACCTCCCAGTTCGCCGGCGCTACGACGGTCAACGCGTAGGTCGCCTTCAGGTCGGGCTGGTCGAAGTTGGGAAACAGTCGATGCGACTCGTACGGCTCGAAGTTGGAGTAGAGGTACTCCTCGCCATCCTCCGGGTCGATGAACTGGTGCAGCCCGTCCCCGGTATGGTCGTACTCATTCTCGTACACCACCCGCACCACGTTGTCGCGGGCCAGCGCGTCCGCCGGGATCGTGAGCCGGTAGCCCGTCCAGAGCAGCGCCGGGTCTAGCTGCCCCCCGTTGACCTCGAAGCGCTCGATCTGCTTCCCGCGGAAGTCGAGGAACGTGTCACTCCCGCCGTCGAACCGGAACCGGATGGTAACCTCGCCGCGATACGTCTCCGCGCCGCGCCGCAGGTCGAGCGACAGTTCGTAGCTGACGCCGTTGACGTCGGCGGCTCGCGCTTCCGCCTCCGCCTGGGTCAACACGTCGCGTGCGGGCGCAGTCGTAGTCATCGCGAGTCCCTTCGTTGGAGCAATGGTGGGTGGGTGTCCGCCCGGCGCCGCCCCCCGCTGGGGACGTGTCGGTCAGGTCGCAGTATACCGAGCGCCCTCGGAGCCCCGGCGCTCTGCCCGCAGACGCAACGCGGCAATGACCGCGAGCGCCGCCGCAAGGCTGAACCAGGTCAGGGCGTACTCCATGTGCGGCTCGGTACTCACTTCCGTGCCCCAGTAGCGCACGGGGAGGTCGCGTGGCGGCTGCGGGTCGCCGGGGTCGTGCGTCCCCTGGAGCAACCGCCAGCCGAGCACCGGATACGGCAGCTCGCGCGACATCGAGGGGATGTCGAACCATGCCCAGGAGCCGTCGGGCGTCTTCCCGGCTGTCGTCCCCGTAACAATGATCGAGGCGCCCTCGGGCTTCAGCGGCGCGCGGGCCAGCCCCGCGACGGTCGCGCGGGGCTCGTTTGCCAGCTGCGCGAGCACGCGGTCCCGCTCCGTGAGCGGGTACCAGCCGCGGTTCACGAGGATCGCCGGCCCGCCGTCGTCGGGCTGCAGCGGCGTGACGACCTCCTCGCCGCGCGTGCCGTAGCGCGCGACATTCGCGAGTGTCATCGTGTGCGTGTTGTCCCACCGGCCGCTCACCTGGACCCGGTGGAAGTCCACCTCGCTCGCCTGGTACGGCGGCTCCGTTCGCCATTGGAGGGGCGCCGCCGCCACGCTCTCATCTCGGGCGTGCTCGGCCGCATCCGCCTGGCGCTGCCGCGCCAGCTGCCATACCCCGAGGCCGACGAGGACCACGAATGCCAGCCCGAGCAGCCCCAGTGTCACGGGGAGCGACGGCTTGAACCGAACCCCGCGCGTCCCAGCCGCCATCTGTCCGTCCGATGTCGAGGTCATCCATCGAGGTTCCACCTCGCACCACACGACGGCAACTCCAGACGGCCGCGGTGCCTCATGGCGGCCCGCTCACGAGACAGTCGCCAGCCGGCGGCGCATCATGACCTCGTGACCGAAGCACCGGTCCTCACGCGCGCGTACCGCGCTGGTTCCCTCGTCGCGGAGGGGTTTCCCCTTGCTGATGTCTCGTCGTTCCTCGAGTCTTCGGGGACAGTCGTCTGGGTCGACCTGCTCCAGCCGTCATACGACCAGTTGATTACGCTCGCGCACGAGCTCGGACTCCATGAACTGGCGGTCGAGGATGCCCTCACCCGCAGCCAGCGTCCCAAGCTCGACCGCTACTCGACCCACCTCTTCTTCTCGTGCCAGGCGCTCCATCTCGATCGCCAGACGAGGAACCTCGATCGAACCGAGATCGACGCGTTCATCAACGAGCGCTGGCTCGTCACTGTTCGGAAGAGCGACGGCTTCTCACTCGACCACTTGGTGGAGCGCATCGAACGGTCGCCCGATCTGCTGGCTCACGGGGTCGGATACCTCGTCTACGTCCTGCTCGACCTGGTCATCGATGGCTACTTCGACGCCGTCGAGGCGTTCGACGAGTACTACGACGAGGCGAGCGACCGCATCTTCGGCGAAACCCCCTTCACGCCTCTCCAGCAGCGCGACTGGTTCCAGATGCGCCAGGCGCTCGTGCGCTTCCATCGCGTCGCCTTCCCCATGCGCGAGGCGGTCAACGCCTTCCTCCGACGCGAACACGAGATCAGCGCCGATCTGCACCCCTACTACCAGGACGTCTACGACCACGTCCTCCGCGTCGTTGAATCCACCGAGGCTCTCCGCGACCTCGTCGCCACCATCGTCGAGACGAATCTGAGTCTTCGCGACTACCGCCAGAATCAAATCATGAAGAAGGTCACGAGCTGGGCCGCCATCATCGCCGTGCCCACGCTCATCACCGGCTACTACGGGATGAACGTGCCGTACCCCGGTGCGGGCGAGACGTGGGGCGTGGTCGCCTCCTCTGGTCTCGCCCTCTTCCTCTCAAGCGCCCTCTACCTGCTCTTCCGCAGGAACGACTGGCTCTGAATCGAGCGCTCCTCAGGCCCGCGCTATACTCGCCCCGTTCGAGGTCAGACGTAGCGTCCGAGGGAGCCACGCCATGGTCATGAGCCACGCTGTGATTCAAAAGCGGCCTCACGAGGCGACCGTGGCCCCCAATCTGATGGACCTCGATCGACTTCGGTCCGAATGGAGCTGGGACGCCGTCCGCGCCGAACTCGACCTCCCAGACGGCCTCGTGAACCAGGCCCACGAGTGCATCGACCGCCATGCCGCCGCGACCCCGGACAAGGTCGCGATGATCTGGGAAGGCTCCGACGGCGCCATCGAGCGCTACACCTTCGAGGAGATGCGACGCCAGACGAACCGTTTTGCCAACGTGCTGAAGCGCATCGGCATCCAGAAGGCTGACCGCGTCTTCGTCTTCGCCGACCGCATCCCCGAGCTGTACTTTGCCGTCTTCGGCACCCTCAAAGCTGGCGCCATTTCAGCACCGTTGTTCTCTGCCTTCGGCCCCGAGCCCGTCGCCGAGCGCGTCCGGCGTGCCGAGGGCGCGATGATCGTGACGACGCCGCACCTCCTTCCGAAGATCGACGAGATCCGAGGTGAGTTGCCCTCGGTACGCCACGTCATGGTCATCGGCCACCGCGCAGGCGCCACCGTGGACGCCGCCAACCTTGACTACGCCGCCCTCATGGCCGAGGCCTCCGACGACTTCGTCACGGAGCCCACCGGCGCCGAGGACTGGTCGATCATGCACTTCACTTCGGGCACCACGGGCCTGCCGAAGGGCGCCGCCCACGTCCACGAGGCGGTCGTGAACCACTACGCCACCGGCAAGTACGCCCTCGACCTGCATCCGGACGACGTCTACTGGTGTACCGCCGACCCTGGCTGGGTGACGGGCACGTCCTATGGCATGTTCGCGCCGTGGAGCAACGGCGTGACCCAGGTCATCTACGAGGGCGGCTTCGGTGCCGGCCGCTGGTTCGACATCATCGAGCGCCATCGCGTCACCGTCTGGTACACCGCCCCCACCGCCATCCGCATGCTGATGAAGGCGGGTTCCGGCGTTCCGAGGGAGCGCGACCTCTCCTCGCTGCGCTTTACCGCCTCGGTCGGCGAGCCGCTGAACCCCGAGGGCGTTGTGTGGGGTGAGGAGGCCACCGGCCTCCCCTTCCACGACAACTGGTGGCAGACCGAGACCGGCGCGATCATGATCGCCAACTACGCCTCCATGGACATCAAGCCCGGCTCCATGGGCCGCCCCTTCCCCGGCATCACCGCCGGCATCCTCGACGACGAGTTCAACGAGGTCACCGAGCCGATGCGCGAGGGGCAGCTCGCCATCAAGACGCCCTGGCCCTCGATGTTCCGCACCTACTGGAGCGACGAAGAGCGATACCGCTCCCGCTTTAAGGGCGAGTGGTACATCACCGGCGACCGCGCAAAGCGCGACGAGGATGGCTACTTCTGGTTCGTCGGCCGCGATGACGACGTGATCAACACGTCCGGCCACCTCGTCGGTCCTTTCGAGGTGGAGAGCGCGCTCATCGAGCACCCCGCCGTCGCCGAGGCGGGCGTCATCGGCAAGCCCGACCCCATCGCTATGGAGATCGTGAAGGCGTTCGTCTCGCTGAAGGATGGCTTCGAGCCCAGCGACCAGCTCCGTCGCGAGCTGATCGGCCACACCCGCCAGCGTCTCGGCCCCGGCGTCGCGCCCCGCGAGATCGACTTCATTCCCTCTCTGCCAAAGACACGCTCAGGCAAGATCATGCGCCGCCTGCTGAAGGCGCGTGAGCTCGGCCTGCCTGAGGGCGACACCTCGACGTTGGAGGACTGACCGCGCGCACGCGCGACGTCCGTGCGAGGTCACCGGCGTACGATGGGGGTGTCCGAAGTACGTCATGTGCGCCGGGCTCGGTGCCCGGCTCCATCGTTCGGAGGAACGAGTGACGACGACCGACGCCGGCCAACTCCCCGAGGTCGCCATCCGCCGCGGTCTCAAGGACGTTTACTTCGACCGTACCCGCGCCTCCTACATCGACGGTCGCGCCGGCAAGCTCCTCTACCGCGGCTACTCCATCCATGACCTCGCCGACCATTCCACGTTCGAGGAGACGGCCTACCTCCTCTTCTACAGCAAGCTCCCCACCGGCGACGAGCTCGCGGCCTTCGAGGCCGACCTCAAGGCCTCCCGCACCCTTCCCGACGAGATCTTCGACATCATCCACGCCGTTCGGCACGCCCACCCGATGGATGTCCTTCGCACGGCGACCTCAGCACTCGCCGCCTTCGACCCCGAGGTGAACGACAACTCCATCGAGGCGACCGTCCGCAAGGGCGTCCGGCTCACCGCGCAGGTCCCGACGATCGTCATGGCTCACGAGGCGATCAGGAACGGCCGCCAACCGGTCGCTCCGAACTTGAGCCTCTCCCACGCCGCCAACTTCCTGTACATGCTGACCGGGGAGGTTCCGACAGACGACGCCGCGCGCCTGATGGACAAAGACTTCATCCTCCACGCCGAGCACGGCCCCAACGCCTCCGCGTTCACGGCGCGAGTTGTCGCCGGCACGCAGGCGAACCTGCACGCCGCCATCGTCGCCGCCATCGGTGCACTCTCCGGCCCCTCGCACGGAGGCGCCGCCGAGAACGTCATGCAGATGGCGATGGAGATCGGCGAGCCCGAAAACGCCGCCGCCTACGTGCAGCGCCTCCGCTCGGAGGGCAAGCCAGTGATGGGCTTCGGTCACCGCGTCTACAAGGCGGAGGACCCCCGCGCACGCCATCTTCGGGAGGGGGTGCGCCGCCTGAGCCTCGAGCGCGAGGAGCCGAAGTGGTACCACATCCTCGAGGCCGTCCAGGAGGCGATGCGCCCGTACGCGCGCCTCGGCGTCCACGTGAACGTCGACTTCTTCGCGGGCGTGATCTACTACCTCGTGGGCTTCCCGCCCGACCTCTTCGTCCCCATCTTCGCCGTGGGCCGCATCCCCGGCTGGACCGCCCAGGTCGTGGAGCAGTTCGAGAACAACATCCTCATCCGCCCGCTCACCCAGTACGTGGGCGAGATGGATCTCCCCTACATCCCGATCGAAGAGCGCGGCTGATCAGGCTGGTGCCGACTCCGTCGCCAGTCGTGTTACGCGTACCTTCTTGATCCGCCGCCCGAGGATCGACAGCACCCGCAGCTGCAGCTCGTACTCCTCGCTGGTCACCTCGTCGCCCGGCACCGCCAGCCGTCCGAGGAGAGACAGGATCAGTCCGCCGACCGTGTCGAAGTCTTCGCTGTCGATCTCCGTGCCGAATAGCTCATTGAGGTCGTCGATCGAAAGGCGCGCGTCCACGATCGCCTCGTCCTCCGACAGCTGCTGCACGTCCACATCCTCGACGTCGTACTCGTCCGCGATCTCCCCCACGATCTCTTCGAGAAGGTCCTCGACCGTCACGATGCCCGCCGTGCCGCCGTACTCATCGACGGCCACCGCCATATGCACCTTGTCCCGACGCATGTCCGCGAGCAGCTCGTCGACGTGTTTCGTCTCCGGCACGAAGTAAGGCGGCCGCGCGATCTCGCGGAGAGTCTGGTTGAGCCTCCCGGCCCGCAGGTAGGCGAGCAGGTCCTTCGCGTAGACCACCCCCACGATGTGGTCCATCGACTCCTCGTAGATCGGGACGCGGCTGAACCCGGTCTCGTTGATGATCCGCATCACGTCGCCTGCCGCCGCGTCGTGCGCCAGCGCCTGGATGTCCGGGCGTGGCGTCATCACCTCGCGCACGGTCTGCTCCGACATCGCGAGGATGCCACGCATCATCCGCCGCTCCTCCGACAGTGCACGTCCCGACGCGTTGTCGGTCCGCTCGAGGACGGACAGCAGCTCGTCAGCGGGGTTCGCCTCCGGGACGTCCGGGTCCCGCCCCACCGCACGTGCGATCGCCGCCGCGGGCGTGCTCCCGGCCCATGCCAGCGGCGAACACACCGCCTGTACGGCGAGGATCGGCCGCGCCAGCCGCAGCCCGGTGTTCTCAGGGTTGATCAGTGCGAAGGTGCGCGCCGTCTGCCGCAGAAACCCCACCACTAGCACCGAGGCCAGTGCGGCGATCACCATGCGCCAGCCCGTGAACTCGTCGCCGTCGACGATCAGGACGGTGATCGCCAGCGCCGTGATCACCGTGCTGACGGTCACCGCCACGCTGAGCGAGCGCAACACTCGCTGCCGCTGGCGAATGTAGTTGTCGAGCAGGGTGTTCAGACTGCCGTCGTGCCCCGGCTGGCCGTGCCGCGCACGACTACGCGTGATCGCGCTCACGCTCGCCTCAGCCGCCGACACCAGCACGAGGATGAGCGACGACACGACGAGCAGCACCAGGGCGAGGAGTCGACCGGTATCCAAGCGAGATCGGTCCCCGTGGGGACCTCAGACCCCCTCTCCGGGTTCGCGGATCCGTCCCGGGACCCCCACGACACGCGCCGACGCCGGGACATCGCGCGTGACGATCGTCCCCGCACCGGTCCGCGCGTCGGCGCCCAGCTCGACTGGCGCGATCAGCACTGAATCGCTCCCGATGAAGGCGCGGTCGCCAATCGTCGTGTGGTGCTTCGTGGCGCCGTCGTAGTTCGCCGTCACGGTCCCGGCGCCGATGTTCACGTCAGCCCCAACGTCCGCGTCGCCGATGTACGAGAAATGGCCCACCCGTGTGCGCGCTCCCACGCGCGACGCCTTCACCTCGACATAATTCCCAAGGTGAACGTCCGCTTCAATCCGTGTCCCCGGTCGCAGATGGCAGTACGGCCCCACCGTGACTCGCTCTGCGAGCTCCGACCCTTCGAGGGTCGACATCCCGACCTGACAGCCGTCGCCGATCGTCGAATCGCGCACCACTGCGGAAGGCCCGATGCGGCACCCGCCGCCCACGGTCGTGCTGCCGAGGAGGTGGACACCGGGGAGCAGGGTAGTGTCCGGCCCGATCGCGACGCCCGCGTCAATGTAGGTCGTGGCCGGGTCGACGAGCGTCACCCCGTCGAGCATGACGCGCCGGCGGATGCGCTCGCGCATGATTTGCTCCGCGCGGGCCAGCTCGACACGCGTGTTGACCTGCTGCACTTCCGAGGACTCCACGACCTGGTATGCCTCCGCGCCCTGCGGGTGGTCGACCGCCCGCGCGATCGCGTCGGTCAGGTACACCTCGCCGCGCGGGCTCGGCTCGAGGTCGGCGAGCACCGGCCACAGCCATTCGGCCTCCGCCGCGTACAGTCCGGCGTTGACCTCCGGTTGCCCCCGGGTGACGGCATCTGCGTCCGACTCCTCCACGATGCCGTGGATACGTCCGTTCTGCCGTCGCACACGCCCGTACCCGGTCGGATCCTCGAGGTAGGCGGTGAGGAAGGTGAGCACCGCGTGCTCCTGCAGGTGACGCTGCGTCAACTCGCGCACCGTGCGTTCAGTGATCAGGGGCAGGTCCGCATTCAGAATGAGCAGGTGTGAGGCGTCGCCGGCCGCGACCCGCGCGGCGAGTGCCGCGTGCCCTGTTCCGAGCGGCTCGCCCTGGGGCGCGACCGCCGCCCCCGGCACTTGCGCCCGTACTGCCTCAGCGACCTCGCCGTCCGCATCCGCGGTGACCACCACGATCCGCTCGATGCCAGCCGCACGCACGGTGTCACAGACATGCAGCATCATCGGCCGGCCCGCCACCGGGTGGAGCACCTTCGGCAGTCTCGAGCGCATGCGCGTACCGCGCCCGGCCGCGAGCACGATCGCGGTCCAGCCGTCGAGGGGCGGGGATTGGGGACGCGTCATGCTGCTGGAGCGTCTATCGTGGGGCTCGGCGGGGTCGATGGGTGCTCTCCGACCGTCGATGAGTGCGGCTCGCAGGGCGCATCACGGCCCCAAAATTGACTCGTCAGACGGGCCCATTCTACACTCCGGCCCAGTCCTGCTGCCATCCGGCCGACCGCCGACTCACTGTTCCGAGGCTCACCGTGACCGTCGACGAACTGCGCGATGCGTTCCTTGCATTCTTCGAGGGGCGCGGCCACCGGCGTATCCCCTCGTCGCCCCTCGTCCCTCACGGCGACCCCTCCCTGCTCTTCACGTCCGCCGGCATGGTGCAGTTCAAGCCCTATTTCATGGGCCTCGAACTGCCGCCAGCTACCCGCATGACCTCGGTACAGAAGTGCTTCCGCACGACCGACGTCGAGGAGGTCGGGGACGCCTCGCACCTCACGTTTTTCGAGATGCTCGGCAACTTTTCGATCGGCGACTACTTCAAGCCGGACGCCATCGCCTGGGCGTGGGAGTTCCTCACCGGCGCGCTCGCCCTTCCGCCCGAGCGACTCTGGGCCACGGTCTACCTGGACGACGACGAGGCGTACGACCTCTGGAAGCAGCGGGGGCTCCCCGAGGAGCGCATCCTCCGCTACTCCGCCGACCAGGGGAACTTCTGGGCCTCGGGTGACACCGGCCCCTGTGGGCCCTGCTCGGAAATGCACTACGACTTCGGCCTGACCGCGGGCTGCCCCCGCTGCGCCGATGGCACCTGTCACCCCGATGTCGGCTGCGGCCGCTTCCTGGAGATCTGGAACCTCGTGTTCATGGCGTTCGACCGCCAGCCGGACGGCTCGCTCCAACCGCTCCCTGCGCAGAACATCGACACCGGCGCCGGCCTCGAGCGTGTCGCCTGGGTGCTCCAGGACGCGAAGTCGGTCTACGACACCGACCAGCTCCGCCGCATCCTCGCAAAGGTCGAGGAGCTCGCGCCCGAGTACCGCTACGACCCCGTCGCCGACCCTGACACCGCCCGCGCGATGCGCTCGATCACGGAGCACGCCCGCGCCATCGCCTTCCTCGTCTCCGACGGCGTCCTCCCCGGCAACGAGGGCCGAGGCTATGTCCTCCGCCGTGTCCTCCGCCGAGCCGTGTACTTCGGCTACACGATCGGCCTCCGCGAGGCGTTTCTCGAGCAGGTCGTGGACGCGGCCATCGAGGCGTCCTTGACCGCGCACCCGGAGCTCGCCCCGCAGCGAGCCTTCATTAAGCGCGTCGCTGCCCGCGAGGAGGCTCGCTTCCAGCAGGTGCTCGCGCGCGGCCTCGAGCTGCTGGAGCAGGTCTTCGAGCGCGAAGCGGCCACGAAGCGCATCCCCGGCCGCGACATGTTCACGCTGTATGACACCCACGGCCTCCCGCCCGAGCTCACCGTCGAGGTCGCCGGGCAGCGCGGCTTCACGGTCGACCGCGAGGCCTTCGAGGCCGAGATGGCCGCGCAGCGCGTACGCTCCCGCGGCGACGGCACGTTCGAGGACTACGACGACCCGACCGCCGAGCGCTACGCCGCCCTCGGCGTAACGAGCGCCTTCGTTGGCTACGAGCAGCTCGAGACGCGGTCGACCATCTCCGCCATCGTCGCGGAGGGCCTGAACGTTGAGCGCCTGACGGCGGGCGAGGCGGGCTCCGTCGTGCTGCCCGCGACGAGCTTCTACCCCGAGGGTGGCGGCCAGGTCGGCGACCGTGGCGATCTGGTCACCCCCGACGGACGCTTCCTCGTCGAGGACACCCAGCGCTACGGCGAGGCAATCGCCCACCTCGGCCAGGTCGTGGAGGGGCATATCGCCATCGGCGACGCCGTCGAGGCGCGCGTGGGCCCCGAGTGGCGCAACGGCAGCGCCCGCAACCATACCGGAACGCACCTCCTCCACGCCGCGCTGCGCCAGGTGCTTGGCGAGCACGTGCGCCAGTCCGGCTCCTACGTCGGCCCCGAGCGCCTGCGCTTTGACTACACCCACCCCGAATCACCGACCCCCGAGCAGCTCCGCGAGGTACAGCGCCTGGTGAACGGCCGGGTCCGCGACGACATCGAGCGCGAAATCGTCGAATTACCCTACGAGGACGCGATCGCCCGCGGCGCCATCGCGTTCTTCGAAGACCGCTACACCGCGAACGTTCGCATGGTTGAGTACTGCGAGGCGCATGCGCACAACCCCGAGCATGGCCACTCCCACGGTGAGTGCTTTAGCCGGGAGCTCTGTGGCGGCACGCACCTGCACTCGACGGGCGGTGTCGGCATGCTCGTGATCGTCAGCGACTCCAGCATCGGCGCCGGACTCCGCCGCATCGAGGCCGTGACCGGCCCCGAGGCGGAGCACTACGTCGAGGAGCGCCTCGACCTCGTTGACTCGCTCATGCAGCGCTTCCGTGTCCCCGCCGACGAGGTGTTGCGCCGCCTGGACTCCCTCGAGACGCAGCTCGCGGAGGAACGTCGCAGGGGCGAGCAGCTCGCTGCCCGTGCCTCCCGAGGCGTCGCCGAAGACCTCGCTGCAAAGGCCGAGGCGATCGGGGACACCCACCTGCTGATTACTCGGGTCGACGCCGATTCCGCCGACGCCCTGCGTGCGCTCGGCGACCGCCTCCGCGAGCGCCTCGGTAGCGCGGTGGTCACGCTCGGCGCCGTCATCGGCGACCGTCCGTCCTTCCTCGCGCTGGTCACTGACGACCAGGTCGCGCGAGGTGTGCGCGCGGACGAGCTCGTGAAGGCCGCGGCCGCCGTTGCCGGCGGCGGGGGTGGAGGCCGCCCGCAGCTCGCCCAGGCCGGCGGCAAGGACGCGAGCAAGCTCGACGAAGCCCTCTACGCCGCTCGCCTCGCCGCTCGCGAGAAGCTCGCATCCTCGACATAACACGTCGATGCGCTGGCTAGGCGTCGACCCGGGCGCTGTCCGCGTCGGCCTCGCCGTCTGCGACGAGGCCGAGCGCCTCGCCGTCCCCCTCGAGGTCGTACCCGCCTCGGCTGCCGTCCCCGCCGTCCGTACGCAGGCCGCCCGCAATGAGGTCGGCGGGGTCGTGGTCGGGCTCCCGCTTTCGCTCGCTGGCCACGAGGGGTCCTCGGCCGTCGCCGCCCGGCGGCTCGGAGAACGCATTCGGCGTGTAGTCGGGCTCCCCGTAGAATACGAGGACGAGCGGTTCACCTCCGTGGCCGCCGGCGATCCCGGGCGTGGGGGCAGGCCTCGGGACGACATCGCCGCGGCGATCATGCTCCAGCAGTTCATCGACCGGAGAAGGCACGATGCCGGGCGCGCTCCGTAACCCGCTCGTCCTCCTCGTGGCGTTCCTCGTATACCTGCTCGTCCTCGCAGGAATCGCCTTCACGGTCATCCAGGGTTCCCCCGATGCGGTCGCCGAGGAGCTCACAACCGCCTCGCCCGACGTGAGCTTCGGCGCCGGGCAGCCCGTGACCTTTGTCGTTAAGGCGGGCATCTCAGCCAGCCAGATCGCTGCAGACCTCGAGGATGCGCGGGTCATCTCCGACCGGCGCCGCTTCGAAGCCCTCGCCAAGCTCACGGGCGAAAGCGCCGACCTCAAAGCAGGCTGCTACGTCTTCTCCGAACGCACGCCTGCCGCCGAGGTCATCGTCCGCCTCCGCGAAGGCATCACATCGCTCAGCTCGCTCGCGGTCCCGGAGGGACGCCGCGTCGAAGAGGTGGGTGCCGCCCTCGAGCGTGCCGGTATCACCACCGCCGACGCCTGGCGCGCCGCGCTGCAGAGCGCTCCGCGCGACGTCCTCCCCGAGGCCCCGCCCGGCGACTCGCTGAACGGATACCTCTTCCCCGCCACGTACCCCGTGGAGTGCCGCGCCGATGCGCCGAAGATGGTGCAGGCGATGCTCGAGGCGTTCACCGCAGAGGTCACTCCCGCGCTGGTCGAGGAGGCGAAACAGAAGGGCCTCTCGCTGCACCAGGTCGTCACGCTCGCCTCGATCGTCGAGCGCGAGGCTGCGATCCGCTCGGAGCAGCCGATCATCGCCTCGGTCTTCCTGAACCGCCTCGACGAGGGCATGCCGCTCCAGGCCGACCCGACGGTGCAATACGCCATCGCGACCGCGAACCCGCCGCAGGGCGGCGCCTCCTGGTGGAAGACCGGGCTCACCGAGGCCGACCTCGGGTTCGAGTCGCCTTACAACACCTACCTCCACAAAGGCCTGCCGCCCGGACCGATCGCCAACCCCGGTATCGACGCCATCCTCGCCGTGATCCGCCCGGCGAAGACCGACTACCTCTACTTCGTGGCTAAGGGCGACGGTTCGCACGCGTTCGCCTCCACGCTCGCGGAACACAACGCCAACGTGCAGCGGTACCAGTTGCCGTGACGCAGCGCATCGCCCTCCTCGGCCACCCGGTCGCCCACTCGATCTCTCCGCGCTTCCAGCAGGCCGCCCTCGACGCCCTCGCTATCGACGCCCGGTACGAGGCGTGGGACGTCCCTCCCGCCGACCTCCCCATCGCGCTCGAGCGCTTGCGCTCCGCCGAGCTGCTGGGCGCCAACGTCACCGTCCCGCACAAGGAAGCCGTGTTCCGCCTCGTCGACCGCCTCGACCCGCTCGCCGAACGCGTCGGCGCGGTGAACACCATCGTCCGCCGCGACGGCCAGCTGCACGCCACGAACACGGATGTCGCCGGCATCCTCGCGGCCCTCGCGGGCATCCCGCTGCACGGCGCGAGCGTCTTGCTCCTCGGCGCCGGAGGCGCCGCGCGCGCGGTCGTTGTCGCTATGCATCAAGCGGGCGTCAGCCGGCTCACCATCGCGAACCGCACACTGGACCGCGCGCGCGCCCTCGCGGTGCTCGCCCCCGGTATCGAGGTCATCCCCTGCTCCCTGGAGGCCACGGACGCCACGCTTCGCGAAGCGATGGCCGGGGCAAGCCTCGTCATCCAGTCCACCACGATCGGTATGCTCCACGGCCCGGACGAGGCAGGGTCACCCGTCCCCGCTGACTGGTTCCAACCGGGGCAGACCGCCTTCGACCTCGTCTATAACCCCGAGCGTACCCCGTTCTTG
Organism: Dehalococcoidia bacterium; assembly: GCA_019694855.1. Taxonomy (GTDB): domain Bacteria; phylum Chloroflexota; class Dehalococcoidia; order UBA2979; family UBA2979; genus JAIBBD01. The sequence continues at coordinate 46,895 of JAIBBD010000004.1, forward strand.
CGTGCCGCTGAGGCCGCCGGCGCACGCCCACTCGGCGGGCTCGCCATGCTCGTACACCAGGGCGCCGAGGCGTTCCGCCTCTGGACGGGGGTCGAGCCGCCGCTCGACGTCATGTTCGACGCCGCGCGTACCGCGATGAAAGAGATGGCGTCGAGGTGAGCTTCATCGCGGTCGGCATCATCGTCTTTCTGCTCCTCGGCCTGGTGATCGGCTTCACGATCGTCCAGTCCGCCTTCTCCCACCGGCACTGGCGCAGGGTCATCGCTGAAGGCGACCAGCCGACGCTGCTCGCCGCCGTCGAAGAAGCCCTCGAGACGTTTCGAGGCATGCGCGCTCCCCGCGGCACGCCCCCCGCCGACTGGCGAGGCCTGCAGTCGGCCGCCCTCGTCGCTGCGGATCGAGACCGCTGCCGCGTCTCGCTGGTCGTCGAGCCCGATGTCCGTGTCATCGGGACCGAGCGTCGCGAGGTCGGTCCCGCCGAAAGCGTTGCCCGCCGCGTCGCCGTGCGCATGGTCGAGCGCCTGCTCTACGAGATCCCGCTCGCGCGCTTCCAGGCCGTGCAGGTAGACGTCTACACCGAGTACCGTAGCCCCCAGGGCCAGCTCAGCTCGGAGTGTCTGCTCACCACGCAGGTCTCGCGGTTGATGGCCAGCGAATCGGACTGGGACGAGCTCGAGGCGGGCGCGATCCTCGCGGACTGGCGGACCCGCGAACGCCAACCCGGCGAGCATGTGAACCCGGAGGAGGGTGCCTTGATCGCGCCGATGCCGTCGACCAATGGGCAGGGCAGCCTGCCTCACGAGGACATCACCCCGTGACCGCCTTCCGCTTCCTGACTGCCGGCGAGTCCCACGGCAAGGGCCTCACCTCGATCGTCGAGGGCGTCCCCGCCGGCCTGCCGCTGACCGAGGACCAGATCGCCGCCGACCTCGCCCGTCGGCAGGGAGGCTACGGCCGCGGTCGCCGCCAGCAAATCGAGAAAGATCGCGCCGAGATCACCGCTGGCGTTCGCCATGGCCTCGCCACCGGCGCCCCCATCGCGCTCTGGGTCGTGAACGCCGACCACCAGAACGCCAACTGGCAGGTCCGCATGTCCGTCGGCCCCGTCGACGAGGAGGTCGAGCGCGTCACGCTCCTTCGCCCTGGCCATGCCGACCTCGCCGGCACTCAGAAGTACGGCTTTGACGACGTGCGCCCCATCCTCGAGCGCTCGAGTGCTCGCGAAACGACTCAGCGCGTTGCTGTCGGCGCGATCGCGCGCGCCGTGCTCGCCGAGATCGGCATCGAGATCCACTCGCACTCGCTCGAGATCGGCGACGTCGTCGCACACGTACCCGACCGCATCGACTGGGCCGCCGTCGAGGCCTCGCCCGTCCGCGTCGCCGATCCGGCCGCGGAGCCGCGCATGATCGCCGCCATCGACGCCGCGAAGGAGAACCTCGATAGCCTCGGCGGCGTTTTCGAGGTTCGCGCCACCGGCGTCCCGATCGGCCTCGGCAGCCACGTGCAGTGGGATCGCCGGATGGACGCGCGCATCGCCCAGGCCATGCTCTCCATCAATGCGGTGAAAGGCGTCGAGATCGGAGACGCCTTCGCCAACGCCCGCAAGCCGGGCTCCGAGGTGCAGGACCTCATCCTTCCCGCTGACGCCTGGGAGCGCCGCCCCTGGGAGCACGCTACGAACCGCGCTGGTGGGCTCGAGGGCGGCATGTCGAACGGCGAGGAGATCGTCGTCCGTGCTGCGCTCAAACCGATCTCCACGATCCCGCGCCGGCTCCCCTCGACCGACCTGCTCACCGGCGACGAGGCGACCGCCTTCTACGAGCGCGCCGACGCGTGCGTGGTTCCCGCCGCCGGCGTGATCGGCGAGGCTATGCTCGCCATCGTCCTCGCCGAGGCCGCCCTCGAGAAGTTCGGCGGCGACCACATCGAGGAGTTCCGACGCAATTGCGCCGCCTACCTCGCCACCGTCGGCCCCCGCGAGCGCGAGGGCGCGCCCCGATGACGAGCGGTACGCCGACCACGCCTTGCCAGCAGATCGTGCTCGTCGGTCTCTCCGGCGCCGGCAAATCGACCGTGGGTGCGATCCTCGCCCGCCGCCTCGGCTGGCCGCTCATCGACACCGACGATCTCGTCGCGAAGCGCCACGGCAGCACGCCCGCCGAGATCATCACCTCGAAAGGTGAGCCCGCCTTCCGTGAGATCGAACGCGCGGCCGTCCACGAGGCGGCCCAGCAGACGCCCGCGGTCATCGCGACCGGAGGCGGCGCGTTCCAGCTGCCGGCTTCCCGCGCGGCCCTCGGCGAGCGCGGTCTCATCTGCTACCTCGACGCGACGCCCGGCGAGATCGCGCGCCGCCTGCGCGCGGCGCCTGACGCCAGCGACCGCCCCCTCATCGCGGGCGACGACCCTGAGAGCCGACTCCAGCAACTCGATGCCGAACGCCGCCTCGCGTACAGTCACGCCGATCTCTGGGTGCCCGTGCAGGGCATGGATCCCGAGACGGCCGCCGCCCGCATCCTGCACACCTGGGCGACCGAGGCCGACCGGCTGCGCTCGCTGCCCCTCCGCCTCGACCGCCTCGGCGCGGCGCGCCCCTCGGCCGTACCCGAGGCGCTGGTCGACACCGGCCAGGACCGCTACCCGATCTGGATCGGGTCGGGCCAGCTCACCCGTCTCCCCGAGCGGCTCCGCATGGTCGGCGTCACGGGCCGGGTCTTCCTCATCTCCGACACCAACGTCATCGAGGCGCACGGCATGCGCATCGCCCAGGCCCTCGATGGTGCGGGCATCCCCGGGGCCTCGTACATCGTCCCCGCCGGCGAGGCCTCAAAGACGCTTCGTGTCGCCGATGAGCTGTACCGCTGGCTCGCCGAGCAGCGGGCCGAACGTCGCGACGCGATTCTCGCCCTCGGTGGTGGCGTGATCGGCGACCTCGCGGGATACGTCGCCGCCACCTACCTCCGCGGCATGCCGCTCATCCAGGCGCCGACCTCGACGCTGGCCATGAACGACGCTGCCATCGGCGGCAAGGTTGCCGTCGACCTCCCGGCCGGGAAGAACCTGGTCGGCGCCTTCCATCAGCCGCACGCCGTCATCGCGGACACGGACACCCTGCGCACATTCCCGAGGCGCTCCTACACCGAGGGCTTTGGCGAGGTGATCAAGCACGCTCTCATCCTCGACCCCCCGCTGCTGCGTGACCTCGAACGACACGCTGGCTCGCTCGCCGCCGGGACACCGGATCCCGAGGTTTTGGCGAGCGTCTTCACGCGGTCGGCGCGCCTCAAGGCGCTGGTGGTGTCGGCGGACCCCACCGAGCGTGGTCTGCGTGCCATCCTGAACTACGGCCACACCATCGCCCACGGCATCGAGGCCGCCGCCGGCTACGGCAACGACTACCTCCACGGTGAAGCTGTCGCCGTCGGCATGATGGGCGCGGCGCGCATCGCCGTTCGCTTGGGACTCCTCGACGAGGAGGTCCTCGCTCGTCAGGGCGACGTGTTGCGCGCCTTCGGTCTGCCTCTTTCGGCGCCCGGCGTCCCCGCGAATGCGATCCTGAATGCCATGCGTCTCGACAAGAAGGTCGTCGCCGGCAGGCTGCGCTTCATCCTGCTCGAGGACGTCGGCCGCCCCGTCGTCCGCGACGACGTCCCCGAAGACCTCGTCGCCGAAGTCGTCCGGGGACTCGTCGCCAGCTCGTGACGACCGAGGAGCCGCGCTCGTGACCTCCTATCGTCGTCGTCGTCGCATCGTGGCGAAGGCCGTTGGCCGCGTGCAGGGCGTCGGCTACCGCGCGTTCTGTGCCCATGAGGCAACCCGGCTCCTCGTTGAGGGCTACGCGAAGAACCTCCCCGACGGCCGCACCGTCGAGGTCGTCGCCGAGGCCGACGAACCCACCCTCCGCACCTTTATCGAGCGCCTCCGAGAGGGCCCCACGATGTCGCACGTCGACAGCGTCACCTTCCGCTGGGAGGACTCGACGGGCGAGTTCGACGGCTTCGAGGCCGTGATCTGAGCCCAGCCCCCTCCTCGCGGCGAGCGGCTCGTTGAGGGCCCGTATGGTAGTCTCCCCACACTCGCGCTCACTGCTGCGGCATCATCCGCTTCGAAGGGGATCCGAATGAACGTCCGCCGCTCGCCACGGCTGCTGCTCCTCGTGCCCTTGCTCGCGCTCGCGCTCGGCCTCTCGCTCGCCTGCTCCGACGATGGCGGCGACAGCGACCTCCCGCTGACTGTGGGCGCGCTCGTCCCGGTCACCGGCTCCCTGTCCTCCTACGGTGAAGCGAGCCAGGCGGCGCTCAAGCTGGCGGCGGACTCCATCAACAGCGGCTCCGGCGCCAAGGTGAACCTCCTGATCGAGGACACCAAGACCGACCCCCCGACCGCGCTGGCCAAACTGCAGTCACTTCATGAACGCGGCGCCAAGATCGTGATCGGCCCCTTCGCCAGCTCCGAGGTAAAGGCGGTCAAGGACTTCGCGGACCAGAACGGCATCGTCCTCGTCAGTCCGTTGAGCACCGCGCGATCCCTCGCGGTCGCTGACGACAACGTCTTCCGCTTCACCCCGGATGACGACAAGGAAGGCGTCGCCGTCGCCGCGCTCGCCTGGGCGGACGGCATCAAGACACTGATCGCCGTCAGCCGCAACGACGAAGGCAACCTCGGGCTGCAGACCTCGATGAAGAGCGCCTTCGAGAAGCTCGGCGGCAAAGTCGTCTCCGGCGTTACGTACCCCGCCGACGAGAAGGAGTTCTCCGACGAGATGCGTACCGTCGCGGCGGCGCTGACCGGCGCGAAGGCATCGGGCGCCCCCGTCGGCATTTACCTCACCGCGTTTGGCGAGGTGGACGCCCTCTTCAACGCTGCCAACACGAACGCCGACCTCAAGGCGGTGAAGTGGTACGGCAGCGACAGCGTCGCCTTGAGCGCGGACCTGCTCAGTGACAAGACCGCCGCCGCGTTTGCGCAGGCTGCCTACTACCCCAACCCCATCCTCGGCCTGAGCGAAGCCGACAAGAGCCGTTGGGCGCCGGTGCAGCAGCAGCTCGCTGGCACGCTTGGGCGCCAGCCAGACGCCTTCGCGCTCGCCGCCTATGACGCCCTCATGGTGGCACACGAGGCGCTCGACAAGGCCGGCGGGGACAAGGCCGAGGTCGCCGATCTCAAGAAGCAGTTCGTCACCCTGGCAAATGGCCACCAGGGCCTGACCGGCCCCACGAAGCTGAACGCCGCGGGCGACCGCGACATCGCCATCTACGATTTCTGGGCCGTCTGCAAGCAGAACAACGACTTCTTCTGGTACCGCGCCGCGTCGTACGTGGCGGGCGAGAGCAACCCGATCTCCCGCCCGGAGAAGTGCCAGTAGCGCCCTACCGGCGTCCGCGCCGTCGCCATCGACCGAGGAATCCCTGTCCGCCGTCCGCGGACGGGGATTCCTGCTTCTCGCCCCCCAACCGCTCTTCGATCAGCGCCGCGAGTCGGTCACCCTCGCCAGTGGCGAACACGCCGAGGTCGCCCAGTAACGCCACCGTCGGCACCGTCGCTACGAGGTCGGCATCGTCCGCACTCCTCGTGTGGTCGTCGTCCGAGGAAATCTGTACGGTCGCGCATCCCGCTGCGCGGAATCCTTCCGCGAGCAGCACATCGAGGTTGGGCTCGATCGATCCCACGAACTCAACCAGCTCGCTGGCGTCGAAGTGACGCGACACCGTGACACGTCCGCCGTTCGACAGCACGAACACGGCCGTCGAATCGTCGCGCAGCACGACCGAGGCCACGCGGCGCCCCCGTCGTCGCAGCGCCTCGGTCAGCGCCGTGATGAGCAGTGATTTACCGGACGCCGACGGCCCCACCACACAGATCAGGGCGGGGTGGGTCACAGCGGCAGGGGCGCTCCGAGGAGGATCACGTCGCACTCCTCGCCCGCCTCGATCGTCGCCACGTCCTCCGGCACGATCGCGTACCCATTGGCGAGCGCCATCGAGGTCAGCACGCCGGACCCCTGCGGCCCCGTTAGGTTTACGACATAACCATCGCCATCCGACCTGACGATAGCGCGCGCGTAGAACCGCCGCGGGTCGGGATTCACGATGCGCTCGTGCGTGACTGCGCGCACCGTCGGGCGCACCCACGCCTCCGGCTTGCCCAGCAGGGTGAACAGCGCCGGCCGGCCGAACAGCTCGAACGTCATGAGCGCGGACACGGGGTTGCCCGGCAGTCCGAGGTGGGGCACGACCCGGTCACCAGCCGCCCGGAAGGTGCCAAACGCCAGCGGCTTCCCCGGCCGCATGCGCACCGTCCAGAAACCGACCTCGCCCTCGCGTGCCAGCACTTCCTTCACCACGTCGAAATCGCCCCGCGACACGCCCGCGGAGGTAATGAGCAGGTCCGCTGTCTCGAGGGCCTCGTGGATGCGCGCCGTCAACGCCTCTACGCTGTCGCGCGCGACATCGAGGATGGTCGGGACACCGCCGCAGTCTCGCACCGCCGCCGCAATCCCGAAGGCGTTTGAGTCGTAGATCTTGCCCGGCCGCAGTGGCTCGCCCGGCCGCAGCAGCTCGTCGCCCGTCGACAGCACCGCGACCCGCGGACGTCGGTGTACCGGTGCGTGGTCGAGCCCCAGCGAGGCAAGCACACCGATTTGTGCCGGCCCGAGCACGGTGCCCGCCGCGAGCACGACTTCACCCGCCCGCACGTCCTCGCCGGCCCGCCGGATGTTCGCTCCGAGGCGCGCCGCGACGTCGACTCGTACGCGCTCGCGGGGAGCGTCGCTCCAGCGCCCGTGCTCCTGTTCGTCAGTCTCCTCGAAGGGGACGACCGCGTCCGCACCGTCCGGCATCGGCGCGCCCGTCATGATGCGCACGGCCTCGCCAGGCCCGACGGCGCCGTTGAAGAGTGAACCCGCGGCGAGATAGCCCGTGACGCGCAGCTCCCGCGGCGTGGAGGGTGCTGCCCCCTCGGTGTCTGCCGCTCGTACGGCATACCCGTCCATGCTCGTGTTGGCCATCGGCGGGATGCTGAAGCTGGCCCGCACGTCCTCGGCTAGCACCTGCCCCAGCACCTCGGTCAGCGGCGTCTGCTCTACTGGCAGTGGTGAGAAGTGTTCGAGGATGCGCGCGCGCGCTTCCTCCACCGAGATCATGCCCGACGGCCCCGGCGGCCCGTGGTGGGCGATGGTCGTCACGCTCTGCCGCCCTCGAGGGCCGTCCGTGTCATTGCCGGCGGACTACCCGAGCTGCACCGACAGGCAGGTGGTCGTGCGCTGCACGCCCGGCACCCGCTGGATGTCCTCCGTGATGCACTTGCCCAGCATGTCGAGGTCATCGGCCTCCAGCTGCACGATCACGTCGAACGGCCCCGTAACGGTGTCCACCGCCAGCACGCGTGCCAGCGTCGGCGCCAGGTCGCGCATCGCGCGTCCCACGGCCTGTGTTCGTCCGACTTCGGTCTCGACCAGGATGTAGCCTCGAATCGGCATCGCGGGACCTTTCAGTGGTGCTCGCCCAGTCTCCTCCCGTGATTGTACGAGAGCGCGACGCCACGCACGCGGCCGCTCACGCCTCCGCGCCGCTCACGAGCGCGGGCGCTCCCACCGACGCCGCTCGGCGATGTGCGCGCAGCCAGACCGGCCCGAGGATCAGCGCCCCCACCGCCAGTGCCGCTCCCAGCATCGCGAACGCAGCCGGCAGGCCCTCGCGGTCAGCGACCGCCCCGGCCAGGGGCCCCAGCGGCGCGATGAACAACCCGCGCGACAGCGACTCGAGCGACAGCACCGTTGCCCGCTGCTCCGAGGGCACGCGCCGGTTCACATACCCGGTCGTCAACGGGATGATCGTCGACTCCAGCAGCGCCAGCACCGGCACGAACGCGAACGCCGCGAGCGTCGGCACCGTCGCCAGCCCCACGTACGCGGCCACGCCCCCGGTCGCGAGCACGCACAGCACCGTCGCCTCGCCAACTCTCCGCAGCACCGACGCCACCATGAACGCCCCGAGGGCTGCCGCGAGCCACGGCACCACCTGCAGCGACGAGAAGGCGGGCCCGACCTCGACGCCGCGGTCGAGCAGCAGCGGCTGCACGAAGTACATCGCCGCGCCCATCGCGCCGCTGATCAGGCCGCCGAACGCGACCAGCCACCGCAGCGCCTCATCTCGCCACGCGATGCGAAACGCCTGCGTCATGTTCCCGAAGTAACGCGTCACGACCTCAGACGCTGACCGGTGTGGAGCCTCGACCATCAGGAAGGCCACGCTCGCCGCCACGAGGTATACGGCCATCCCGACGAAGACCGTGAAGCGAAGGCTCGTCAGCACCGCCAGCGGTCCCCCCACCGAGGTGGCCGCCGCCACGCCGATCCACACTGCAGCCTCGCCACGGCCGGCGTGTCGTTCGTACTCGTCCTCGCGTCCGATCGCCTGCAGCGAGTCGTATAGCAGCGCGAGGTCCGCCCCCGACATCAGCGCCGCCGCCAGCGCCCACAGCATGAACGAGGCGAGCATGACCGCGAACGTCGTCGCGAACGCGAAGGTCCCGAGCGCCACCACCATCACGAGGCACCCCAGCCCCACCGAGAGCGATCGCCCCCAGCGGTCGGCCACCGCCCCCGTCGGCACCTCAAGGAACACCGTCGCAAGGAAATACAGCCCGTCCGCCGCGGTCACCTCGGCCAGCGAGAACCCTTGCTCCACCGTCAGGAAGACGACCCACACGGGGATCCACACCTGCGCGTCCCGCAGGAAACGGTAGATGTAGAACAGCCGGATGTTCAGCTCGAGCGAACGCCGCATCCAACCACTGTAGCCAGTTCCGCGCCCGCCTCGCTGCCCGCAACGCGGCGCTCGGCTACACTCGCTCCATGGCCACGATCCAAGGGGCTTACGATGCCCTAGCGCGACTCGAGCACGTTCGGAACCAAATGGAACAGCGTCGCGCCGTCCTCGAGCCGATATCGGCGTATCAGTCGCTGTACGCGGAGTGGGGCGTCATTTCGACGAGGTTGGACTCGTTGCTGCGAGCGCTTGCGCCCGACGCGACGATGGCCACAACTGGGGAGGACGCGGCCGAAAGCCTCGGCGAAGCGCTCCGTACGCTCGAATCGGCACGCACTGCCCTGCTTGGACGATCTGGGAGTCTGACCTTGGGGTTGCGGGCGTTGGGCACGCTGCTTCCGGAGGAGCGCCGAGAGGTCGGCAGGCTTGCCAACTCCCTCAGGGATGAGATCGAGAACTTTCTGCGGGAGTCCAGCGAAGCTTTGCGCGCCGCCGCCCTCGCCGCGCAGGTCGCAGCCGGCGCCATCGACGTCACGCTGCCCGGCCGCCCCGTCACGCGCGGCGGCCTGCACCCGGTCACGCGCACGAAGCGCGAGATCCTCGCCGCCTTCGCCCGCATGGGCTTCGATACGGTCGAGGGCCCCGAGGTCGAACTCGACGAGTACAACTTTGAGCGCTTGCGCATTCCCGCCGACCATCCCGCCCGTGACATGTGGGACACCTTCTGGCTCTCCTACGAGGTCGGCGGTGTCCGCCCGATGCTGCTGCGCACGCACACCTCTCCGATGCAGATTCGCTACATGGAGACGCACGAGCCGCCGATCCGCATCGCCGTCCCCGGCCGCTGCTATCGCTACGAGGCCACCGACGCCACCCATGAGTGGATGCTGCAGCAGGTAGAACTCCTCGTCGTCGGCGAGGGCGTCTCGATGGCGCAGCTGAAAGGCACGCTCCAAGAGTTCGCCCGCCAGCTCTTCGGCCCTGACACCCGCGTGCTGCTGCGCAACTCCTACTTCCCATTCGTGGAGCCCGGCGTCGAGCTCGCCGTCTCCTGCTTCGCCTGCCCGGGCACGGACCCGTCCTGCTCGGTCTGCCGAGGCTCCGGCTGGCTCGAGATCATGGGCGCCGGCATGGTGCACCCCGAGATCCTCGCCGCCGCCGGCTACGACACCGACCGCTACACCGGCTTCGCGGCGGGCATGGGCGTCGAGCGCATCACGATGCTGAAGTACGGCGTCGAGGATATCCGCCACTTCTACTCGAACGACCTCCGCTTCCTCGCGCAGTTCTGACCGCGCCTCGGTGGCCACCAGCAACGCTCGCTCCGGTGTCCGCCTCGAGCTGCTCTGGGCCCTCGCCACGATCGTCTCCGTCCTCGCCGTGCTCACCTGGCGCTGCGCCCTCGATCCCGGCGCGACGAGTTCCGCCGGCTCCGCTGCTGCGGAGACGCCCGCTGCCACCCCCTTCGCGCCGTGCGGCGACGAGGTCAATCGTCCGGACGAGCCTCTGAACCTCGAGGGTCGTGCCTGCTTGCTCACCGCCGCTCCCGCCGGTACCCGCGTCGAGTTCAACACCACCCGCTTCACGGTCGAGGGCCAGCCCGTCTTTTGGCGCATCCGGGTCGTTGCTTGGGGCGACGTCGAGGTGACCGTCGACAACCGTGCCGATGAGTTCTCAGGCGCCGCCCGTCGGCGCGTCACGACCTACCACTGCACCTCGCTCGCCCGTTCTGCGGCGGACGGGCAGCGCATCGACGTTCTCGGCTGCACAAGCGGCGACGTCCTGACCTTCTGAGACACGCAGGGCCTGCTGTTCGGGAGCTACGCTTGACAGTCAGCATTTGCTCAGATAAAACCTACTAACTGGATAGGGATTATCGAATGAAGCTTTCCACCCGCGGTGATTATGCCGTTCGCGCCCTCCTCGAGCTCTCGACGGCGGAGGCGGACAACGCCATCCCCCTCGGAGAGCTCGCCGAACGCACCCGCATCCCCGCGAAGTACCTCGAGCAGATCCTGATGCGCCTTCGCACGGCCCGCGTCGTGCGAGGAAAGCGCGGGGCACGTGGCGGGTACATGCTCGCCCGCGACCCCCACCGCGTCACCGTTGGCGAGGTGATCCGCGCCATGGAGGGCCCGCTGGCGCCCAGCCTCTGCGCGAGTCAGACCGCCCACACTGCATGCCCCGCCTACCGTTGCCCCAGCGAAGACGCCTGTGTGATGCGGGGCCTCTGGGCCGAGGTTCGCGACGCCATCGCCGGCATCGTCGACCACACCACCTTTGGCGACCTCGCGGCCCGCACCCGCGAGCAGCAGGCCGCCGCGCGCGAGATGTACTACATCTGATGGCAGGCGACCGCGATGCCACCGCCCTCGATCCGCGCGAGCGCCAGGTCCTCGCCGAGGTGCTGCAGGCCATCCGTTCGGTCCGGCACGGCTACGTGCAGATCACGCTGCAGGATTCGAAAGTCGTCCAGATCGACACGCTCGAGAAACGCCGCTTTGAACGCTGACGATATGCCACCTCCGCCGCGCGTACGGGCGCGGGCTGACCAGTCAACTGGAGGCCCCTCGCGAACAGCGAGGGGCTTTTCGTTGCCCGTTCAAGGTCGCTGTACGGGGCCCTCGCGCCGCGAGGGCGACCCGCAACCAACGACTCGACGCACGACCGACTGGAGCAGTAAGCACATGCGCGCGTTTACGCACCGCCTGACCGCCACACTGGCGTTTGCCACCGCCGTCCTCTTCGTTGCCGCGACCGTCGCTGCCTGCGGCGGAGACGACACCGCCAACACCGGCCCGGGCGCCTCGGCCATCGCGAAGGTCGAGAACGTCACCCTCCGCCTCGGCTACTTCCCGAACATCACCCACGCCCAGCCCCTCGTCGGCCTCGAGCGCGGCACCTACGCCGAGGAGCTTGGCGCCAACGTGAAGCTCGAGACGAAGACCTTCAACGCCGGCCCGGCCGCCATCGAGGCGCTCTTTGCGGGCGCGATCGACGCCACCTACATCGGCCCAAACCCCGCGATCAACGGCTACGTGCAGTCCGAGGGCAAAGACCTCCGCATCGTCGCCGGCGCCACCAGCGCCGGAGCGTCCCTCATCGTGCGCGCCGACGCCGGCATTGGTACGCCAGCGGACTTCGCGAACAAGAAGGTCGCAACGCCTCAGCTCGGCAACACCCAGGACGTCGCCCTCCGCGCCTGGCTCCAGAAGAACGGCCTCAAGGACAAAGATCACGGTGGCAACGTCCAGGTCATCCCGACCGCCAACGCCGACACGCTCACGCTCTTCCAGCGCGGACAGATCGACGCCGCCTGGGTCCCGGAGCCCTGGGGCACGCGTCTCATCCAGGAAGCGAATGGACGCCTCTTCCTCGACGAACGCGACCTCTGGCCAAACGGCGACTTTGTCACCACCCAGCTCATCGTCCGCACCAAGTTCCTCAACGAGCACCCCGAGGTCGTCCAGAAGCTGCTCCTCGCGCACGTGAAGACCACGCTCTGGATCAATGACAACCCGGACGAGGCCAAGAAGCTCGTCAACCAGGGCATCAAGAAGGTCACCAACGCCGCGATCCCGGATGCCGTCATCAACACCGCCTGGCGCAACCAGAAGGTCACCTACGACCCCATCGCCTCGAGCCTGCGCAAGTCGGCCGATGACGCCTTCGCCCTCGGCTACCTTGGCGACAAGAAGCCCGACCTGGCGAACATCTACTCGCTCGACCTCCTCAACAAGGTCCTCGCGAGCCTGAATCTCAAAGCCGTACAGCAATAGCCACCATCTGCGGGAGGAAGTCGCCATGACGGTCATCGTCACGCAGCCCGACATCGAGGACAGCGCCGATCCCGCCGTCGAGGCGGCCGTCGCCCCTCCTCCTGCACCACGGGCGACGGCGGCCCCGACGGTGTCGCTCCCGGCTACAACGACGCCCGTTTCACCCGTGGAGGGCGAGCAGCCTGTGCTCGCCCTCCACAGCGTCTCCAAGCGCTTCCACACACGACGCCAGGACACGCTGGCACTCGACCGCGTGACCCTCGAGGTTCGCCCTCGCGAGTTCATCTGCATCGTCGGCCCGTCCGGGTGCGGCAAGTCCACGCTGCTGAACATCGCCGCCGGCATCGACCGCGACTACGAAGGCCAGGCCCTCTTCGAGGGCGCCCCCATCCGCGGCGCCGCACGCGAGCGTGCCGTGGTGTTCCAGGAGCCCGCGCTGTTCCCGTGGCTGAACGTCCGCGCCAATGTCGAGTTCGGACTCAAGCTGCGCGACGTCCCGAAGCGCCAGCGCCGCGAGGTCGTCGACCGTCAGCTCGCCCTCGTCGACCTCTCGAAGTTCGAGCGCGCGTACATCCATGAGCTTTCGGGCGGCATGAAACAACGGGCCCAGCTCGCCCGTGCGCTCGCGGTGGAGCCGCATGTCCTACTGATGGACGAGCCGTTCGCGGCGCTCGACGCCCAGACACGCGACGACCTCCAGCTCGAGCTGCAGTCCGTGTGGGCACGCATCGGCACCACCGTCCTCTTCGTCACCCACAACGTGCGCGAGGCGGTGATCCTCGGGGACCGCGTCGTGGTCATGTCCGCGAGCCCGGGGCGCATCAAGCGCATCATCGATGTTCCGCTCGAACGCCCACGTACCCCGGACGACCACGCCGTCGCCGACCTCGCCGCCCAGATCCGTCTCGAGCTCCAGAACACCGCCGAGGACCTGGAGCCCCGCTATGCCATCTAGTCGCTTCCTGCCGTCGTCCGAGCTGCTCTGGAGGCTACTGCGCATCCTCGCGTTCTATGCGCTGTTGGTCGTGGCCTGGGAAGCCGTCGCGAAAGCCGAGATCTGGTCGCCCTTCCTCTTCCCGGCCCCCGAGAAAGTCTTCGATGCCCTGCGGAACAACATCGAAAGCGGTGTCCTCTTCGAGGCACTGCGAGGGACGATGAAGCGACTGTTGGTTGGCTATGGAATCTCGTTTGTGATTGGCATGGCCCTCGGGTTGTTCATCGCTTCCTGGAAGTGGGCCGACGAGACGGTCGGCGGCATCGTCCTCGGCCTGCAGTCGCTGCCCAGCATTGTCTGGTTGCCCATGGCCGTCCTCTGGTTCGGCCTGAGCGAGCGCGGCATCATCTTCGTCGTCCTCATGGGCTCCACGTTCTCTATCGCCCTCTCCGCACGCGCGGGCATCCGCGCCCTCCCGCCGCTGCTCGCGCGCGCCGCCGGCACCCTGGGAGCCTCGCGTTTGCAGATGTACCGCTACGTGGTGCTGCCCGCGATGATTCCCGCCATGATTCAGGGGATGAAGCAGGGCTGGTCATTCGCCTGGCGCTCCCTCATGGCGGCCGAGCTCCTCCTCAGCGTCGGCATCGGGCACCAGCTCCAGATCGGCCGCGACCTGAACAACATCAGCATGGTCTTCGCGATCATGCTGGTCATCGTCGCCGTGGGCGTCGCCGTCGGCCTCCTCTTCAGCCGGGCCGAGGCTTGGGTGCACGAACGCTGGGGCTTCGCTGCCGGGTGACCCTCCGCCGAGGAGGCCGGCCCGCCCGGACGCGCGGTGACCATGACATTTCTGTTCGTAATCACCGCGGTGACGCGCCGAATTCATTCCCTTCGTAATCGAAAATGGGGCCACTTTCGATCGTTATTTGAGCGTATCCCCAACCCTCTATTACGTTCTCTGCACGGCAAACGTATCCAGAGGGGAGACTACATGTCAGATCCAATCGAGACGCAGGAGGGGCGCTGGTCGATGAACCGCCGTGCCCTCCTCCGAGGTGGTTCGCTCGCCTTCGCGGGCGTCGCCGCCGCCGCCCTCATCGGCTGTGGCAGCGACGACGAGAAGTCCAGCGGCAGCGCCTCGAGCACCGCGCCGGCCGGGACCGGCACCGCTGCCGCCTCCAATGTCGACCAGGCTCCGGGGCTGCCTTACCCCTTCAACTTCAAGGAGCCGAACAAGACCGCCAAGGACGGCGGCACCATGACCGTGGGCGTCAGCTGGGATGTCTCGACGTTCGACCAGGCCAAGTCCGCCGCCGGCGGCACCATCACGGTCCCGAACATCGTTGCCGACCGGCTCATCGGCTTTAAGAGCGGCGTCAACTACGACCGCCTGAAGCTTGAGCTCAAGCCGGAGCTCGCGACCTCCTGGGAGCGCAGCCCGGACGGCCTCATCTACACCTTCAAGATTCGCCCGAACGTGAAGTGGCAGAACGTCGCCCCGGTCAACGGCCGTGCTTTCGTTGCCGCCGACGCCGCTTACGCGTACGAGCGCTACCGCAAGGAAGGCGTCCACACCGCCATTTGGTCGGACGTCGACAAGATCGAGGCCACCGACGCCTCCACCCTGAAGATCACGATGAAGAAGCCGCTCGTCGACTTCCTCAACAACCTCGCCGGCCGCTACCAGACCATCTTCCCCAAGGAGTCCGTCGACGACGGCTCCATCGAGAAGAAGCCCATCGGCACCGGCCCGATGATCTTCCAGGACGCCAAGGCGCAGCAGCAGGTCACCCTGACCAAGAACCCTGACTACTGGCAGGGCAAGGTGCACCTCGACGGCTGGGTCTTCAAGATCATGCCGGACATCGCAGCCCGCACCGCCGCCTTCCGCGCCGGTCAGCTCGACTACGGTTACGGTCTCGCCGCGAAGCTCAGCGAGGCGCAGAACATCGAGAAGTCGATGACCGGCCTGCAGATGCAGATCACCGGTGGTGAGTCCGGCGGCTACGGCTTCGGCATGAACGTGTCGAACCCCAAGTTCAAGGACGAGCGCGTGCGCCGCGCTATCGCCCTGGCGCAGGACCACCAGACGTCGCTCCAGCTCATCTACGAGGGCCTCGGCGTTGCGCTGCCCGACCAGTACTGGACCTTCGTCTTCGACACCCAGCCCGACTTCAAGACAGGCGGCCTCGGCCAGTGGACCAAGGCCTCGGGCGACCCCGCCCAGGCGAAGCAGCTCCTTGAGGCTGCCGGTGCCGCGAACCTGACGATCGACGCCACGTACTACACGTACGCCGGCTACGACGCCACCCGGCCCGAGGTGCTCACCGACCAGTTCCGCCGCGCGGGTATCACCCTCAACGCCAAGAAGGTCGAGTACACCGAGTTCAACTCGCAGTGGGTCGGCGCCAAGCTCGCCGAGGCCACCACGAGTGGCTGGGGCGCCCCGGGCTTCGACGCGGACAACTACTTCTACAACCAGCTGTACTCCACGTCGCCCGGCAACCGCCACCAGATCAAGGACCCGCAGATCGACCAGTGGGCCGAGCAGCAGCGGGTCGAGCTCGACCCGGCCAAGCGCAAGGATCTCCACAAGAAGATCTGGGACCGCGTCTGGACCGACCAGATGTACCGCATCCCCCAGGCGGGTGGGTACGCCTTCGAGCTCTACCAGCCGTGGCTCCGCGGCTTCCGCACCGGCGGTCCCCGCGGTACCTCCGGCTACTTCTACGACTGGGGCGAGCAGGTCATCGACATGTGGCTCGACAAGTAGTCGAGTCGCGCTAGCGACCGGTGTGGTCCGCCTCGTGCCGCTTGATCGTGGCACGAGGCGGACCTACCGTTTTTTCGAGGAGTGTTCGATGACGCACGCCGCCTCCCGCACCCGCGCCCATGCCTGCTCGGCCATGCCGCTGCGAGCTCGTCTGCGTCGTTAGACTCCCGTCCCGAACGCTCGATGACACGCCGCGGCAGCTCCCGCGGCGTTTTGCTGTAACCCACCTGCACCGGATCGAGGAACGCGACCGTTGAGCACCGTAGAATCCCCCGAGAACACATCGGCTCTCGCCAGGGACGCGCGAGGAGACAGCATGGACAGTGTTTGGCGTAGCCGCGGCATGCGTGACTTCGGCCCGGACGCCATGCGCCGCTTCCGCCGCGTTGAGCGCGCCTTCCTCGATGTCACCGCAAGCCGCGGCTATGCCGAGATCCGCACGCCCGCTATCGAACCGATCCATCTGTTCACGGCCACCGGGTCGCTCTCACCGCAGCTCCTCGACCGCGTGTACTCATTCCTCGACTGGGACGGCTGGAGTGGCGAACGCGTCGTCCTACGGCCCGACAGCACCGTCCCCGCCGCCCGCTGGTATGAGACGAATTGGCGCGATGCCTCGCCGGCCCGTCTCTCCTACGTCCAGCCCGTCTACCGCTTCGAGCCCGGAGACGCCGAGCGCGAGCAGTGGCAATGCGGCGTCGAGCTGTTCGGACTCGAGGCGCTCGAGGCGGACGGCGAACTGTTGCGGCTTGCCGCCGACTTCCTCGCCGCGCTCGGACTCGATGACCTCACGTTCGACCTCTCGCACGCGGGCCTCATCCGAGCCGTCCTCGTGGCCGGCGGCCTCGACGCCGTCGAGCAGCTCGCTGCCTACGACCGTCTCCTCGGGGGAGACCAGACTATTCTCGCGGACCTCAGTGCACGCCACCCGGAGCGAAGCGCCGCCCTGCGCCTCCTCTTCGACGTGAACGGCGCGGGCGGCGGTTACATCGCGAATCTCCGCGCTACCCTCGGGGCGGCAATCCCCGACACCGAGGAGCCCCTCCTCGAACTCGAGGCCGCGGCCGCCGCCCTCGACGAGGCCGGATGCACGTACCGTCTCGTCCCCGCCACCGCGCGCAACTTCGAGTACTACACCGGGCTCACGTTCCGCCTCAGCTCCGGCGCAACCGAGTGCATCCGGGGCGGGCGCTACGACGGCCTGGGCGCCGCCCTCGGGGAGCGCTCCGCGCCCGCGTCGGGCTTCGGCGCCGACATCGTCAGCCTCGCTCGCCTGCTCGAGGCCTTCGAGGAATGAGCGGCGAGATTCGCGTCGCCCTCCCCCGTGGCGAGCTGCGCGACGCGCTCGCTGAGCAGCTACGCGACGTCGGCTTCGTCCCCGCAGGCTACGGTGAAGGCTCCCGCGCCTACCGCTTCGAGGTGACCGGGCACCCGGCCGTCGTCGTCCGCGTGTTCTCCGACCGCGACATCCCGATCCAGGTCGCGCTCGGCCAGTACGACCTGGGCATCACCCGCAGCGCCTGGGTCGACGAGCTGCTCGTCCGCCATGCCCAGGACTCGATCGTCCCGCTGCGCCCCCTCGATCTCGGCCGCGAGCGTCTGGTCGTGGCCGCCCCGGCCGGCACGGACCTCGCCGCGCTCGCTGCCTCTCGAGTGGTGCGCGTCGCCACCGAGTATCCGCACCTCACGTCACGTTTCCTGAATCGCCTTCGCGTCCCCTCGTATCGCCTGTACGAGGTCTGGGGTCAGGCCCAGGCCTGGCCCCCCGAGGACGCCGACGTCGCCGTCGTCCCGGAGCAGACCCTCGCTGGCGAAGACCTTGTTGCCCTCGCCACCGTCCACGAGGGATCGCCGTGGTTGATCGCCAACCGTGCGTCCCTCGCCACTCGCGACCTCGCGAGCGCGCTCGATGCGCTCCTGCGCCTGCCGATGCAACCCGCCCCTGGAGGCCCCGTCGACCCGCCCCCGCTGCCCCGCACGCGCGCCCCACGCCTCACGGCCCTCGACGAGCGACAGAACTTCCGTATCGCCGTGCCCGACGGGCACGCGCAGCGCCACACCTTCGCCTCGCTCGCTGACGCGGGCATCGCCTTCGAAGGCTACGAGGAGCGCGCCGCCATCCGCCGCCCGCGCTCGTCGCTCCCCGGGGTCGAGGTGAAGGTCATCCGTCCGCAGGACATGCCGATGGCCGTCGCCCTCGGCGCGTACGACCTCGCGCTGACGGGCCGCGACTGGCTCGCCGCCCACCTCTCGGCCTTCCCGGGCTCGCCCGTCGTCGAACTGGCCGACCTCCGGCGCAGCCGCTATTCGCTTGGTGCGGTCGTCCCCGAGGACCTGCCCGCCGACACGATCGAGGAGGCCATCGCCTACTGGCGTCGCGAAGACGCGAACCGCCCGATCCGCGTCGCCTCCGAGTACGTCGCCCTCGCCGACGACTACGCGCGTGAACGCCGTCTCGGCCGCTACCAGGTCATCCCCATCGCCGGCGCTTCCGAGGGCTTCGTCCCGGACGACGCCGAGATCCTCATCGAGGGCTCCGAGACCGGCACCACCCTGCGCGCCAACCGCCTGCGTATGATCGATATCACGATGGAGTCGACAAACTGCGCCATCGGCGCGCTGGAGCGCCCGGCCGGCCTCCGTGGCGAGCTCCGCGACCAGCTGGTCGAGCGCCTTCGCGCGGCCGCCGCCGCGCTCGTGGTGGCGTAGCGTGCCCTCGCTCGGGTCGCACCTCGCCAGCGCCCGCGTCCTCGCGGGCCGCCTCGCGCACCCCGGCATCGAGGCCGACCGTGGCGCCTATTACCTCGGCGCGACCGCGCCCGACATCCGCGTGCTCACGCGTCTCGACCGCGAGCACACGCACTTCTTCACGCTCGACGATTTCGAGGATCAGGACTCGGTCGCTCGCCTCTTCGCCGAGCACCCGCACCTTCGCGACGCCGTCGTCCTCGATGCCACGACGCGCGCCTTCATGGCGGGCTACCTGACGCACCTCCTCATGGACCAGCGTTACATCGAGCGCATCTACCGTGAGTTCTTCGGCGCGTCCTCGGCCTACCAGGGCGACCCGCGCGGCAACATCCTCGACCGTCTGCTGCAATACGAGATGGACCGACGGGAGCGCGAGGACGTCGACGCCATGGCCGAGATCCGCGACGCCCTGACCGACACCTCCGCCGCGGCCGACATCGGCTTCATCGAGCGCGCCACCCTGCAGCAATGGCGCGAGGTCGCCTGCGACATCGCTGGCCAGCCGCCAACCTGGGACCGTTTCCAACGCATCGCCAGCCGCCACCTCCCGGCCGCCGGCATCGACACCGAGGAGGCCCTCGAGCAGTTCTACCGCGACCTGCCCGACCTCCTGAAGGAAACCATCGACCACGTCACCGAGGAGCGCATGCGCGAGTTCATCGACCTCACGGTGGATGACGCCACCGACCGGCTGAAGGAGTACCTCCAGTGACGGCCCACTCCCTGCGGATCGTCGAGGGCGCCGGGGCCGCCCGCCAGTCGGTCCTCAATCGCGGGGCCACCGCCGACGCCACCCTCCCCGACGCCGTTCAGCGCTCCATCGCCGAGACCTTTGGAGAGCCACTCACCGCCGCCCAGGTCGTCGCCCGCATCATCGAGGACGTCCGTCGCGAGGGGGACGCCGCCGTGAAGCGCTACTCCCAGCGCTTCGACGGCTCCGCGGACGCCCCCATGGAAGTCACTTCCGAGGAGATTGATGCCGCCTTCTCGATGGTCGCCCCCGAGCTCCTCGAGGCCGTCGAGTTCATGGCGGACCGTGTGCGCGCCTTCCATGTCCACCAGCGCCAGCACGGCCCCCAGCCCTTCACCGAGCACGGGCTCGGCATGATCGTCCGCCCCATCCAGCGGGCCGGCATCTACATGACGGGCAACGTGGCTGTGCTCCCGTCGTCCGTCGTGCACACGGCCGTCCCAGCCGTCGCCGCGGGCGTCGAGGAGATCGTGGGCGTCACCGCCGCCCTGCCGGACGGCTCAGTGCACCCGCTGAAGCTCGTCGCCTCCCGCCTGGCAGGCGTGCAGCGCGTCTTTCGCGCCTCGGGCGCCCAGGCGCTGGCCGCCCTCGCCTTCGGCACAGAGTCGATCCCGCGCGTCGAGAAGGTCTTTGGCCCCGGCAACATCTTCGTCACGCTCGCCAAGCAGCAGCTCTACGGGCAGGTCGGCATCGATGCGCTTTATGGCCCCACCGAGACGGTCGTCCTCGCCGACGACTCAGCCTCGCCGGACCTCTGCGCCGCCGACCTCCTCGCACAGGCCGAACACGACGCGCTCGCCCGCCCCGTCCTCATCACCACGAGCGTCGAACACGCCCGCGCGGTCGCCGAAGAGGTCGAGGCCCAGCTCGCCGACCTCGAGCGTGGCGCCATCGCCCGTGCCGCCATCGAGCGCGGTGGCGCCGTCGTGGCCGCGGACCTCGACGAAGCGATCGCGCTGGCCAACGAGTTTGCCCCCGAGCACCTCTGCCTCGTGACCCGCGACCCCGAGGCGGTCGCCGCGCGCATCCAGAACGCGGGCGGCCTCTTCATCGGCGAGTCCTCCCCCGAGGTGCTCGGCGACTACGTAGCCGGGCCTAGCCACGTCATGCCGACGGGCGGCTCGGCGCGCTTCGCCTCGCCCCTCACCGTGAACGACTTTCTCAAGACGATCTCCACGATCGCGCTCTCCGAGGACGATCTACGCCGTATCGGCCCCTACGCCGCCGCGCTCGCCCGCGCCGAGGGCCTCACCGGCCACGCTCGCTCCATCGAACTCCGTCTCGAGGGCCGCTAGATGCGCGCTTTCGACCTCCAGGCCGCCCTCCGCCCGGCCCTTCGCGGCATGACGGGCTACAGCCCGATCGCCCCGCCCGAGGAGGTCGCCGCCCGCTACGGCATCCCGGTCGAGCGCATCGTGAAGCTCGACGCCAACGAAAACCCCTACGGCCCCTCGCCCCGTGCCGTCGAGGCGGTGCGCGCCCTCACTGGCGCCAACCGCTACCCGGACCCCGACCAGCGTGCCATCCGCACCGCCCTCGGGGCCCGCCACGGCATCGACCCCGACTGCATCGTCGCCGGAGCCGGCTCCGACGAGATCATCGACCTGCTCTTCCGCGCCTTCGTCAGCCCCGGCGACCGCGTCGTCGTCGCTTCGCCCACCTTCGGTATGTACGCCTTCGACGGCGAGCTGCAGGGCGCCGAGGTTGTCGACGTCCCGCTGCGCGACGACTGGTCCTTCGACGCCGATGCCCTCGTCGAGGCGGCCTCGACCGCGCGCCTCGTCTGCATCCCTTCGCCGAACAACCCGACGGGCAACCTGCTCCCGCGCGACCTCGCCGAGGCCATCGCGGCCACGGGCGCGCTCCTCGTCATCGACGAGGCCTACATCGAGTTCGCCCACGCCGAGTCGCTCGCTTCGGCCGCCGCAGACGGCCAGTCCATCGTCGCGCTACGCACCTTCAGCAAGTGGGGCGGCCTCGCCGGCCTCCGCATCGGCTACGGCATCATGCCGCGCGAGCTGGCGCGCACCCTCATGCTCGTGAAGCAGCCCTACGGCGTGAACGTCGCCGCTGAGGCTGCCGCGCTCGCCTCCCTCGAGGACGTCGCGCTCCTCGATGAGCGCGCGTGCACCCTCGCCGGTGAGCGCGAGCGCATGGCCGAGGCGCTTCGCGGTCTCGGCTGGCTCGAACCCGCGCCGTCGGAGGCGAACTTCACCCTCGTCCGCCTGCTGCGCTCGGACAGCGTCACCGTCCGCGAGGCGCTGCGCCGCCGCGGCATCTTCGTCCGCACCTTCGAACACGCGCGTCTGGCCAACCACGTCCGCATCTCGGCCGGACGTCCCGAGGACACCGAGCGGCTCATCGCCGCGCTCAAGGAGATCGAGGATGAGCTGTGACGAATAGCCTCGGACGCCGTGCCGCCGTCGATCGCGAGACCGCCGAGACCCGCATCCACGTCGACCTCAACGTCGACGGCCGAGGGCTGGCCACCGTCCGCACCGGCATCGGCTTCTACGACCACATGCTGAGCGCCTTCGCCAAGCACGGCCGCTTCGACCTCGAACTGACCTGCGACGGCGACCTCGAGGTAGATGCGCACCACACGATGGAGGACTGCGCCATTGCGCTGGGCGCCGCCTTCGACCGGGCGCTTGGCGATCGAGCCGGCCTCGTCCGCATGGGGGACGCCCTCGTCCCGCTCGACGAGGCGCTCATTCAGGCTGCTATCGACCTCTCGGGCCGCCCCTTCGCGGCTGTTTCGCTCGCCTTCGTCGGCGAGCGCATCGGCGAGGCGCCCACCGAGATGGTGGCGCACGTCCTGCAGTCGTTCTCCGTTGGCGCGCGGCTGACGCTGCACGTCCGACAGCTCGCGGGCGCCAACGACCACCACATCGCCGAAGCCACGATGAAGGCGCTCGGCCGCGCCCTCGACGCCGCCACCCGCCCCGACGAGCGCATCGCCGGCGAGGTCCCCAGCACGAAGGGCACCCTCACGACGTAGCCTTCGAGGCCCGGCGCTACGTCCCCTCGCCTCGCGGCTCCTCGTGCTCGGGCATGGACGCGCCGCTCCGCGCCTCCTCGCGCCGCCCGAGGCGTGAACCGCGGTTCCGCTGCCGTCCCACGTCGTAGATCGCGTCTGAGAGCGGCGCCAGCTCCAGCAGCACCACCACCGTCACGGTGACCAGCGCCGCTGTGAGCCACATGTCCTCCGCCACCGCCAGACCGATCCCTGCCAGTACCCACACCATTGCCGCTGTCGTGACGCCGCGCACCCCCACCCCGCGCTGGAAAATGAGCCCCGCCCCGAGGAAGCCGATGCCCTGCACGACCCCGGCCGCCACCCGCGAGTCGCCGTAGAGCACGCTCGTCTCCCCGAACAGCGCCGCCCCCACGCACACCAGCGCCGAGGTACGCACGCCCGCCTCGTGACCCCGAAACTCCCGCTCGACTCCGATCAGCCCACCGAGCAGCAACGCCAACAGCAGGTGCACGAACACCTCGAACTGATCGCCGTTGCTCATCCGTGCCGCCCCGTCCGCGCTTCGCTGGACACAACGCCGTCCGAGGTCAGATCGTAGCAGTGCAGCCCGCAACCGCCTCCGAGGAGTGAGCGCACCAATGAACCTCGACTTTGCCTTCCTCTGCGACAGCGCCCAGGAGGGCGGCGGGAAGGTGCACGCCCTCGGCATCGGCTTCGACACCATCAACGCCGCCCAGGTCCCCGTGACCTACCCCCTCCTCACCATCGTCGTCCAGCTCCGCTACTCCATCGCCGAGGCGGGCGACAAGTCGATCTCCATCCGCCTCATCGACGCCGACGGCCGCGACATCGTGACCCCGGTCGCCCAGACCGTGCCCTTCCCCGCCCCCGAGGGCGCCCGCTCGAACGCCGCCCGCCTCATCGTCGCCTTCGGCGGCGTCAACTTCGCCACCTACGGCGACTACGCCGCGCACGTCACCCTGAACGGCTCCGAGGTGGCCAGCCTGCCGATTGTCGTGCTGCCCGCTTCCGCGCCCGCATGACCTCCACACCCGAGCTGCTCGCCTTCGCCCTCGAGCTCGCCGACCTCGCCGACGGCATCACGATGCGGCACTACCGAGGCGGCGGCGATGTCTGGCGCAAGTCGGACGGCACCCTCGTCACGCTCGCCGACACCTCGGCCGAGTCCGCCATCCGCGCGCGCATCCTGGAGCGCTTCCCCGACCACGCCGTCGAGGGCGAAGAGGAGGGGCTCACGCTCCCCCCCATGCCGATGGACGAGCCCACGGACGAACCCGCCGAGGCAGCCCCGCCCGCCGACCGCGTGAAGTGGATCGTCGACCCCATCGACGGCACCCATAACTTCGCCCGCGGCGCGCCCGTCTGGGCTACGCTCATCGCCTGCGAGGTCAACGGCCGCCTCGAGGTGGGCGTCGCCTCCGCCCCTGCCCTCGGCACCCGCTGGTGGGCCGCCCGCGGCGAAGGCGCGCACCGCCGCGACGCCCTCACCGGCATCACCGAGCGCATCCACGTCTCCACCCGCGCCCGCCTCGAGGACGCCCAGGTCCTCTACGGCTCCTACACCCTCACCATGGCCGCTTGGGGCGGCCGCGCCGACCGCCTCCTGCGCGCCAGCTGGCGTCAGCGCGGCTTCGGCGACTTCTGGGGCCACTGCCTGGTCGCCGAAGGCGCCGCCGAAGTCATGCTCGAAGGCGAAATCGCCCCCTACGACATCGCCGCCGTCATGGTCATCGTGGAAGAAGCCGGCGGCCGCATGACCGACATCGAGGGCGTCGCGCGCATCGACGCCGGCCACTGCATCACCTCGAACGGCGTGGTGCATGACGAGGTGTTGGGGGTGTTGGAGGGGTAATCACCCGTGGCACCCCCGTCCTATCGGCCGGCACGGAACTTCATGAATCTCGTCGGGGAAGATTGTCCACAGACGAGTGCTTGGCCGCCCCCACGGCGATGTCATACCGTTAGCGCGATGACGAATCCCCTCCCCAACGTCGACTTCCGACAGATTCGGCCCTATGGGCAGCCGGCTTCCCGATCGAGCGGGTTCGAGGAGCTCGCGTCGATCTTGATCGAGCATGGCGCGGTCGACTGGCCTAGCGGCACACGATTTCACCGCTTCGGGAACCCCGATGGCGGCCGCGAGGCGAAGGCTGTGCTCCCGAATGGGGACGTCTGGGCATGGCAGGCAAAGTACCTATTCGAATTCGATTCGTCTGCGGCCGGACAGGTGACTTCCTCAGTGCGTCGTGTTCTGGAGAGTGAACCGGACCTGAAGCGCTATTTCGTCGCTATGCCGCTAGACATGCCAGCAGGCGACACGAAAGACCGCACGTCGGCGCACACGCGCTGGACTGAGAAGGTCTCCGAATGGGAGCAGCTTGCTCGCAAGAACAACCTTAACGTGGAGTTTGTCTTCGTCGGCGCCCATCAGCTCGTCACGACGCTAACTGAGGCTGAGCACGCTGGCCGCCTACGGTACTGGTTCGGCCTCGACATCTTGACCCCCGAATGGCAGGAGCGTCGCCTTGAGGAGGCCAAAGCAAAGGCGGGGCGCCGCTATACGCCAAGCCTCCACGTGGAAGTGGAGGCAGTCCGGTCCCTCGATGCGGTCGGCCGCCGCGATGCTTACGTGTCACGATGGCAGGCGATCCTCGCCGAATTGAGGGAAGCCCGACGATGGACTTGGCGGCCGCCGAAGGACGCCGCTGACGAGTTTGCCGAGGCACTTCCTAAGTGCGAAGCCGCACTCGATGAGGCCGACGTGGCACTTGGACTCATGATTACCGCGGCCCGGTCGACGGAGAATCTTCCTCGGATCGATAGCCCGCTCAACCTCGCGATGGAAGCCGTAGGCGAGGTGGAAGAACTCCTTCACCGACACTCGTTGACCAAAGGCGGCTATTTCGTTGGAGATGCTGCCTCCCTGTACTCGCACATACGAGATGCGATCGGTGCGCTGTGGCAGGCCAGAGAGCTCGCGAACGCCGCGGCGACACACGCGGCACGTGACAAGGTACTTCTCGTAACAGGACGCGCTGGCGTCGGAAAGACGCATCTCCTATGCGATGTGGCGACTCGGCGAACTGCTGACGGGTACCCAACTGTTGTCCTTCTCGGGCAGGACTTCGATGGCAGGTCGCTACTCTCGCAAATCAGCGAACGGACACAACTCGGTGGGACACTGGACGACATCCTGGGTGTGCTCGATGCTGCGGCGGAAGCCTTCAGCTGCACTGCGCTCTTGATCATCGACGCGCTAAACGAGAGCGAACGTGCCGAGCGTTGGAGGGATGAATCTCGAGCTCTACTCGCCGCTGCCACCCGCTTTTCTCACATAGCAGTAGTGCTGTCTTGCCGCTTGGAGTTCGTTGAGAAGGTCATTGGTGACCACCGACTGCCAACGGTCGAGCACGTCGGTTTTGCAGAAGCGACCGACGTTGCTGTTCAACGATTTACCCGGGAATTTGGGCTGGAGCCACCGACGTTCCCTCTGCTCAACCCGGAGTTCAGCAACCCGCTCTTCCTCAAGCTAACGTGTGAGGCCCTCTCAACGCTTGGGAGGACTCGCTTTCCCTTTGGTTCAGCCGGCCTCACTACGATATACGAGGTCTTCTTGGAGGCTGTGAACAAGCGGCTTTCCGAACCCGATCGCTGCGACTATGACGAGCACAGCGACACAGTTGGCCAAGCGATACGAGAGATAGCGCTCCTCGGGCCCGGTCCGCTTGATCGAGCTGACGTGCAACGCATCACCGATAGGATTTTGCCCGGCCATTCGTGGTCTCGATCGCTGATGAACGGGCTGATCTCCGAGGGAATCCTCCTGGAGATCTACGACAGGCGAATCGTCTTCGGATACCAGCGGTTGGGAGACATGACGCGCGCGGGCGTAATCGCCGAGAGGGGCCCAGATGGCGTGCGCGCGTGGCTCCAGCAGCTCGACGACGATGTCTGGCGCGAGGCGGGAGTGCTGGCCGCGCTGGCCGTGATCGTGCCGGAGCGCCACGGCCAGGAACTCGTCATCCTCGCCGCAGATGACGAAGGTAGGGTCTCATACCACATCGTCGACAGCTTTCTCGAGAGCCTGCTCCTTCGCGCCCCGGAGTCGATATCACCACGCGCGGTCGAGATCGTTCAACGGTTGCTGGATGACGGACACCGCGTAGGCGAGATCTGGGATCGCCTGTTCCGTCTCGCCTGCGTGTCTGGCAATCCACTAAACGCCGAATGGCTTCATGCTCGTCTCGCTGGCTATGAAGTGGCGGATCGTGACCGGATCTGGTCTGAATGGCTTGTCGACTCAGCGAGTCCCGACGACGAAAGTCCCGTCCGCCGTCTGCTGGAATGGGCGTGGCCTGCAGACCTCGAAAGTCGCGCCCCAGTCCCCGACGATGTCGCTAATCTCGCAACGCTTACGCTTGGCTGGCTTCTGACAACCACTGATCGCCGCGTGCGAGATCGTGCCACCAAGGCGCTCGTGAGCGTCGGCGAACGAGCGCCGCAGGCCTTCGCCAGCGCCCTCAAGCGATTCCGTGGAACGAACGACCCATACGTTCTAGAGCGACTGGTGGCAGCTGGATGTGGCGTGGTCTTGAGGAGCAGCGATGCGAGCACCGTGCGCGTTATCGCAGACGGCGTGCTGGAACTCCTTGCGGATGGATGGCCCGTGCACCTAATGACGCGGGACTACGCCCGACGCACCTTTGCCGTCGCACATACCCGCGGCTGGTCTGGCCCGGCATCCCTGCCACCGTACGGGGCGACTTGGCCGCTTCCGACGACCCCAGCCGACGAGATCGAAGTCCTCGCTGGACCACCGGACTATGCCTACGCGTCGATCTGGCACTCACTCACCGGCATGGGCGACTTTGGCCGTTATATTCTGCAGTCCGCGCTTCGTAATTTCGAAACGAAGGATGCGGGAGCACTGCAGCGAGAGGCGGCGCAAGCGATATTCGATCGGGTGCTCGAGCTTGGCTGGACCCCAGAGCGTTTCGGCGAAATCGATCGGTCGCGACCAGGGGCCTCCAGGTTCAATCGCGTAGTTGAGCGAGTCGGTAAGAAGTATCAGTGGATCGGCTTCTACGAGGTACTGGGCCGCATCGCTGACCACCACGGCATACAGCCGAGGTGGAGCGACGAAGAACGGGGGCCGTACGCGTCTCCGGAGCAACTCGTGTGGCGCGACATTGACCCGACCGTACTCGTCCGCAAGCCCGCGCAGTCACCTACGCAGGAGCACCAGTGGTTTTCGCCGGTCGAGGCGCGTTTTCCGCCGGGCGTCTCTGACGACTACCCGATCGACATGAGCGGTGCCCCCGATCCATTGGACTTGATCGCAGTCTCCGATCCTAGCACCGCACAGTGGTTAGTCGTGGTCAGCGAGCCCGACTGGAAGCAGCCACTAGCGGTGGAGATCGAGGCACTGCGCGTACCGCGCCGCCAAGTATGGATGGGCCTTCGCGCGTACCTCGTTCCGCTCGCCGACATGGCTGCACTGCGGGCGTGGGCTGGGGACAAGGACTGGTCGGACGGGTGGATGCCCGCGTTTCCGAATGTATCCAACGTGCTGCTGGGTGCGCATCCGGACGACCCCGCGTGGGCTGCGGCCGACGGAGAGGTCGACGGGTGGCGCGGAAGGGGCGGGCACATACCGCCCGTCGAGCTCATAGAAGTTGCTGCATGGTACGCCGGTACCGGCACCTCGCGGGATTTGTCTGCCGAGGACGAGACGCTGGGGTACGTTCCGAGTAAACGATTGCTCGAGCTAACCGATCTCTCCAGCGGAGTCGATTTCACTTGGAGTGATGCCTTGGGCGTCGCTGTATGCGATCCCAGCGCCACCTCAGGTGGCCCAGCGGCCCTCATCATGCGGCGCGATCTCGTGGCGCGACTCGCACACGCTGGACTGACCCTCTTCTGGACGGTGGTCGTTAACAGCGAGCTCCACCGCAGCGACTACTCAATTCCCGATGACGACCATCGCTGGGTCAGCGCGACAGCCTCGTACATCCTCACCGGCGGCCGGGTGGAGCTGATCGGTGCTAGAGCCTCCCGACTCCAGGCAGGGGCAGTGCGGGAGCGAGAAGTGAAGTGGTCCCCAAGGGCGATAGAGGACGAGGTCGGGGGCGCCGGCGCGCAGCATCGGAGATAGCCGGTGGACCCACAATCCACCGTTTCGACGTGGTCAGAGTCCCGCGTCTGTGCTCGTCCTCCCCCCTATCCCGCGACAACCTCCCCCACCTCGAACCTGAAGTCCTCGATCACCGGGTTCGCCAGCAACTGCTCGCACATCGAGCGGATCGCCGACTCCGCCGCGGCCGCGTCCGAGGCCTCCAGCGTCACCTCGATGCGTTTCCCCACGCGCACGGTGCTCACGCCCTCGAAGCCCAGCGTGTGCAGGCCGTCGCGCACCGCCAGCCCCTGCGGGTCGTTCACCAGCGGCTTCAGCATCACATTGATTCGCGCTTGAAAGGTCGGCACGAGGGCTCCTCGCTGTCTCTTGCTGGCTAGTCCGGCAGGCTCGCCCCCGTGAGGAGGCGGTACGCTTCGAGATAGCGCGCGGAGGTGGCCTGCACCACCTCGGGCGGCAGGTCCGGCGCCGGGGGCCGCTTTGCCCAGCCCGACGCCGTCAGCCAGTCGCGCAGCGGCTGCTTGTCGAACGACGGCTGGTCACGCCCCGGCTGGTACTGGTCCACGGGCCAGAACCGCGAGGAGTCCGGCGTCAGCGCCTCATCGATCAGCGTCACCTCGCCGTCGAGCATCCCGAACTCGAACTTCGTGTCCGCGATGATGATGCCGCGCTCCAGCGCCACCTCCGCCGCGTAGCGGTACAGCGCCAGCGACCGCAGTCGCATCACGTGCGCCCGGTCCGGTCCCACCAGCGCCTCGACCTCGGCGTAGCTGATCGGCTCGTCGTGCTCCCCCACCGCGGCCTTCGAGGACGGCGTGAAGATCGGCTCGAACAGCCGGTCGCTCTGCACGAGCCCCGGCGGCAGCTCGA
>JAIBBD010000114.1 GCA_019694855.1 Dehalococcoidia bacterium
TGATGACCCTTCTGGTCTTCCGCCAAGGTGACTTCTCCTTCCGTCGCGCTCACCGCTGGATCCCTCCGCGTGCCAGGATGAACCGCACGTCGCGGACGATGCTGCCGCCCAGGTGCTGGTTCACTTTCCGCACGAGCTCACGCTTCAGGAAGCCCAGCTCGTGCATCCAGGCCGATCCCTCGACCTCGACCGTCAATACGCCGTCGCGAAAATCCGTGGCCCGCGTGCGGCGTGCGATGCGCTCTCCGGCCAGCGCCGGCCATTCGACCACGGCGCGCCAGCCCGTCGCGCGTTCCTCCAGGCCGAGGTCCCGCATCAGGCCCGGGAGGATCGACGCGAGTGCTTTCATGCTCAACCCACCGCGTCCGGAAGGCGCAGGGGCATGATCAGGCAGAGCAGCTCCTCGTCCGCCTGCGGCAGCGCCCCCACCGGCTCCACGATCCCGGCCGACAGCGACGTCTTGAGCCGGAACACGATGCGTTCGGTGGGAATGTTGCGCAGGATCTGCAGCAGGTAGCGGGCGTTGTAGCCGATCTCCATGTCGTCGCCCGCGTACTCCGCCTCGACCGACTGCTCGCCGGCGCCGAAGTCGGCGGTCGCGGACGACACCGAGAACTTGCCGCCGCGGAGCGAGAAGCGGATCTGCTGCGTGTTGCTGTCCGCGTGCGACGCGACGATGTCCACCGCCTCGACGAGGTCGGTGCGCGACAGCGTCAGCGCGCGCGGGTTGTCCTTGGGGATCACCTGCTCGTAGTTCGGGTACGGGCCCTCGATCAGGCGCGCGAACACCTGCACCTGGTACTCGCCCACCTGCGTCGCGAAGCCGATGTGGTTCTTGCCGTCGGCGATGCGCAGCTCGACCGGGCTCGTGGCCTCGGACGCGAACTTGGACACGCTCGAGAGCACGCGGGCCGGCACGATCACGCCGTCCTTGGTCAGGTCGCCGAAGGCGCCCTTGCGCGTCGAGCGCGACAGCCGGTGGCCGTCGGTGGCGACGAACGTGACGAACTTGTCGGTGCCGTGCACGAGCACGCCGTTGAGCTGCGGGCGCGCCGGCTCGTCCGACGTGGCGTACGCCGAGCGCTCGATCATGCGCGCGAGCGCGTCGCCCTCGATCGTGATCTTCGACGCGGCCTTGAGTTCGGGCACGCGCGGGAAGTCGTCCGCCGGCTGCGTGTGGAACTTCGACCAGCCCTTGCCGTCGCCGTAGCGGACCTCGCACTGGCTGCCGGCCTGCGCGAGCGTCACCGCGCCGCGGGGCAGCTTGCGGATCACCTCGTGGAAATGCCGGGCCGGGACGGCCATGCGGACGGGCGTGCGCACCGCGCAGGGCACGAGGACCGACGTGGTCACGTCGAGGTCCGT
The DNA here is from genome assembly GCA_019694855.1 of Dehalococcoidia bacterium. Classification (GTDB taxonomy): domain Bacteria; phylum Chloroflexota; class Dehalococcoidia; order UBA2979; family UBA2979; genus JAIBBD01. Next base: position 1,366 of record JAIBBD010000114.1, read on the forward strand.
GCCGGTCACCCGCAGGCCGTCCTTGTCCGCCTCGAGCAGCACGCAGGTCAGCAGCGGCTGGGCGTTCTTCTGCGGAACCGATCCCAGGGCCCGGCCGACCGCGAACAGCAGGTCGCCCTGCTGGATCGTCAACAGCTCGCCCTGCTGGATGGTGGTATCCATACGGTCACTCCCTGACAGGAAGGAACTTCATGTCGCGACGCAGGTTCCGCCGCCGTGACACGGGTCCGGGCGGGGGCTTGCGATAGTCCGCAGCATCATAGGCGGCACCCCCCCGGTCCGCAAGCGATTTCCCGCCTGTCAGAGGCCTTCTAAGTCTTTCTCTTTCTTTTAATTAGAAGACCTAGAAACCGTAGGGGCTGTGAACTCTGTGGAGAACCCCATCCGGGTCATCGCAACCCTGCTCCCGAAGCGCCCTTAGGGCCGCCGGACGGCCGGGGAAAACGGGCGGGTTATCCACGCGTTCCCGACAGGAACGCGCCCCCCACCCCGCTCTCCCCAACCATCCACAGGTTCTCCACGCCTGCTCACGAGGCAAGTGTGGAGATCAGTCCGTTGACCTTCTCGCCGAAGGCTTCCTCGGTGTTGATGCGCCGCGCGATCTTCTCGCACGCGTACAGCACCGTGGTGTGGTCGCGGCCGCCGAACACGCGGCCGATCTCGACCAGCGACAGGTCCGTGAGCTGCCGCAGCAGGTACATGGCCACCTGGCGCGGCAGCGCGACGACCTGCGTGCGCCGCTGCCCGAGCATCGCCTCGGTCTTGACGCCGAAGCGCTCGGAGACCGCGGTGAGGATGCGTTCGGGCGTCAGGTGGTCCGGCTCGGCGTTCACGTACTGCGAAAGCACGTCCTCCGCCAGCTCGAGCGTGATGTCCTGGTGCGTCAGCGAGGCCACCGCGAGGAGTCGCACGAGGCAGCCTTCGAGATCGCGCACGTTGCCGCGGACACGGTCGGCGAGCAGCAGGAGGACGTCGTCCTGGAGCCGGAATCCCGCCCCCTCGAGCTCGCAGCGGTTGCGCAGGATCGCGATCCGCGTCTCGAGATCGGGGTGCTTGACGTCGGCGATGAGTCCCTGGTTGAAGCGCGAGATCAGCCGCTCCTCGAGGCCCTCGATGTCCTTGGGAGCCTTGTCGGCGGTGACCACGATCTGCTTGTGGGCGTCCCGCAGGGCGTTGAACGTGTAGAAGAACTCCTCCTGCGTGCTCTCCTTCCCCGCCAGGAACTGCACGTCGTCGATCAGCAGCACGTCCACGTTCCGGTACTTGTTGCGGAACGCGAGCGTCTGGCCGTGCTGGATCGCGAAGATCATCTCGTTGGTGAAGCGCTCCGCCGGCACGTAGTGCACGCGCGCGTCGGGCTTCGTGCGCTTCACGGTGTGGCCCACGGCGTGCAGCAGGTGCGTCTTGCCGAGGCCGGAGCCACCGAAGATGAAGAGCGGGTTGTAGACCTGCCCCGGGCGCTCGGAGACGGCGCGGCAGGCGGCGTGCGTGAAGCGGTTGCTGCCGCCGACCACGTAGCTGTCGAACGTGAGGCGCGGATTGAGCTGGCTCTCGAGCCACAGCTTGCCGCCCGCCGGAGGGGCCGCGACCGGCGCCGCCGCGGGCGCGCTCGGCGCCGGCGGCATCGATCGGGACTCCAGCGCCGAGGAGGGCGCCGGCGGCAGCGACGAAGGCTCGCGGGGGGTGAAGCGGATGTCGGGGGTGGTGCGCATCACCTCGTGCAGCGCGACGCGCAGGGTGTTCAGGTGATGCTCGTGAATCCAGTCGACGAAGAACGCATTGGGAACTTCGAGGTCCACCGTCTCGGGGTTCAGTTCACGCGCCACGATGGGGCGGAACCAGGTGTCGAAGGCCTGCGGGCTGCCGAGACGGCTCTTGACCGACGTGAGGACTTGCTCCCAGAGACGCTCCTGCTCCTCCGGTTGCACTGGCTGGACGGCCATTTCCACGGTCCTTGCAGAATGGTTCGCACATTTGTCCACAGAGCGCGGGGCGGCGAGAGCTTTGCTCCATCGCGGCTTCGGGCTCGGCGGAGGGGAGGTTGTGGATATCTACCGACGCACTTCTCCACACAGGCTACAACTGCTGTAACGGCATGTGGTGAAACGTGTTGGCAGTGATCTTCGGGGACTTCCTCCACAGGTTGTCCACAGGGGGCTCACCGACGCCGGCAGGCCACTCGTGAAAACGGCTCCGAAGTGGCGCGGCGGAATCGCCGAATCCATTGTCCTGCAGTAGGTTGTTTGGTTGGCCCGTTCGCTTCGCCAGCAGGGGTCGGGGGACTGCCTTGGCGAGGGAGCGGTAGGCTAGCACCGGCCTTCGAACCCCGACAAGTCTTGAAAAGTC
>JAIBBD010000115.1 GCA_019694855.1 Dehalococcoidia bacterium
CAGAGGATGTTGGCGTCGGTGTGCTGGCGGGCGCGCTTCGCGGAGAAGACATCGTGGCAGAGGGCGGCGCGGATGCCGTGCACCTTGTTGGCGGCGATCGAGGGGCCGACGCCGTTGGAGCAGATCAGCACGCCGAAGTCGTGCTCGGCGCGGGCGACGGCGTGCGCGAGCGGGATGGCAATGTCGGGGTAGTCGATGGAGTCCTCGGAGTGAGTCCCGAAGTCGACGACGTCGTCGCCGAGGTCGGCGAGCTCGGCGCGGAGGATTTCCTTGAGCTCGAAGCCGGCGTGGTCGGCGCCAATCGCGATACGCATGCCTGTCCCGTCCAAGTGGTGGCGTCTTGAGCTGGTCTCGATCGTACACGAAGCGGGCTCAACGGCCTCGCGACGCGCGCTCAGGGCACGAGACCGAGCCGTGCCGCGGTGAGCGGGCCTTCGCGGAGGACGCGCGGGGGGTCCTCGGTGAGGTCGATGACGGTGGAGGCGGCGTCGCCTCGGGGGCCGCCGTCGAGGACGGGGAGGTCGGCTCCGAAGGCGGCAACGACCTCGGCGGCAGTCGAGGCGGCGGGCTGGCCGTGGAGGTTGGCGCTGGTCACGGCGAGGAGGCCGCCGCACCGGCGGAGCAGCTCGCGGGTCAGGGCGTCGTCGGGCTGGCGGAGGCCGATGGCACCCCTCGGGACGAGCAGGGGGACGAAGACACCGGGGCGGGCGGGGACGATGAGGGTGAGCGCGCCGGGCCAGAACGCGGCGAGGCGGTGGAACACCTCGGGCGGGTCGATCAGGGGGGCGACCGCCTCGAGGGAGTCGAAGAGGACGGCGATGGGCTGCTGCGGGTCGCGGCCTTTCAGGGTCGCGAGGCGCGCGATCGCCTCGGCGTCGTCGACGCGGGCGGCAAGACCGTAGACGGTGTCGGTCGGGATGGCCGCGACCTCGCCGGCGAGGAGCAGGCGGACGACATCCTCGATGTGGTCGGGCGGGATCAGCGGCATCGGGGTGCGGGGCGGAACGGCGGGTGGGCGTTCATTGACCGCACTATAGGGCCTCGATACGATCCGACCCTAGCGGCGTCTTCCCCTCCGAACCCGAGCGCAATGTGACCGACACGACCGAGGCAGCGGGCGCGCCTCCCAGGATTCGCACTTCCGGCGACAGCGAGGTGGGGACGTACCTCGAGATTGCGTCCGGGGGCGAGGCGGGCCAGATCTTCACGCCGGCGCCGAACGCGCCAGAGGCGATTGTCGTCCTCGACTACGGGTCGCAGTTCTCGATGCTGATCGCGCGGCGCATCCGCGAGGCCGGGGTCTACTCAGAGCTGGTGCCGTGGGACACGAAGCCCGAGGACCTCAACCACCTGCGGGTGAAGGGGTTCGTGCTGTCGGGCGGGCCGGCCTCGGTGTACGAGGAAGGGGCGCCAACGCTGCCCTCGTACGTGATTGCCTCGCAGCTGCCGGTGCTGGGGATCTGCTACGGCATGCAGCTGCTGGCGCACACGCTAGGCGGGCGAGTCGTTCCAGCCTCGGTCCGCGAGTACGGACACGCGGTGATCACGCTATCTGACACCTCGAATCCGCTCTTGCGCGGACTGCCAGCGTCGATGCCCGTGTGGATGTCGCATGGCGACCACGTGTCGGAGCTGCCGCGTGGGTTCCGTTCGATCGCGCAGTCCGATTCGTCGCCGGTGGCGGTGATGGCGGACGCAGCAGGCCACCTCGGGATACAGTTCCACCCCGAGGTCGTGCACACGCCCCAGGGCGACCAACTGATCCGGAACTTCGTGCTGGACGTGGCGGGCTGTGCCGGTGACTGGACGGCCTCGAACTTCATCGAGGAGTCGGTGGAGCACATCCGGGAGCGTGTCGGCGACGGCAAGGTGATCTGTGCCCTCTCGGGCGGTGTCGACTCGGCGGTGGCGGCAACGCTCGTGCACCGCGCAATCGGCGACCAGCTGACGTGCATCTTCGTGGACAACGGCCTGTTGCGCCTCGGCGAGCCGGAACGCGTTGTGAACACGTTCCGGCAGCACATGGCGATGAACCTCATCCACGTCGACTCGACAGATCGATTTATGTCGGAACTCACCGAGGTGACGGCGCCGGAAACCAAACGTAAGCGGATCGGCGAGACATTCATCCGCGTCTTCGAAGCGGAGGCGAAGGACCTCGGAACGGTCGACTTCATCTGCCAGGGGACGACCTACCCGGACGTGATCGAGTCGGCGTCCACCGGGAGCAGCGCGGCGGCCAAGATTAAGACGCACCACAACGTCGGCGGGCTGCCGAAAGACATGCAGTTCACGCTCATCGAGCCGCTGCGCAACCTGTTCAAGGACGAAGTGCGGCGGGTGGGCAAAGAGCTGGGGCTGCCGGATGAGATGGTGTACCGGCAGCCGTTCCCCGGCCCCGGTCTCGCGATCCGCGTCATTGGTGAGGTGACACGGGAGAAGCTGGACATCCTGCGGGCGGCGGACTGGATCGTGATGGACGAGATCCGGAACGCCTCGATGTACTACGACCTATGGCAATCTTTCGCGGTGCTCACCGATACGAAGACCGTCGGCGTGCAGGGCGATTTCCGCACGTACGGCTATTGCGTCGCGCTGCGTTGCGTGACCGCCGAAGACGCGATGACGGCGGACTGGGCGCGGCTGCCGTACGACCTGCTCGGGCGTATCTCGACACGGATCGTGAACGAGGTACCGGGGGTGAACCGCGTGGTGTACGACATCACCTCGAAGCCGCCCGGCACGATCGAGTGGGAGTGACGGGTCGTGGACTCATTTGAGTCGGTGATCGCCGGAATGTTGCGCCGGCAAGGATACTGGGTCTGGCCCCGCTTCAAGGTCCTCCTTACCAAGGAAGAGAAGAAGGCAATTGGCCGTCCTTCATCTCCGCGGTGGGAGATCGATCTTGTGGGGTATCGTGGCTCGACGAATGAAGTTCTTGCGATGGAGTGCAAATCGTTTCTGAATTCGACAGGTGTCACCTTAGATTCGGTGACGAACTCGAAATCCGATACTAGATACAAGCTGTTTCGTGAACCGATCCTCTGGGACACCGTGTCACAGCGGCTGGTTAGCCAGCTCGTCCAGTCTGGAGCCTGTGCCCCAGACCCGATCGTCCGGCTCGGTCTGGCCACAGGTCATATCAGGAACGGCCGCGACCGATTGCTGCTTAAGGAGCATTTCGAGTCGCGAGGCTGGATCCTGTGGGACGACCATGACGTCGCCCGGCAACTGCGAGAACTAAAGACGAGCGGCTACGAAGATGAGATCGACGCCGTTGTCGCGAAGTTGATCGACGTTGGCATTGAGGTCGCGCCATGAGTCTCATGAACGTTGTGCTCCTCGGGTCGGGCGGGCGAGAGCACGCGATCGCGTGGAAGCTCGCGCAGTCTTCGAGACTCGGGAAGCTGTGGACCGCGCCGGGCAATGCGGGGACTGCGGAGTTCGGCGAGAACGTCGATGTGCGCGCGACCGACGTCGAGGGCGTCGTTGCGCTGGCGAAGCGGGTGCGCGCGGACCTCGTGATCGTGGCGCCGGACGACCCGCTGGCGGCGGGCGTCGTCGATGCACTCGCCGCCGAGGGCATCGCGGCCTTCGGGCCGACGAAGGCGGCCGCGGAACTCGAATGGTCGAAGTCGTTCGCGAAGCAGGTGATGCGTGACGCGGGCATCCCCACGG
>JAIBBD010000116.1 GCA_019694855.1 Dehalococcoidia bacterium
TCGAGTACGAGGTCACCCGTACCGATGGCCGCGAGATCGTGATCGACAGTCCGGCGGATCTGCCCGTGCCCAACGAGATTGGGGAGATCCGCGAGCCGTGGATGCGCATCAACGTCGCCACCCCGTCACGCTACCTCGGCCAGGTCATGCAGCTGGTACAGGACCGTCGAGGGCGCTTCGAGAAGCTCGAGTACCTCGACCGCGGCGGCGACGAGGGTGACCAGCGCGTCCTCGCCGAGTATCTGGCTCCCTTGTCCGAGATCCTGGTCGACTTCTACGACCAGTTGAAGTCACGCACACAGGGGTACGCCTCGCTCGACTATCAGTTCCACGGCTACGTCCCGGCGCGCGTGGTTCGCCTCGACGTCCTCGTCAACGGCGACATCGTCGACGCGCTCTCGACGATCGTCCCGTCCGAGAATGCCGCTGCCCAGGGCCGCAAGCTCATCTCCGCGCTCAAGGAGCTCATTCCGAGACAGCTGTTCGATGTCGCCATCCAGGCCGCCGTCGGCGGCCGCATCGTCGCCCGCGAGACGGTCCGCGCTATGCGCAAGAATGTGCTCGCGAAGTGTTACGGCGGCGACGTCACCCGCAAACGAAAGCTGCTCGAGGCGCAGAAGGCCGGCAAGAAGCGCATGAAGATGTTGGGCTCCGTCGAGGTGCCTCAGGAAGCCTTCATGGCCGTCCTCAAGCTGAGGGAGTAGGCTCCGCCTGATCGGGCTCGCCCGGGATCGGCGCGCGTCCGCACTCCTCCTGGTTCAGCAGCACTTCGACGAGGTCGTCGGTCAGGGACACTCCCTTCGCCCGTACCTCCTGGGCCGCTCCGCGCGACTCGAACTGCGCCTCGGCGTTGGCGACGGCGATCTGCTGCGCCGTCGTGGCCTTGTTGATCGCCTGCACCTGCGTGTCGACCGCTTTGGCCGTGTCCTCGGCCTGTTGGATCAATGCGTCGTGGTAGGCCTTCGCGTCCTTCGGCGGCGTGATCGCCTTCAGGTCCTTCGCGAGCTGGCGCGCGGCGTCTGCCTCGATCTTCCCGAGTCGAGCCGCCCGTTCCTTGCGTTCCTGCAAGTCGAGGGTGGTCGGATCTCGGTTGTCCCGCGATTCGATGATCGCGGTCACGAACTTCTGCTCGGCCGTACACATGCCGGCCGCCCAGGTCGCCGGGTCGGCGGGCTTGTCGTCGCCCCCGCCACAGGCCCCCAGCGCCACCGAGATGACCAAGATCGTGAGCGCGACGCCCAGCCGCCACTGCATGGCTATCCCCCTGCCCTGCCGTGTTCGAGCCGTGATTGTGCCATCTCAGCGCCTGAGATGGGTACTGCCGGGCTTCGTCGACCGATCTCTGCGGGTGCTGCTACCGTAGCGCTCGGATCGGAGGCCCACGCTTGGCTCTACAGGTTGTTTCCCCGCGCATCCGCGGGTTCATTGCCACCAACGCCCACCCCGACGGGTGCGCGCTGAACGTCCGCCGCCAGATCGAGGTCGCGCGCGGCCTTCGAGGCAGTACCCAGCGCTATCGGAACGTCCTCGTGATCGGGTCGAGCACCGGCTACGGCCTGGCGAGCCTGCTCAGCGCCGCCTTCGGCCTCGACGCCAACGTCCTCGGCGTCTGCTTCGAGCGCGAGTCCACCGAGGACCGTACCGGCTCCGCCGGCTGGTACAACCTTGCTGAAGCCCACCGCGTCGCCCGCGAGGAGAGCCGCCTCGTCCGCACGATCAACGGCGACGCCTTCTCGCACGCCGTCAAGCAGCAAGCCGTCGACGCGCTGCGCGCCGAGTTCGGCCCGCTCGACCTCGTGGTGTACTCCCTTGCCGCGCCACGGCGGCAGGATGCGGACAGCGACACGGTCTGGAGCAGCGTACTGAAGCCCATCGGCGCGCCGTATACCGGCAAGACCATCGACCTGCGTAACGATGCCGTCGTCGAAACGACGATCGAACCGGCCACCGACGACGAAATTGAGGCCACCGTCAAAGTGATGGGCGGCGAGGACTGGGCGGCCTGGCTGCACACACTCGCCGACGCGGGCCTGCTTGCCCCCGGCTGCCGCACCGTCGCCTACTCATACATCGGCCCCGAGGTGACCTACCCCATCTACCGCTCCGGCACCATTGGCCGTGCCAAGGAGCACCTCGAGGCAAGCGCCACCGCCCTCACGGCGATGCTCAAGGATCGCTGCCAGGGCGCCGCCTGGGTGAGCATCAACAAGGCCGTCGTCACGCAGGCGTCGGCCGCGATTCCCGCTGTCGCCCTCTACATGAGCATCGCCTTCAAGCTGATGAAAGAACGCGGCACCCACGAGGGCACCATCGAGCAGATCGTCCGCCTCCTTCGCGAACACCTGAACCTCGATGTTCCGCTCGTCGACGAGGAGGGCCGCATCCGCATCGACGACTGGGAGATGCAGCCCGACCTGCAGGCCGAGATCGCCGCTATCTGGGACACCATCACCACCGACACCCTGACCGAGGTCAGCGACTACGCCGGCTACAAGCGTGACTTCGAGCAGCTCTTCGGCTTCTCCGTCCCGGGGATCGACTACGCCGCCCCCACCGAGGTGCACCGGCTCATCCAGTAGCTCCCGCTCGCGTCGTTGCCGTGTCGGCTACATTCGACGCCAACACGGCACGATTGGAGCAACCCGATGCCCGAGACGCCCGAGGACCAGGCCGCCGACCTCGTCGAGCGCCTCTTCGAGGATCTGCTCGGCGCGATCACAACGTTCAGCGTGTTCCTCGGGGACCGTCTCGGCCTCTATCGCGCGTTGGCCGCCGGGGGCCCGGCGACTCCAGCCGAACTAGCCGCCCGCTCGGGCATCCACGAGCGCTACGCCCGCGAATGGCTCGAACACCAGGCCGTCGACGGCATCCTCGAGGCGTCCAAAGAGCGCGACGCCGATCGTCGGACATACACCCTCCCGCCCGGCCATGCCGAGGTGCTTACGAACGTCGAGAGCCTTTCCTACTTCGCTCCCTTCAGCCGCCTCGTCGCGGCTGCCGGCATCCAGGCCCCCCGCCTGCTCGAGGCGTATCGCACCGGCGGTGGCGTCGCGTGGGACGCCTACGGCCCGGATATGCGTGAGGCGCAGGGCGACGCCAACCGCCCGATGTTCTTCCAGCAACTCCCCCACGATTACCTCGCCCAGCTGCCAGACCTCTACGAACGCCTGACCTCCGAGGATGGCGCGCGCATCGCGGATATCGGCTGCGGCCTGGGCTGGTCATCCATCGCGCTCGCGAAGGCGTTCCCCGGCGTCCACGTGGACGGATTCGACCTCGACGCCCCCTCCATCGAGGCGGCACGCAGGAACGCCGCCGAGGCCGGCCTCGACGGCCGCGTCCAGTTCCATGAGGAAGACGCCGCCGAGGCGACCGGCGCCTACGATCTCGTCGTCGCCTTCGAGTGCATCCACGACATGCCGCGTCCTGTTGAGGTACTCGCGACGATGCGTCAGCTCGCCGGCGAAAGGGGCACGGTCCTGGTGATGGACGAGCGCGTTGCCGAGGAGTTCGCCGCCCCCGCCGATGCGGTCGAGCGCCTCATGTACGGCTACAGCATCCTGATCTGCCTGCCGGACTCGATGTCACACACCCCGAACGCCGCCACGGGCACCGTCATGCGCCCCTCGACGCTCCGCACCTACGCCCTCGAGGCCGGCTTCACCGA
>JAIBBD010000041.1 GCA_019694855.1 Dehalococcoidia bacterium
GGTGCGGGGTGTCAGCGCCCTGGTGTGCGGAACTCGACCTCGATCGAGCGATCCTGACGCAGGTCGGTCTGCAGGGGCAGGGCGCTCGCGTTTCCGTCGAGCGTCACGGACCTGACGGTCGCGCCGGCGGCGAGGGCGACGTGGACGATGAGGGGGATGGCGCCGGTGCCGGCCTGTTTCTGGAGGTAGAGCCGGTATCGTTTCCAGCCGTTATCGAGCGGCTCGACGACGCCGGCTGATTCATAGTCGAACTCGACCACTGACGTCGCGCCGGGGCCGACCGGGGTGTACCGGCCGAAGACGGCGCAGACACCCTCGTGATCCACTTGCTGCGCGCCGACGGATTGGCCATTCACCAAGAGGTCGATCAGACGAGCCTGCGTCGGGGCATAGAGCCGCAAGTAGCTGCCGTAAACGCCATCGAGCATGAGTGCCCGCACGAGCTGCGGGTCGCGACCCTGACGCCATTCGTCGAACGGGTTGTGGATGGTGTAGGCGACCCGCAAGCGGGCATCGGTTTCGCCGGGAGTGACGCGCACGTCTATGGCGTTTTCAAGGATGAGATTGAGCTTCGTGCTGCCCACGCTCGCGTCAGCGAGCAGCAGGTAGTCGCCCGGAGCCTCGACGATGCCGCCATCGAAGCCGTAGCGGGTCGCGAGATCCTGGAGAGCCGTGTCGGCGAAGTTCAGTTGCAGGTGCCGCTCCGCACCCATGCGGCCGAGCGTCTTGATCAGCTCCGGCCAGCGCGTGCGCGGCGTGGCGACGATCGCGCGCACGAGCCGTTCGGCGAGCGAGGAGAGAAACGCCTTTCCGGGCGAGCCGGGCAGGACGGCGTCCGAACGCGTCTGCTCGAGCACGACCTCATCGAGGTGGTCGGCGTCAACTCGGACCCCTCCGTAGTCCTCGACGGTCACGGGTCCGACGACGCGCAGCAGGGCTTCGACGAAACGGAGGTCGATGGCGATCGTACCGTCCCGGGCGGAGGCGCCACCCTTCGCGACGAACCCGCTCGCGATCTGCGCGGTCGTGGGGAAGTCCGGGTACCAGCCGGCCTCACCGAGCGCCCACGAGGTGTCGCGGAGCAGGTACTGCTTCAGGGGAAGAGGAGGGGCGACATACTCGTTTCCGGAACGCTGTTGCCAACGCCGGAACAGATCGACGAAGTACTCGAAGCGCATGTTCGCGATCTGCCCGTCCTGGAACGTCACGATGCCGTAGTTGGAGATGAGGCCGCCCGACGGGTACAGCTCGGTGTCGTTCTGAGCGAGGAGCAGGTAGGTGCGCGGGCGATCGAACCCGAGCAGGCTGGGCGCCAACGCGTGAGCCTCCTCGTATCCCGTCACGAGTTCGTCCATGCGGACGACCGCGCGCTCAACGCGCTCTCGCCGGCGCTGCAGGGGACCAGCGAGCCCGCCGGGGATATCCGTCCGCGCCTCCTCTGTCACGGTCAGCCGCCGCCTGACCTCGGCCATGGCTTCCGATTGAGCATCGAGGAAGGCGATGCCCTCCTGGACAGCGCTGCGCGTGGGGTCATCGTGCTGACGGCTGTAGGCGACAAGGACGTCGGAGGCTGCCCGCGCCGTGAACGCGGTGGCGTGCGCCAGGCGGACGACTTCCGCCAGGCCCGTCGCCTGCGTGCCAAGGACGGGCGCCCGCCGGGCGACTGCCATGAGCGGGTCAGTGCGCAGGTGATCCTCGGCGCGGGAGAGGTCGGCGTCCGCCAGCGCGAGGCGGTCGCGCACATCGGTCGCCGCCTGCTCCGTCTGCGCCAACGAGGTGAGGTCGAGTTGCTGCTCGAGCCCAACGAGGGAGTCCTGCGCGCGCGCAACGTGGCGGTAGAAGGAAACCCAGCGCACCGCCTCGACGCACACGAAGAGGATCAACGCGGCGATCAGGAGCCGCGCGGCCCAGCGCCGCACCGACTGGTTGCGCGCCACGGCCGCCACCCGACGTCGCGCGGTGTGGGCGCGGACTCGCAACTCGCCGGCGGTGGCGGTCACGCAAACCGCCGCGGACGCGAGTCGCTACTCGCCAGTGATTGAACGGCGCTGCGAAGGTCGATCCGGCTGCGGATCGGACCTCTCGCCGTACGCTCCGTAGTAGCCGTAGCCGGAACCGTGGCCCTTCGCCTTGTTGATGACGACGCCGAGCACGCGCGCGTTGGCGCGCAGCAAGGCCTGGTGCGCGCGCCGCAGCGCCTCGGTCCGCGTCCGTCCGCGCTCCGCGATCAGGATGGCGGCGTCGGTGGAGGCGGCCAGGATGCTCGCGTCCGTGACAGCGAGGATGGGGGGACTGTCGAAGAGCACGTAGTCAGCGCGCGTCCCGAGTCGCTCGATCATGTGCTGCATCGCGGGGGAGGTCAGCAATTCGGACGGGTTCGGCGGCCGCGGGCCGGAGGGCAGCAGCATGAGGTTCTGTATGCCCGTCGCGACGAGCGCGGCGTCGGGTTCCTCAGCCTCGGTAAGCAGGAGGCCGGTCAAGCCGAACGAGTTCGGTACCTGGAAGAAGGTGTGCAGGAAGGGTCGCCGGAGATCGGTGTCCACGACGATGACTCGCTGTCCGGCCTGTGCCAACACGACCGCGAGGTTAGCAACGCTCGTGGACTTCCCTTCCTGCGGGTTGGCGCTGGTGACGAGGATGGTCTTCAGTGGATGGGCGACCGCGGCGAAGTGAATGTTCGTCCTCAGCTGGCGGTAGGACTCCGCAGACTCCGCGACGGACAGGGCGCTCAAGCCCCTGGGTGAGCCGCGCTTCCGGGACTTCCCGGGGAGCCGTGCGATCAGGCCGATCATCGATGTCCCCGCGATGGCCTCGACGTCGCTTGCAGACTTCACGGTGTCGTCGAGGTACTCGCGGAGTGCGACGAGCCCGCCGGCGACGACCAGACCGAGCAGGGCACCGAGCGCCACGTTCAGGGGTACGTTTGGACTGACGGGAGCGGTGGGGATGGCCGCCTGCTCGGCCACGGTTACTGTCCCGGGGTGGGTCGACTCCGCTGCATTGTCGTCGATGAAGGTCTGGGCGACGGTATTCGCGATGCTGGCGGCGAGCTGCGGGCTGTGGTCACGCGCCGAGACCTTGAGCAGCTGGGTATTCCGCACGACCGAGACGCTGACCTTGCCGGCGAGCGTCGCCTCGTCGACGCGGAGTCCGAGGCGCCTGATGACCTCTCGTATGATCGTGTCCCGGTCCACGAGTTCGGCGTAAGTGTTCGTGAGACGTTCCGAGGTAAGGATGTCGTTGTACTGAACGATGCCAGGAACCTGCGTCTGGTTGACGAGCAGCGTAGTGGTCGCCGCGTAGGTCGGATCCATCGAGTCCGAGACGACGTAGGCGCTCAAGCCGGCAAGCAAGGGACCAAGCAGGAACACCCACCAGCGGCGTCGAAACAGGTCGATGTATCCGCGTAGCTCCATCGGGCTCCCTCGATCTCAGGACCGGTTCAGTTCCTCCAACACGCGGATCTGTCGATCCGATAGCGCAATACTCGGCTGCGCACGACGCACCAGCCGGTAGGCGCCTTCCAACGAATACCCTAGGCGCATCAACGTCGCGCAGACAAGGAGCGCGCTCCGGCCGCGTCCCTCGCGGCAGGCAACGGCGACGCGCATTCCGCGTGCGACCTGCGCGGACAGCCAGTCCGTCACCTCGATGAGGTCATGGAACGCGGGAGCGCCGCCGTCGGAGACGGGACACCAGCGCAGGACGAACTCCGACGACGGGAATTCGTCGAGCCCGCCGCCCTCGGCGGCCGTACGCAGGTCCAGCGCCGCGTCCACGCCATCGCGGCGCAGGCGCCGCCACGGTGCGCGGCGACCGGCGTCGAGGAGGGCGATATCGGTGGTGACCCAGCGCAACGTGACTCGCCGGTCGGGCCGCAGGCGCGCGATATTCCTGGCAATCGGGCCCACCGGCCGGCACCTCGTCCAGAACGACCATTGCGACGCCTCGACCGGGTGGCCCGAGACCCCGCCCTGATGTCCGCTGCTCTCTGACGTATTTCCATGCTGTTACAAGACATCTTACGACTCATTCTACGCCTTGACAGCAGTATGAAGATTTGGACATATTCACTAACGCACGACGAACGGAGCGGCTTAGTGGGTGGTGAAGACTGAACTAGGTGTCTTTGCGGGAGGTCCTCCATGACGCGCCTCGGGGTCGTCCTGTTTGCTGCACTTGCCATCCTGGTCTTGCCGGGCGCCAGCGCGTCCGCGCAGTACCCGCCGCCCAGGGACAACGTCGTTGTCTCGGTGAGCAACCCGCGGCCACCCATCAACTCCACGGTGACGATCAGCTGGTCGAGTCAGGAGCCGGGTTCGTGCGTCGCGCGCATCGCCTTGCAGCCGGGTTCGGACGCGGCGCTACGGAGCGTCAATGACCCTCCCGGCAGCGCGGTCCTCTTTACCGGATCCACTGAGGGAACGGTTGTCGTCGAGATCACCTGCCCGCCGAACCTGCAGGCCGATATCGCCGTGCAGGTCGGGCTGTCGCCGGCCATTTCCATCTCTCTGTTGACGGAGTCGACGGCAAGCGCGCCTGAATCGGTGTCGGCTTCGTCCGGCCGGTCGACGACCACGGTCACGTTTGCACTCGGCGCTGGCGTCGCTGCGGTCGCCGCGGCCGGGTCCGTACTGGTGTGGCGGCGTGGGCGGGAGCGGCGGCATGGCTAGCCGTCCCGTTCAGCGGACGCCGATCGGGCCTGCATCGCGCATCTCAACCGGCAGTTTGCCGGCTCGAAGTCCCGCAGGACCGCCGGCGCAGGTCTCGATGATTGCGGCCGCTCGAACCGAGGCCTTCGCGCTGCTGCCGGCTGCGGCGGCGCCGGAGCTGACGCCCGCGAGCCTCGCCAGCGTCCCGCACCCTGCATACGAGGTCGCGAAGCGAACGTTCGATATCGCCGTCGCGTCGCTCTTGTTGGTGACGCTGTCGCCGCTCCTGCTGGTGACCTTCGTCATCGTCCGGGTGACATCGCCCGGGCCAGTGATCTTTCGCCAGATGCGCAGCGGACGCGACGGAGCACTGTTCACGTGCTTCAAGTTTCGCACGATGGTGTCGAACGCTCCGGAAGTCCGGGAGACGTTGCTGTCGAGCAACGAGCACTACGACGGGCCGGTGTTCAAGATCCGGCGGGACCCGCGTGTGACTGGCGTCGGCGGCTTCCTGCGGAAGACCAGCATCGACGAGCTGCCTCAGCTGTGGAACGTACTTCGCGGCGACATGAGCCTCGTGGGGCCACGGCCGCCGTTGCCCGAAGAGGTCATGGCCTACACGCCCAGAGAGTACGTACGCCTGTCGGTGCGCCCGGGGATGACCGGCCTCTGGCAAGTCTCGGGGCGTTCGACGTTGAGCTTCGAGCGGTGGATGGAGCTCGACCTCGAGTACGTGCGGACGCGCAGCTTCATGCTCGACCTGCGGGTGCTGCTGCTGACCGTGCCGGCGGTCGTGACCGGCCGGGGGGCATGGTGAGCGCCGCCCCGCGCTCACCCTCAGCTCCACGCATCACGATCTTTGGCCTGAATTACTGGCCCGAGGAGACGGGGATCGCCCCGTACACCACAGGCCTCGCGGAACACCTCGTGCGGGAGGGGATGGACGTCACGGTCGTCGCGGGGATGCCCTACTACCCGCAGTGGGAGATTGCCCGCGACTATCGTGGCCGCCTGTCCCGGCGCGAGCGGTCGCGTGGCGTGACCGTCGTCCGCTACCGACAACTGGTCAACGCGCGCCAGTCCGCATTCCATCGAGCCATGTTCGAGGCGACGTTCTTATTGAACTCGCTGCGATCACTGCGGCTGACGCGACCGGACGCGGTCCTCGGCGTTGTCCCGAGCCTGGCGAGCGGCGTGCTGGCCCGCATGGCCGCGCGCCGTTACAGGGTGCCCTACGGACTGCTGTTCCAGGACCTGCTGGGCCCGGCCGGGGAGCAGAGCGGCATTGCAGGCGGCGGAGCCGCCTCCCGTGTCGCCTCGATGGTGGAAGGCTGGTCGGCGCGCGGGGCCGCACGGGTCGCGGTGGTCGCGGACGCGTTTCGTCCGTACCTCGAGGCGAACGGGGTCTGCGCGGAGCGGATCGAGCACACCCCCAACTGGTCGCACGTACCGCGGCCGAGCCGTCCGCGCGCTGAGATGCGGCAGCGGCTCGGCTGGACCGAGCAGCAAACCGTGGCGCTGCACGCGGGGAACATGGGGCTGAAGCAGGGGCTCGATCAGGTTGTCATGGCGGCGCGCATTGCCGCTCACCAGCAGCCTCGACTCCGCTTCGTGCTGATGGGCGACGGGAACCAGCGTCCGGCCCTCGAGCGGCTCGCCGCGGGGCTGCCGAACGTTGCCTTTCTGGATGCACAACCCGCGGACTCTTTCCCGGACGTCCTCCACGCCGCGGATGTGCTCCTCGTGACACAGCGCGCGACGGTCATCGACATGTCGCTGCCGAGCAAGTTGACCTCGTACTTCATGGCTGGCCGCCCCGTGGTGGCGGCGGTCGACCCGAGCAGCGCTACCGCCCGCTTCATCGAGGAGGCCGGGGGCGGCATCGTGGCGCCCGCCGATCAGCCGCCGGCCCTGCTGGGCGCCATCATGCGCCTCGCCGACGACCAGCCGACGGCAGCCCGGCTGGCGGCCGCAGGACAGTCGTTCGCCGCGGCGCACCTCGGAGCCGAGCCGTCCCTCGCCCGGATGAGCCGCTTCGTGGACTCGCTCCTCTCGGAGGCGCGCATCGCCCCGGGACCGCGGGAGGTGACGGCGGCCCATGACTCGTAAGGCGCTGATCACTGGCATCACGGGCCAGGACGGGTCCTACCTCGCAGAGTTTCTGCTCGAGCGGGGATACGAGGTGCACGGGGTCATCCGGCGTTCGAGCAGCTTCAACACGGGCCGCATTGATCACATCTATCGCGATCCCCATGCGCGCGACATCCCGCTGTTCCTCCACTACGGCGACCTAGGGGACGCCTCGATGCTCGTGCGGCTGCTCAACCAGGTGCGGCCGGCGGAGGTGTACAACCTCGGCGCGCAGTCGCACGTGGCGGTCAGCTTCGAAATGCCCGAGTTCACGTTCGACGTCACCGCCACGGGGACACTCCGCGTCCTGGAAGCGCTGCGCCACGCCGACTGGCCGGTGCGGTTCTACCAGGCCGGCAGCAGCGAGATGTTCGGGCTGGCGGAGGAGTCTCCGCAGAGCGAGCGCACCCGCTTTCACCCTCGTAGCCCCTACGCCGTCGCGAAAGTCGCCGCACACCACATGACGGTGCATTACCGGGAGGCGTACGGGCTGTTCGCGTGCAATGGGATGCTGTTCAACCACGAGTCCCCGCGCCGCGGTGGGACGTTCGTCACGCGCAAGATCACCCAGGCCGTCGCGAACATCGTCGCCGGCCGTCAGCGGCGGCTCTACCTGGGCAACCTCGATGCGCTGCGAGACTGGGGCTATGCCAAGGAGTACGTCTCCGCGATGTGGGCGATGCTCCAGTGTGCCGAGCCGGACGACTATGTCCTCGCGACGGGGGAGATGCATTCGGTCCGCGAGTTTGTCACCAGTGCGTTCGCCTGCGTCGGACTGGACTGGCGCGAGTACGTCGAAGTGGACGCGAGGTATTTTCGGCCGACCGAGGTCGACCAGCTCTGTGGCGACGCCTCTCGCGCCCACGAGCGGCTCGGCTGGCGCTCGCGAGTCGGTTTCGACGACCTCGTCCGAATCATGCTCGCGCACGACCTGTACGCCGCGGGGATCGCGCCCGCGACGGTGATGCCGCTCGATGGGCTCGACGAGGGGGATCTGCCAGGGGAGGTGGGCGTTGCCGAGCAACTCCTTCTGGTCGACTAAGTCGGTGCTGGTGACGGGCGGCAGCGGCTTCCTCGGCCGCTCGGTGGTGGCTGCTTTGGGCGCGCGGGGAGCCGGGCGCGTCTTTGTCCCGCGGAGCGCTGACTACGACCTGCGCGAGGTGTCAGACGTCCGTCGCTGCCTTGCGGACGCACGACCCGACCTCGTGATCCACCTCGCTGCGGTCGTCGGAGGGATCGGAGCCAACCGCGAGCATCCCGGCGAGTTCTTCTATGAGAACGCGGTGATGGGGATTCATCTGATCGAGGAAGCTCGCCGCGCTGGCGTGGAGAAATTCGTGACCGTTGGGACAGTCTGCTCGTACCCGAAGTACGCGGCTGTGCCGTTCCGTGAGGAGAACCTCTGGGACGGCTATCCGGAGGAGACGAATGCTCCTTACGGTCTGGCCAAGAAGATGCTTCTGGTGCAGAGCCAGGCGTACCGGGAGCAATACGGGTTCAATGCGATCTATCTGATCCCGGTGAACCTCTACGGTCCCGGCGACAACTTCGATCCAGCCAGCTCTCATGTGATCCCGGCGCTGGTCAAGAAGTGCATCGACGCGCGCGACAGCGGCAGCCCGACGATCGAGGTCTGGGGCACCGGTACGGCGTCACGGGAGTTCATCTATGTGGACGACGCGGCAGAGGGAATCGTGGCGGCGGCCGAGCGCTACGACGGGGGGGATCCAGTCAACATCGGCGCGTCCTTTGAAGTCACGATCCGCGACCTCGTGGACCTGATCGTCGAGCTGACCGGATACCGGGGCGAGGTGCGGTGGGACGCGACCAAACCCGACGGGCAGCCACGGCGCATGCTCGACACGTCGCGCGCCCTCGAACGGTTCGGTTTCAGTGCGACCACGCCGTTTCGCCGGGGGTTGCAGGCGACGATTGCGTGGTACGAGGCGGAGCGGCACCTGCTTGCTCGGCTCGGGGTTCGATGATGGAAAACGTTGAAAATGGGCAAACAGCTCCTGTTCGATCTGAGAGGGACTTAGCAGTTCGAGGGGATGGGAAACGAGCACCCTTCTGGTTTGCGGTTCTGAACACCGTACCAGCTGGGGTCGCCGCCCGTTTTTCCACTAATGGTCTCCCCGCGCGCATCTGCCGGCCCGTCCTGAACCGGCTCTTGACCGATCAACCGACGAAGGTTGTCGTCCGTTCGGGCCGCGGCGAGGGGATTCGATTGCTGATCCACCCGCGGACGGAGAAATTCTACTGGACAGGGCTTCATGAGACATGGGTGCAGGAATCGATCGCGGCGTCACTTATGCCCGGGATGGTCTTCTGGGATGCTGGAGCCCATGTGGGCTTCATGACACTCATCGGAAGCCGGCTCGTTGGGCCGTTCGGCGCCGTTGTGGCTTTCGAGCCATCGCCCGAGAACCGCGAGCGGCTCATTCGTAATGTTGGGCTGAACAACGCGGCAAACGTGCGAGTCGAGGACTGCGCCCTTGATGCCAGCAGCGGAACGGCTCTGCTCTACTCACACGAAGCCTCGCTCATGCGGACGCTCGATCCAGGGCGCGGCAGAGGCGTGGGGGAGCCCGTCATATGCCGGACACTAGATGAAGTGGCCCTTGGATTGCCGCTCCCCGACTTGATCAAGATTGATGTCGAGGGCCGTGAATTGGAGGTGCTTCGCGGCGGATCTGAGCTTCTCAGAAGACATGAACCAAGATTGCTGATCGAATTCTCCAACGAGGAGTTGGTTCGCGAAGCGATGGAATTCCTCCCCCAATACACCTTCACTTACATCGAAAAGAACCACTGGTTTCTGACGTGAGTCTCTGTCGGTGAACGCCATCCCACGCACTCGTCGGCCTTCGGGTGCCCTTGCTGGTTCGCTGGGCACCGCCCTCCTCGGGCAGGGTTCGCTCGTGGTGAGCGGCACGCTTGCCGCGCGGATGCTCGGGGTTGAGCAACGCGGTTACCTTGCGCTAGCGGTGCTGCTCCCGAGCATCCTCGGGCAGGTCATTCACCTCGGGTTGCCGCAGGCCGTCACGTATTATGTCGCCCGCGATCCGAGCTGCGCGCCCGCGCTGCTGCGGCGCGTGCGCCCGCTTGCGATCGCGCAAGCAGCGGCGGCGGTCTTGCTGCAGGCCCTCCTGCTGCCGCTCTTCTTTCGCGGCGCCGCCATCGAGGTCTGGGCGGCGGCGCTCGTCACCCTCATCGCCGCACCGTGCGCGCTGGCCCAGCAGTACGCGCTCGCGCTGCTGCAAGGCGAGCGGCGCTTCGCCGCTTTCAACGCCCTGCGTCTCCTCCCAGCCTCCTCGTATGGCGCAGCGGTGCTGCTGCTGTTCCTCGCGGGGACGGGAACGTTGGTGCTGGTCAGCGCGGCCTGGGCGGCGGTCCAGGTCACCGTCGGGGCCGTCGCACTGGCCGTTGCGCTGCGAGGCCTGGGGTCCGACATGACGCCCGCTCCTCCGTTGCGGCGTTTGGTCCGCTTCGGGCTCGACGGGTTCCTCGGCGCAGCGTCGCCTGTTGAGACGTTCGGCCTCGACCAGGCAGTGATCGGGTTGTTTCTGTCGCCCGCCGCGCTGGGGATTTACGTCGTCGGGACGTCGTTCACGAATCTTCCTCGGTTCGTCGCGCAGAGCATCGGCATGGTGGCTTATCCGCGGGTCGCCGCGGAGGTGGACCGCCTGGCGGCGCGACGTGCGATGTGGCGGTTCACAGCATTGACGGTCGTCGTGACGACGGTCGTGATCGCATTGCTGTGGGCCGCTGCCGGGGTTCTGGTGCCGTTGTTCTTCGGCGAGCAGTTCACCGAGGCGGTCACGCTGACACGGGTGCTTCTGATCGGATCGATCTTCCTCGCGGCACGCCGCACGCTCTCCGACTGTGCTCGCGGCCTGGGTCTGCCTCGACTCGGAAGCATCGCCGAGGTTGCCTCGTGGCTGGTCGTGACGCCAGCACTCGCGCTCCTTGTCCCGCCGTGGGGGGTCAACGGTGTCGCGGCAGCGCTCGTGGTCGCCGCGGCGGCGAGTCTCGGCACTCTGGTCGCACTCGTCGCGGCGTCGACGGGAGTCGCTGCCAGACGCGCTCGCTCATCATCCAGCCACGAGGAGGATCTGCTCGTTGCTTAGGCCAGTCAGGCCCCTCCCTCGACCTGCATCATTCGCGGGCCCGGTACCGCTCATCGTGGCTTTGCTCGCGCTTGAGGCGCTCACTGGCGGTCTCGCGGTCGTGGCCTCGCGCCTATTCCCAACGGCAGATGCAACGGCGCTCGTCCTGATCAGCATGAACGCTCTGATCCTCTGCAGCCCACTGCTATTTCGAGCGATCCGCCGGCAATTCGATTTGCTCGAGCCCACCGTCGTGTTTGCGGTGGCGTATGGTGTGATGTTTGTCGTCCGGCCACTAGCGCTTCTTGTCTCCGGCGACCGCATCTATGTTCGCCCATCACGGGCCATAGACTTCGCGTATTCGTTCGAATTTACCCTGCTGCTCGCGCTCATCGGTTCGGCAACATTCATCATCGGATACGCGGCGCCATGGGGCGCATCTGTTGCGGCTCGCATTCCCCGGCCACCGCGAGAACTGCATCCCGGTACAGCGCTCGCCGGAACCATCGCTACCGTGGTTGTCGCAATCATGTTGTTCCTCGTCTTCGTAGGTACTTCTGGTGGGATAGGCGTCATCACATCGTTCTTGTCCGGGCGCTCACCAGAGCAGACGAGCTTGTTTCGTGGATCGACTGCCTATCTGTACACGGCACCATATATGCTGATACCAGCGACAATATTACTTCTCACTCTGGCGCGAATCAGACACGATATTGTTCTTGGATCGCTTGGTGTACTTGTTCTCTTCATCGTCCTTTTGCGCGCAGTACCGATGGGCTCGAGGATGATGCTCCTTCCCCTTTGTGGAGGGCTATACGTGGTCTATTATCTCCGTCGTGATCGCCGGCCATCGATGGCCTCCGCGCTTCTTCTATGTGTGATCATCCTTCTTGGATCAACGATCTTGCTCGGTGTCCGGACAGCCAGCTCAAGGGGCGATGGGGGCACTGGAGATGTCGTACGGGAGACGCTCTCCAACCCCATGGTCGTATTCGACCCGCTCGTATCAGGCGCGGATACAGAGATGGTGGAGACGCTCGCCGTGGCGGTGCAGGAGATTCCTCGGACGTTCCCGTATGCGTACGGCGGGACTGTGCTGGGTGACCTTCTGATCAGACCAATTCCGAGAATCGCGTGGGATAGCAAGCCGCTATCGCCTCGTGAGCGGCTCATCGGCGAGCTCTGGCCAGAGGAGTACGCAGCCGGAGTCGCCAATCCGGAGTTTTCGTCACTGCTCTACTACTACTGGGATTTTGGTGCCCTCGGCGTCGCAGTGGGAATGGCTGTGTACGGGTTGTTTGCGAGGACGCTATTTGAGTTCTGGAGAACGAATCGTAAACTGTGGGTGGCTCAACTGTTCTATGCACTGACGCTCCCATTTATCGTAATCGGCCTCCGCGACAGTCCCGCGGACACAACGATGCGGCTCGCTTTTGTCCTCGGGCCGTTGGTCCTCATCGCTGTTCTGTCCAAGCGACACGAGGACGCCCTGAGCTCAAGGTCCGAGCCGACACTTAGCGAGGCGGTATGAAGCCGCGCGTCGTTTACTGGAATAACATTCCCTCGCCGTACGTCGTTGAGCGGTTCAATGCGCTTCACCGGCGGGGGAACATCGATTTTGAGGCGTGGTTCAACGAACGCCGCGAGGCCGACCGCAGCTGGGATGTGCTCGAAGCAGACTGGGATTTTGCCGCCCGGTACATCACTGCTCGATCGGTGCGGGGCCGCCGGCTGTGGCTGCCGCTTGCCGAGTTGCGTGAGGTGCGGCCGGACGTGCTCGTCTCGCTGTACGCCTCTGCGTCGTTCGCCGGGGGGATCGCCAGCGCGCGGGCGATGGGCGTGCGAACAGCGATCCGGGTGCTGCCCACGTTTGACAGCTGGATCCGCCGGTCACGCGCAAAGGAGATCTCGAAGCATCTGCTATTCCGCGCGGTGGACGGGGCAAAGGTCCCGGGGCCGGCCGGAGAGGCACTCGCCGCGAGGTACGGACTGCCGCGCGACCGGATCGTTCATGTCACGCAGTCGGTCGACGTCACACGCTACGGCATGGCCCGCGAGCTGTCGGTGGCCGAGCGCGAGGCGGAGCGCGAGCGGCTCGGCCTGCGAGCCTGCACGTTCATCTACGTCGGGCGGCTGTGGCGGGCGAAGGGGCTCGACTTCCTCCTCGATGCGTTCGAGCGAGTGCGGGCGCGCGTTCCGCAGACAACACTGCTGATGGTCGGCGATGGTGTCGACGAGGCGTTCTATCGCGAACGGGCCGCGCATATACCCGGCGTGGTGTTCGCCGGTTTTGTCCAGCCCGCCGACATCGCGAGCCTGTATGCAGTCGCGGACGTATCAGTGTTCCCCACGCTCGGGGATCCGCATGGCCTTGTCGTGGAAGAAGCGATGGCCTCGGGGCTGCCGGTCATCTCGAGCGATGCCGCGGGGGACGTCCGCGCACGGCTGCCGGACGGGAAGGCGGGCTACGTAGTGCCCGCCGGAGACGCGGAGCGCCTGGCGGAGCGCATGGTCACCCTCGCGCTCGATCCCGCGTTGCGACGCACGATGAGCCTCGAAGCATCCCGTCTCGTCGCGGATCGTGGGCATGACGTCTGGGCCCGCGACTTCGAGGGGTTCGTCGAGCGGGTGCTGTCGCTCCCCCGGCGCCGGACGCCACAGGCCTATCTGGCCGGCGCTGTGGGGCGCTTGCTGCTCACGACCGCCAGGCAGAGCGAGCCAGCCCCGAACGTGGGCGCATTCGATCAGGGACTGCTGCCATGAAGGTCGCCGTCGTGGGGCAGGGGTACGTCGGACTCACCGCCACCGCCTGCCTCGCGGGATCCGGTCACACGGTTGTTGGCGTCGAGGCGGACCTCGACCGTCTGGTGAGCCTGGAAGGGGGCGTTGTCCCCTTCTTCGAGCCGGGGCTGCCGGAGCTCGTGCAAGCCGGCCTGACCAGCGGGCGGATCCGCTTCGCGCCGACTCTGGCTGCCGCCGGCCCGGTCGAGGCGATCGTGGTCGCGGTGGGTACGCCTCAGCTCCCGGGCGGCAACGCCGACCTGCGGCAGATCGCCCGGGTACTCAACGAAGTCCGCCTGCTGCCACAGTTGCCTCGGCTCGTACTGGTCAAAAGCACGATGCCTCCGGGCACCAGCGACCGATTGCTGGCGGAAACGGAGGCCGGTGCTGCCTTCTCCAGCATCTACGCCTACAACCCGGAGTTTCTCAGCCAGGGCCAGACGATCCGTGGCTGGACGGATCCCACTCGCATCGTGGTCGGGCTGTACGAGCGTCGTGTGCTACCGATCGTGCGTGAGCTGTACCGCGGGATCGAGGCGCCCTGGGTCGTCTCGACCCCCACGAACGCCGAGATGATCAAGTACGCGAGCAACGCATTCCTCGCGACGCGGATCTCGTTCATCAACGAGATTGCGAACCTTTGCGACGAGGTGGGCGCCGACGTCGATGAGGTGGCGCGGGGGATGCAGCTCGACACGCGCATCGGCGCCGGGTTCCTCGCCGCGGGGGTTGGCTACGGCGGATCCTGCTTCCCCAAAGACACGCGAGCGCTGACCTACCTCGCATCCTCCCGGGGCCGGCGGATGCGCCTACTCGAGTCGGTGATCCAGGTCAACAACGGGCAGCACGAGCTGGTCCGCGACCGTCTTCTGCAGATGGTCGAAGGCGTCAAACATCCGGTGGTCGCGATCCTCGGCCTGAGTTTCAAGCCGGGCACGGACGACCTACGGGAGGCGCCGAGCCTGTCGGTTGTGCCCGACCTCGTCGGGCGCGGGTGCGTGGTCCGCCTGTGGGATCCGGCGGTGCGAGACGCCGGGAAGCGGCCCGAGTTCGCCGGCGCCTCGGTGAGCAGCAGCCTGCTGTCCGCAGTACGCGGCGCACATGCTGCCCTGGTGCTCACCGAGTGGCCCGAAGTTGTTGAGGCCGACTGGGGACACCTCGCCAGTCTCATGCGGCGGCCGCGGGCGGTGATGGACGGGCGCAACTGCCTGGACGCTGCGCGTGTTGTCGCAGCCGGTCTCAAGTATCGGGGCGTCGGGCGGGCACCGTCGCCACCACGGGTCGATGGCGCTGAGAGCGCTACCGGCTCGGACGTGCGTTGAACCTACTCCACGTCGTCCACTACCCGGTGTTCGGGGGGCCACATAACCAGGCGCTCCGCCTTGCTGAGCCGTTGCGCCGGCGGGGTTGGGAGACGACGGTGCTCCTGCCGGATGAGCCGGGCAACGCCGCTGAGCGCCTGCGAGAGGCGGGGATCGAGGTGGTCACGATGCCACTTCGCAGGCTGCGTGCGACGCGCGACCCCCGCCAGCAAGCGACGTACGCGGCGAGCCTTCCTTTCGAGGTACGCGCCGTCCGACGTTTGATCCGTGACCGTCGGATCGACCTCGTCCTAATCAGCGGGCTTGTCAACCCGCACGGCGCGATCGCCGCGCACCTCGAGCGTGTGCCGGTGGTCTGGCAGATCGTCGACACGCGCACGCCCACGGCCCTGCGGCGGGTCGAGATGCCCGCAGTTCGCCGGCTCGCCGACGTCGTGATGTTTGATGGCCGTAGCCTGATGCCGGCACACGGGTGGACGGAATCGGAACGGTTGACCTCGGTCGTCTACTACCCTCCCGTGGATACGCAGCGCTTCCGCGTCTCGGCGGAGCGGGGGCTGGCTCGCCGCTCCGCGCTCAATGTCGACGCGTCAACCCCCGTCATTGGGACGGTGGCCAATATGAACCCGCAGAAGGGCGTGGAGTATTTCGTGCGGGCGGCCCGCGAAATCGTGCAGGGCCGGCCGGATGCGACTTTCGTGGTAGTCGGGGCAGCGTACGAGACTCATGCCGAGTACACGCGCCAGATCCGCGAAGAAGTGAGCGCGTCCGGTATCCCAGCGAGCCAGTTCATCTTCGCGGGGGAGCGGTCGGACCTCGAGTGCTGGTATCCAGCGATGGACGTGAAGCTCATCACGTCGGTTCCTCGTTCGGAGGGGACCACCACGACGGCTCTGGAGGCTATGGCGTGCGGGGTCCCGGTGGTGGCGACGGATGTGGGGGCGGTGCGTGAGGTGGTCGAGGACGGGGTGACGGGGCTCGTGGTGCCACCGCTCGACGCGGAAGCGCTGGCGCGCGCGACGCTGCGGCTGCTCGACGACCCCGAGCTGCGTCGTCGCATGGGTGAGGTTGCCCGCGAGCGCGCCGTGGCGCGGTACGACGTCGAGACGTGCGCGGACGTGCACGTCCGCGCGTTCGAGGCGGCGTTCTCACATCACCGTCTCCGCCAGGCTCCGGACTTTGACGTCCAGATGTCGATGGCGGTTGGGCCTTCCGCCGAAGGAGATCGGCTACGCGATCTCCTCGTCTGTCCGGGTTGCCGCGAGCCGCTGCGCTGGGCGGACGACTCGGCTCACTGCGAGTCGTGTGGACATACGTTTCCCGTGATCGAGGGCATCCCTGTCCTGTTGATTGACCAGTCGGCTTCGAAGCACGATGAGCTCGAACACGAGCACGCGGTCCACGGATCGGTGCATAAGCAACACCAGGCGGCGCACTTCGATCGTGCCGACGCAGCCGAATTCGAGGTGACCCGCCCACACGGAGCGCCGGCGCTGCATCGGTACTTGCTGGCCGAGAAGTTCCGTCGGAGCATCCGAGGCATCGAGCCTCTGATCCCCGGGGCCACCGCGCTGACGGTCTGCGGCGGATCGGGGATGGACGCCGAGTTCCTTTCCAGAGCCGGCGCACAAGTTATCGCCAGCGACATCTCGCTCGGCGCCGCGCAGCGGACGGCGGAGCGGGCCCGCCGTTACGGTCTTCCGGTCCTGGCCATCGTTGCCGACGTTGAGCGGCTGCCGTTCCGCGACCGTTCAGTCGACCTCGTATACGTGCATGACGGACTGCACCACCTCGAACGCCCGGCCGCGGGTCTGTCGGAGATGGGCCGCGTCGCTGGGCGCGCGGTGTCGATCACGGAGCCAGCGCAGGCCTTCGCGACCCGAGTGGCGGTACGGCTGCGGTGGGCACTGGAGCGCGAGGAGGCCGGGAACCGCGTGGCGCGGCTCACGCCCTCCGATGTCTCCGACGTGCTCCGTGACGAGGGGCTGCATCCCGTTCACCGGGAGCGCTACGCGATGTACTACCGGCATGTCCCGGGCGCGGCAAGCCGACTGTTGAGTCTGCCGGGCGTCATCTCGATCGTGCGTCCGGGTTGGCGCCTTGCGAATACCTTCGTCGGCCGATGGGGCAACAAGCTGACGGTGCAGGCGGTGCGAGAGGAGGCCTGAGCACGCCCGGCCTCCCCCGCCTCGAGTCACTTACCAGTCGCACCACCAGCCGGGTGCGACGGCACAACCGGCGGCCTTCGCGGCCGCCTCGTTGTTGATGTCACCGGACGGTCCGTCTCGTCCGCGGAGCAGGTGTTCGACCTCGTGACGCACTACGTAACGGATGTAGTCCTTGCCGTAGACGGCCGGGTCGACGTTGCGCCAGTAGATGACGACCGTTCGCGGTGGCAATCCGGCGCACTGGTCATCGAACCAGCCAGCGCCGCCATCCGGAAACAGCTCCTGGTCACAGGCGAGCCCGGTCATCGAGCGGCCGGCCTCGACGGAAATGTAGACGTTCTTGTCGTGGATCTGCTCGGAATTGAGCCCGAGCGTGGTCCCGAAGATGTTCAACAGCACCCAGAGGGGCAGCAGGATTCCCGCAACCATAGAACGCGCGCCTCGCGGCCGCAGGCCGTTCGGGCCTGGCAGGCCAGTGTTCGAGGCGCCAGTTGGCTTGGGTGTGTCCGCTTGACCGTCGGAGGCACAGGCCTCCTACGCATCTCCCGCAGCCGCCAGGCACGCGGCTATCCGGGGCAACACACAAAGACACGTGAGGCGTCGACGAGGCGCGTCAGTCGGAGGCGGCTGCGCCCAGTTGGCCCGGACGCCTAGCGAAGCGCGATCACCATGGGGCGCAGCGACGGGCGGTGAGACAACTGCCCGCGCGGGTGTGATCTGCCTCGATGGTAAAGCCATGAACCGGGTAATGCAATACCGATCCGACTGGCTTACCCCGAGGCGATCGTACGCACGACCAGCGCCCGCACCACCCTCGAACGTGGGGGCACCGACACCACTCCACGAGGTCCTCGCGGGAGTCGGGGGGGCGGCGCGGGATCTGAATGAGTGGCGGCGAGGGCGTCCAAGATCGACGGCACTGGGGCGGCCGATTAACTCATCCTGCGGTACGAATATCCTCGAACAGTTCAGCAGGAGGCACGATGAGACGAGCACTGGCCGGGATCGCCTTCGCGATCATCCTCGCCACGATTCCGATCGCCGTTTCGGCCCACGGTACAGTGGACCAGCAATTCACCGGACCGTTCGATTTCGGCCTGGGAGTCAACAGCACTGGTGGCGTCGCGCAGGGGTTCAAACCGACCTAGAACAACCTCGTGGCGACGGACATCTTCCTCACCAGCAACGGGGCGAACCCATCCATCGTGCTGACCGTCAACATCCGTGACGGGGGACCGGACGGTCCCGTGCTCGGTTCAACGACGGCGACGGT
>JAIBBD010000117.1 GCA_019694855.1 Dehalococcoidia bacterium
TGCGCTTGTCAACCCGTAGCCCGCTCGGAACTCCGGACAGGGGGTACGTGTTGCGGACCCGGGTCATGGCCTGACCAGGTGGGTTGCGCGCCCGTGACCCCGGGGTGTGCGGCATGTTCAGGCTCGGGGTCCCGGCGTAGGGGGCTGGGGGGCGGGCGAGCTTCGGTTCCTGCGACGGTTCGACGCTTCCGGCGAGGTCGGAGGAGCGGGCGACGAAAGACGGGGCGGCGGCGGGTTCGGGCTCAGGCGGCGAGCGGGAGGACGCGCTCGGCGATGGCGTGGAGGAGTGCGGCCCGGCGGCTTCGGTCGAGGGCGTATGCGGCGACGATGGCGGCGACGGCTCGGTCGTAGAGTCGGCGGCGCCCGGGGGGATCCGCGGTTCGGATGAAGTCGGCGACGGTGGTCGTCCAGGCGATGCGGGCGAGGAGCGACGGCGCGGTCACGAGGCGGTTCAAGGCGGCGTCGAGTCGGACCTCGACGGTGCCTTGGAGGGCGCTGCGCTCGGTGTCGAGGCGTGCGGCGATGAGATCTCCGGCGTCGACACGTCGCCTCCAGAGGTCGTCGGCCATGGCGGTGAGCTCTCGGCGGCACTGGAGTTGGCGCGTGATGCCGAGGAGGTAGCGTGGCGATGCGCCCTCTGGGAGGTGGCCGTGCTCGTCTTTTGCCCGCCAGGTCGCGAGGGCAGCGAGGACGATGTCGAGCCCGTAGCCGGCGATGGCGTCTCTGAGATGAGCGTTGGGATCGGCCCAGCGGCGCTCGTCGAAGAAGCCGTCGAGGGCGGCGCGGGCGACGGGATCGGCGCGGCGCCGTCGCGTGCGTTCGGCCTGGTCGTGTGCCCTCTGGACGGCGGTGAGGAAGGCTCTTGCGGCAGCGCGTTGCTCGGGCGTCGGCTCGGCCTCTCGGTAGAGGTCGACGCGGGACTTTCCGGCCCTGGCCTTGCGGGGCCGGTGATTGAGCGTCCTCGCCCAGACGGTGACGACGAGCCGGAGGATGGCGGAGGCGAGCTCCCGGGGCGTCTTCGCGTTCACGACGAGGGGCGGAGCGACCTGCTGGAAGAGGCCGAAGGCGCCTTCGACGTGGGCGTCGTTCTGGGGACGCCCGAGCGTCGCGTGGAGGTGGAGCGTCTCTCCGAGGGCGACGGCGACCTCGGGCGCGTCGTTCTCGGTGGCGTTGTCGGTCCCGAGGGCGATGGGCCGGGCGCCGGTGGTGGTCACGCCGTCCTCGAAGGCGGCGGCGACGGCTGGGCCGGTCTCCTGGTCCGAGAGATGAGCGCCGACGAGCGCGCTGGTGCTCGTGTCCACGACGAGCTCGAGGTTCACGGCGAAGCGCTCGCCGTTCAGCGTGACGACGAGCTCGGTTCCGTCTTCGGTCCACTGGGCGCCCGGAAAGAAGGTGCGGAAGGCGTCCCGCTGGGCCTTTTCGTCCGGACGCCTGCCGGGACGAGGCACCGAGCGTCGATTACCGTAGGTCGCGAGGACCTTGCCGATCCGCGTGTCGCCCCAGGGGATTTCGAGCTCGCGGCGCACGGCGCCCGCAAAGGCGGAGAATCCGCCGTCCCACGAGCGCCAGAGGTCGAGGAGGGCGGCGATGCGGCTCTCGGTCACGGCGTCTTCGGGTGAGGGGGAGCGCGGGGGCGCGGGCGCGGGGCTCGGCTGGACGAGTCGCTCTCGCTCGGCCCACCAGTCGTCGAGGGTGGCGGCGGGGATCCCGACGGCGCGTGCCACGTCGGCGCGGTCCTCGCCCGAATGCTCCGCGGTGAGCCTGAGCGCGAGCGCCCGGAAGCCGTCGCTGTAGCGGCGCCGCTCGCCGACCTGTGTCACCGCGCCGGGATGGGTCATCAGGTACTCGAGCACGGCCTGCGACACGGCGGCGGTGCCCGTGACGCCCGGTCGCGACGTCACCGGCGCGGCCGGGCGCCCGACGGGCCGCGCGAGGCCGCCGAGGCACGTCTCCAGGGCGCGGACGAGCTCGTAGGCCCGGCTCCGACAGGCGCCGGTCGCCAGAAGGACGGCGGTCGCGGTCGGCGGCGCGCCCAGCTCGAGGCGACGGAGATGCGGCAGCGCCGTGAGGAGCAGGGCCGCGATCACGTTGTTCGGGACGGAATCGACGTTTGGAGGCACGATGGCGGCGGCCCGTCTTTCGGTGTGGGGTGGTTGGCTTCGTAACCCCGTCCTACACCGAAAGCGTGGCCGCCCCTACCGTCCTCAGCGCTCCGCCGCCTCGAAGACCTTCTGGCCCATGAGCCAGATCTCGGTCCGGCCGCGGGTCGACGTCACGCGGAACAGGTCGAGCGCTCGGCTCTGGAGCTCCAGGGTGTCCTGGACACCGCCGGACTCGATGCGGGCGAGCACCTCCTCGACGCGGCCATAGTAGCGATCGGCCGGGACGAGCAGGCCGCCGAGGGCGTGGTGGGTGCGCTGGTGGTTGTACCAGTGAAAGTGGGGGCCGAGGCGCCGGCGCAGCTCGCCGACGTCCCCGAACGTCACCCGATCGAGAAGCTCCTTCTGGAGATTGGCATTGAACACCTCGCTCTTGCCGTTCGGCTGCGGGATGTCGACCTTCAGCTGGTCGACGCCGTATTCCTCGAGCACGCGGGTGAAGCGGCTCGCGCCCCTCCACGACCAGAACGCCGAGCCGCCATCGTGCATGAGCGCCTCCGGGCGGCCGTAGCGCAGGACGGCCGCTTCGAAGGCCGCGATCACCGCGTCGCCGCGCTCGGCGTCGTCCATCGCCCAGCCGGTCACGAAGCGCGAGTAGTCGTCGAGCAGCGCCAGAATGAAGACCTTCTGCTGGTGGATGTAGCGGTGGACGAAGTCGAGGTGCCACAGCTGATTCGGCCGCACCGCCTCGTACGTCCCCGTGTGGTCGCGGCGCTCGACCTTTGGCGTCTGGTAGCCCGCCTCCTCCATCACCCGACGCACCGTCTGCACCGAGACCTTCACACCCACCCGCCGGAGCTGATTGCGGATCTGCGACGGCCCGAGCCCGACCTGCTTCTTCCACTCCGCCAGGATGCGGGCGTCACGCACCTCCGCCGTCGTCTTCGGATCAGGACCACTCGTCGGCGCCGACCCCGCGCCCGCGCCCGCCGCCGCGCGCGCTGTCTTCCGCTCCCACGCACGGAGCGTCGTCCGGCAGATCCCGAGCTCCTTCGCGGCCGGGCGGACCCCGATGGCCGCTACGCGCTCCAGCGCTTGCGCGACCTGTGACGGCGTGTACACCTTCGCGACCCGTGGACGACGTGGCGAGCTCGCCGGACTCGCCGGTGCTGCCGCCGCGGCGGCTCCCGGCGAACGCTCTGCTCGCGTGGGCACGCGAGAGACGTCGACGGCGCTCGCTTGCACCGGCGCCGCCTCCACGACCGCCTTCGACGCAGCCTCCGCGACCCTCTTCGGCGCCCCCTCCACAACCGCCACTGGCGCCCCCTCCACTGCCGCCTTCGCCGCCCGCCTCGCGTGGAAGACCCAGCACGACAGCGTCCCCCATGGGATTCCTGTCTCCTGGCTCACGGCCCGATAGCCGATCTCGATCGCCCTCGCCGTAGCGCGGGCCTTCTCTTCC
>JAIBBD010000118.1 GCA_019694855.1 Dehalococcoidia bacterium
GCGCAGTTCTTCAGTCCTCGGGCGGAAGAGGTGACCGGGAGCCCCGTGGTGTCGGGCCGGGCGGCGCTGCGCGAGTACTGGCAGACGGCGACGGGGCACCTCGACCGGTTGCAGTTCACGCTCGACCACGTGGTGTGGGACGGCGGCGAGCGGCTGGCGATCGTCTACAACAGCGAGGTGGGCGAGCGACGGCGGCGCGCGGTCGAACTGCTCGTGATCGACGCTGCCTCGGGACGGGCGCGTTACGGCGAGGCGATGTACGGAGCTGAGCTGCGGTCGACGGGGATGGCGCGGCCGGGATAGGCAAGGCGCGGTCGGGGGGCCAGTCCCCGTGCGTTTCCTCGGACGGCGTTACTCCTCGCCGAGGTCCTCGAGGACGCGCTCCTGGAGGGCGGGGACGAAGAAGGCCAGCGGGAGCGCGATGTACACGGCGATAGCGACGTACACGGAGAGGAAGGCGGCGAGCGCGGCCGCGAGGTAGAACACGGGCCCGAGACCGAACCGACGGAGGAGGCGCCGGCGTACCTCGATGCTGACGGTCGGAGTCATGAGGTTGGCGCCGAAGGCGACGTACCAGTAGCCGGCGACCGCGGTGGCGGCGCTGCAGGCCATGACGAGGCCGTAGGTGGCGACGGCGACGGGCTCCTTCGGGTACTCGCTGATGAAGTCGGTCGTGAACGGGATCAGCGAGATGAAGAGCAGCAGCACGAGGTTGATCCACACGAGCCGGTAGGGGTAGCGCGTCGTGACGCGGCTGAGGCTTTCGTGGTTCACCCAGTAGACGAGGATCGTGACGAAGGAGAAGACGAAGGCGACGAACGAGGGCGCCACGTCGCCGAGGCTGTGCCAGACCTCGGAGGTCGTGGCGTGCTCCGGGAGCTCGGGGACGTGGATTTCGAGGACGAGTAGCGTGGCGACGATGGCGAAGACGCCGTCGGTGAGGGCATCGACGCGGCTGAGCGTCAGCCCTCCGCGGTGCCTCGCGGTCTCGTTCATGGTGTGCGCCCCCGATTCGCGCTGCTGGTGCGGGCGAATCTACGTGGACGGATGGCGGGACGCAACGCCTCGGACGCCGCGCGTCAGCTCGAGGGGGAGGCGCCCTCGCTCGACTCGATGCTCTTGATGTCGAGCTTGAGCCGGGTGGTGGCGTCCTCGAGGCGCTTGAGGAGGAGGGTGGGCGAGAGGCCGAAGATCGCCGCGAGCACGATGGCGAGGGGGTACTCCTCGAAGCTGAAGACCGACTCGAGGCGGACGTTGTTGGCGGAGCTAGCAAGGGCGGTCGGGGCCGGAGTGCTGGTCGAGGGCGCGGTGGCAGCGGGGGCCGGCGACGTCGCCGGGGCGGGGACGACGTCCGAATTGTTGATGGCGGCGACACCGTAGACAGTGATGACCACGCCGAGGAGCGCGGCGACGCCGGAGGCGACGACGGTCTGCGCGACGCGCGCCATATAGAGGCCATAGTCCTCGACATCCGAGCCGACCTCGGACTGAATCAGCAGGCGGGCGAAGACGCCGACGGTCGCGCCGATGGCGAAGAGCACGGCGGCGTAGAGCAGGGTCTCGTGCTTGATGTCGAAGAGCAGCGTCCAGACGAGGACGACGTAGAGGATCGCGCCGGCGGCCGAGGTGGAGGCGCGGGCGCGGTCGCGCTGGTGGATCAAGCCCTCGAAGGTGCGGTCACGGAAGGCGTCGAGGGCGATGCGGACGGAGCGCACGCGGAAGCGAACGTCCTCGGACGGCGGGATGTCGACCGGCTTCTCGATGTGGGTGGTGGGATCGTCGGCCGCAGCGGTGACGGTGCCTTTCGGGCGGGTGAAGAAGGTGGCGGGGTCGAGGCCGAGGTCGGCCACGCTGCGCTCGAGCTTGTACTGGAGCGTGTCGGCGCCGGGGACGCGGCTGTCGGTGAGGGCGAGGTAGTCCTCGTGGACGCCGGCGAGCAGCTCGGCGCGCCCGCAGATGAGGATGAGGTCGGCCTGGATGGAGTGAAGGCGTTTGTAGCACTCGTTGTAGCCGGCGCTACGGAGCCAGTCGACGCGGTCGCTGAGGGCAAGCGCTTCGGGGGAGGCGGCAGCGTCCTCGATCCCGAGGACGGCACGGACGGCGGTGAGCTGGTCGCGCATGCGGGCGATGACGACGCGGTCGGCCTCGGCGGGATGGGCCGCCTCGATGCGGGTGATGGCGTCTTCAACCTCTGCGCCGAGGTTGAGGAGGTTGAGGTAGGCGCGGGGAGTGGCGGTGTCCGGACGGCCGCGAGTGGAGAGGAGGAGGGCGCTGGCGAGCCAGGCGACGGCGATGGCGGCGGCGGCGAGGAGGAGGGCGCGGCCGCTGCCGAGGGCCTGCTGGTCGAAGGCGAGGTAGGCGCCGATGGCGACAAGAGCGGCGAGGAGGATGACGACCGGGGCGATCATGCCGGCGGCGGCGGTGAGCCTCGTGAGGCCGTGGCCGAAAGCGCGGGCGGGACGGTTCGAGGCGCGGGTCATGTTCGCTCCATCGCCCGGCGGCGAGGGCCCTCGGGCGGGAGCATGGTAGGCGGAGTGGGACAGGTTTACAAACGGGGTTGTGGCGGTACTCCTGGAGAGTGTCGCGGCGTCTGGTGGCAGTATTCGTCCTTGCGGGTGAGGGCCTACGTCCTTCCGGCACTCAGCGCGCCTCTGTAACCCGCAGCGGCCGGCGACGTCGCCGCAGAACGAGGGGGGACCGTGGCAATAGCGAGGGCTAGCTAATTGCGATCGCGGTTGGGAGCATGCTACTTGCCATCGCGTGCGGGGGGAGACGGCATGAACGCCTCGGGCGAGGCTTCATCGACTGCGCCGGCGAGCGCCACGACCGTACTAACAGCGGCAGCAGCCATGGCGACCGCCGCCGCGGCTACGGTGACCTCGACGGTCGGCGGAGTGCCGGCGACGGTAAGAGCGACGGCGAGCCCGGCAGCGACGAGCACGCCGACGCGTTCAGCGGAGCAGCAGTTTGGCGCGGCGCTGACACGGGCGATCGAGGCGACAGACTACGCGGCCGTCGTGTCGCTCATGGCGCCAACGGTGCGCATGACGATCGAGCGACGGAGTGCTGTTCGCCGGGGACGCCGGCGGAGGCCGTGACGAACCTGAGCTGGTTGAGCCAGGGGCCTGGCGCCATGGAGCTTCGACCAGAGCCACCCGCGGATCGTCTCGATCAAGACGCGGTACGCCTCGACGTACGGTGGGTCGCTGATGATCTACTCGTCCGACGGGATCATCGCGGCGTTCTGGTTCAACGACGCGAACCTGATCGACCGCGTGAGGCTCGCGAACGGGCGGCTCCTCGGGCCGTAGGCGCCTCGATCAGGGGATGTCTTCGAGCCAGTAGCGGATCTTGTGGTCGAAGACGATGTTGCCCGTGTACTCGGCGGGCTGCTTCGCGATCCAGGTGGCGGCTCTACCCATCCACTCGGCGCTGCCGAAGTCGAGGCGGGGGTTGTTGGGGTCGTTGCGGGCGAAGATGTTGCCCGGCGTTTCGATGACGTAGGCGAGCGAGAGCACGTTGGCCGCGATGCGGTCCTTCTGGAGATCCTG